>NZ_JAQIIX010000001.1:300000-600000 GCF_036946495.1 Mycolicibacterium neoaurum
GGCGAATGGTTGCGGGGGCCGTACTGTTCGCTTCCCGAATCGGCGCGCGCGACGATCGCGCCGGACGGGCAATGCCGGCTCTTGGCCACCGGCCCCTTCGATCAGTTCATGCTGCGGTTGAAGGTGGCACTGACCGCAGGCGTCGTGCTGGCCTGTCCGGTCTGGCTCTATCAACTCTGGGCGTTCATCACACCGGGCCTGTACAAGAAGGAACGCCGTTTCGGGATCGCCTTCGTCACCGTCGGCGGTGTGCTGTTCATCGGCGGGGCCGTGCTTGCCTATGTTGTGCTCTCCACCGCGTTGAGCTTCCTGCTCACGGTCGGCAGCGATGTCCAGGTGACGGCGCTCTCCGGTGAGCAGTACTTCGGATTCCTGATCAACCTGCTGCTGGTGTTCGGTATCAGCTTCGAATTCCCGCTGTTGATCATCATGCTGAACCTGATCGGTGTGCTGACCTATGCGCGGTTGAAGGAATGGCGACGCGGGCTGATCTTCGCGCTGTTCGTGTTCGCCGCCTTCGCCACCCCCGGCTCGGACCCCTTCTCGATGTTGGCGCTGGCACTGGCCTTGTCCCTGCTGCTCGAATTCGCCATCCAGATCGCCCGTATCCACGACAAGCGCAAGGCCAAGCGGGAAGCGCTGGCCGATGTGCCCGAGGACCAGGCGGCGCCCATCCCCGCTGCCGAACCGATCGACCGGCCGGCACCGGTATCCGCGCAGACGCTGATCGATGACGACGCCACCTGAGGCCGGACCGGAGCTGCGGGCATTCGCCGCACAGCTCCCGTTCGATCTCGACGGATTCCAGTTGCGCGGCTGTGCCGCGCTCGAGGCAGGTCACGGGGTCCTGGTGTGCGCCCCCACCGGAGCGGGCAAGACGGTGGTCGGCGAGTTCGCCGTGCACCTGGCGCTCGCCGCAGGCCGCAAGTGCTTCTACACCACCCCGATCAAGGCGCTGAGCAATCAGAAACACGCCGATCTGGTGCGTCGCTACGGCCAGGACAAGATCGGTCTGCTGACCGGTGACCAGTCCGTCAACGGTGACGCCCCCGTGGTGGTGATGACCACCGAAGTGTTGCGCAATATGCTCTACGCCAATTCCGATGCGCTGCATGGTCTTTCCCATGTGGTCATGGATGAGGTGCACTTCCTTGCCGACCGGATGCGTGGCGCGGTGTGGGAGGAGGTGATCCTGCACCTGCCGGAGGAGGTGCGGCTGGTCAGCCTGTCGGCGACGGTGAGCAATGCCGAGGAATTCGGTGGCTGGATCCAGACCGTGCGCGGCGACACGACCGTGGTCGTCGACGAGCACCGCCCGGTACCGCTGTCGCAGCACATGATGGTGGGCAAGCGGCTGTTCGACCTCTTCGCCGGCTCCGATCACACGCTGGTCGACCAGGATCTGATCCGGCATATCGCCCACCGGCGCGAAGCCGAGCGACTGACCGATTTCTCCCCGCGCGGCCGCGGTCGCGGTCGCGGTCGTCAGCAGGGCAGGCCGACGTTGAACCGGCCACCGTCCCGACCCGATGTCATCACCACACTCGATGCCGAAGGTCTGCTGCCGGCCATCACCTTCGTGTTCTCCAGGGCCGGCTGTGATGCCGCGGTCAAGCAGTGCCTTCGCTCGCCGCTGCGGCTGACCACCGATGAGGACCGCGCCCGGATCGCCGAGGTCATCGACCGCCGCTGCGCCGACCTGCAGGACTCGGACCTGTCGGTGCTCGGCTACTACGAATGGCGTGAGGGGCTGCTGCGCGGGTTGGCCGCACACCACGCGGGCATGCTGCCGGTGTTCCGGCACACCGTGGAGGAGCTGTTCACCGCGGGCCTGACCAAGGCGGTGTTCGCCACCGAGACGCTGGCGCTGGGCATCAACATGCCGGCCCGCACCGTGGTGCTCGAACGTCTGGTCAAATACAACGGTGAGCAACACGCTCCGCTGACGCCGGGGGAGTACACCCAGCTGACCGGCCGAGCCGGAAGGCGCGGGATCGACGTCGAGGGCCACGCGGTGGTGCTGTGGCATCCCGATGATGTCGCCGCCGACCCGGCCGAGGTGGCGGGGTTGGCCTCCACGCGCACGTTCCCGTTGAAGAGCTCGTTCGCCCCGACCTACAACATGACCATCAATCTGGTCGGACAGCTGGGACCCGACCAGGCGCGCAGCCTGCTGGAACGGTCATTCGCCCAGTTCCAGGCGAATCGTTCGGTCGTCGGACTGGTACGCGGCCTGTCGCGCGGGGAGAAGATGCTGACCGACCTGGCCGCCGAGATGGGCGCCCAGCCGGGGAAGAAGACCGAACCGCCGGTGCTGGAGTACGCCCGCCTGCGCGCGGCGATCTCGGCGCGTGAGCGCGCCCAGTCCAGGGCCTCACGGATGCAGCGTCGGCGCGCCGCCGATGACGCCCTGACCGCCCTGCGGCGCGGCGACATCATCAACATCACCAACGGGCGTCGCGGTGGGCTGGCCGTCGTGTTGGAACCGGCCCGAGACACCGACGATCCCCGGCCGCTGGTGCTGACCGAGCACCGCTGGGCCGGCCGCATCTCGTCGGCGGATTACTCCGGTGGCTCCGCGCCGCTGGGATCGATGCAGCTGCCCAAGCGTGTCGAGCACCGCCAACCCCGGGTGCGCCGCGACCTGGCCTCGGCGCTGCTGTCGGCGGCGGCCGGGCTCGATGTGCCCAGCAGGCACCGGGCCGGTCGTGGTGAACCCGATGTCGATCCCGAACTGGTGACGCTGCGCGATCAGCTGCGTCGGCACCCCGTGCACAGTGCCGGCGACCGCGAGGACAAGGTTCGGTTGGCCGAACGCTATCTGCGTATCGAGCGGGACAACGAGCAGATCCGCCAGAAGGTCGCGGCCGCCACGAACTCGTTGGCCCGCACCTTCGACAGGATCCTGGTACTGCTATGCGAGCGCGGTTTCGTGGACCGTACCGGCGACACGCCGAAAGTCACCGAGGACGGTCGGCTGCTGGCGCGGATCTACAGCGAGAGCGACCTTTTGGTGGCCGAGTGTCTACGTCGCGGGGTGTGGGACGGGCTCGGTCCCGCCGAGCTGGCCGGTGTCCTCTCGGCGGTCCAGTTCGAATCCCGCGGGGACGGGTCGGCACCGCAGGGCATGCGCATCCCGACCGCGAATCTGCGCAAGGCGCTGGCGGCGACTCGACGGCTGTCGGCCGATATCCGCAGTGATGAACAGCGCCAACGCATCACAGCGAGCCGTGAGCCCGACGACGGTTTCGTCGCGGCCATCCACCAGTGGGCCACCACCGGCGATCTGGCTTCCGCGCTGGCGGCCTCCGATGTCAACGGCAACGGATCGGTGTTGTCCGCCGGTGATTTCGTGCGGTGGTGCCGTCAGGTGCTCGATCTGCTCGACCAGGTTCGGATCACCGCGCCGGAGCCGACGCTGCGGGCATCGGCGAAACGCGCCATCAACGACATTCGACGCGGCGTCGTTGCAGTTGATGCAGGGTAGTGTGACGGCGTGGATCCGCGGCGGCGGGTCACATAGACCAGAACGAGCTCGGATCAAGGAGACACGATGAGCGGACCGCAGGGATCTGACCCCACGCAGGCGTGGTCGGGTCAGCCGCCGCAGTCCGGCGGAAACCCGCCCTCCGGTGACCAACCCGCCTGGCAGCCGCCTCAGAACCCGGAACAGCCCGGTCACGACGCGCCGGCCTGGGGCCAGCCGCCGGCCTATCAGCCACCGCAGGGTTATCCGCAGTATCAGCAGCCGGGTCAGCCCGCCTATGGTCAGCCGCAGCAGTACCCGCAGCCCGACCAGTACGGCCAGCAGCCCACGGCCTATGCACCGCAGGGTTACCCGCAGCAGTACGGCCAGCCCTACGGCCAGCAGCCCCAGTACGGCCAGCCCGGCCAGTACGACCCGCAGCAGCAGTACCCGCCCTACGGCCAGCCTGGACCCGAAGAGGGTTCGAAGAAGTCGCTGGCCGTCATCGGCAGCGTCCTCGGCGGTCTCGCGCTGGTGGTCATCATCGCGGTGCTGGTACTCGGCTTCTGGAAGCCGGGATTCTTCGTGACCACCACGCTGGACGTGGACGCCGCCCAGACCGGTGTGCAGCAGATCCTCACCGATGAAGCCAACGGCTACGGCGCCAAGAACGTCAAGGACGTCACCTGCAACGGCGGTGTCAGCCCCGAGGTGAAGAAGGGCGACACCTTCACCTGCCAGGTGAGCATCGACGGCACCAAGCGCCAGGTCACCGTGACCTTCCAGGACGACAACGGCACCTATGAGGTCGGCCGCCCGAAGTAACCGACGCCCGCGGGACTCAGGAAGGCAGCGTGTCCAGTGCCTTCTGCAACCGCGCGATCGAGGACTGCACACCGAACTCCTCGGCCAGCGCGACCACGCGCGCCGGGTCGGCGGCGGCCAGCGGTAGCGCGTCGCCGTCCCCGGACAGCGTCACCGGCGCATCGAGCGCCACCCGGACCACCGGCTCGGCGGCGGCGATGTAATCCGAGGCGGCCAGCAGCTTCTTGCGTTGTGCCGTCGGCACACTCGACGAGGGGTCGGCCGCTGCGGCGATGATGGACTCCAGAGATCCGTGCTGGGCCAGCAGCGTCGCGGCGGTCTTCTCACCGATACCGGCCACCCCTGGCAATCCGTCGGAGGGATCACCGCGCAGCAACGCCAGTTCGGCGTAGGCGGGCCCGGCCCGGTCGACCGGAACGTGATAGGTCTCGGCGACCTCGGTGGGCCCGAACAGCACCGCCTTGGCCAAGCCACGCCCGATGTAGAAGACCCGCACCGGTACCGGTTCGTCGCGCACCAACTGGAGCAGGTCGCGGTCGCCGCTGACCACCACCACCGGGTCCTGCTTCTCCGCGGCGGCCAGGGTGCCCAACACATCGTCGGCCTCGTATCCGGGGGCACCGGCCGTGGCGATCCCGAACGCGTCGAGCATCGCCATGATCATGTCGACCTGCGGCGTCAGCTCGTCGGGGACCTCCTCGACGTCTGGGGTGCCGGCGGGCAGAGCTTCCTCGACTCGGTGGGCCTTGTACGACGGGATGCGGTCCACTCGCCACTGCGGGCGCCAGTCGAGGTCAAGGCACACCACCAGCCGGCCGGGCCGGTGCGTGGTGACCAGCGCGGCGATGTTGTCGATGAACCCGCGCAACGCGTTGACCGGGCGCCCGTCGGGAGCGGTGATCGAGGACGGCACACCGAAGAAGGACCGGAACCACATGCTGGCACCGTCGAGGAGCAGGACGGGGCGGTCCCCCGGGGCGAGCGTTGCGGTGCGGAGAGATCCGGAGTCGGGCATCGCACTAGCCTATGGGTATGGCCAACGCCGGGGACACCACCCGTTTCAGCACCGATGTCTACGCCCGCCGGCTACGTGATGCCGCCGCAGGCGCCGCCACTGCCGGATTGTCCGGGCTGATCATCACGCCCGGCTACGACCTGCGGTATCTGACCGGCTCGCGCGCGCAGACCTTCGAACGACTGACCGCGCTGGTGCTGCCTGCCGACGGGTCGACGCCCACGGTGGTGGTGCCGCGCCTGGAACTGGCCGCGCTGCGCGAGTCCGCCATCCCCGAACTCGGTGTGACGGTGCGGGACTGGGTCGACGGCGAGGATCCTTACGCGTTGGTGGCCGCGGCTCTCGGAGCGGGTGGGGCCGGCGCAGCGACAGGTGACGGGCCGGCGACGGCGGTCACCGACTCGATGCCCGCTCTGCACCTGCTGCCGCTGGCCGATATCCTCGGCCGGGTTCCGGTGCTGGCCACCGAGGTGTTGCGTCGGTTGCGGATGGTCAAGGACGAGAGCGAGATCGACGCGCTGCGCAAGGCCGGTGCGGCCATCGACCGGGTGCACGCCCGCGTGCCGGATTTCCTCGTGCCCGGGCGCACCGAGGCCGAGGTGGCGGCCGATATCGCCGAAGCCATTGTCGCCGAGGGACATTCGGAGGTGGCGTTCATCATCGTCGGATCCGGTCCCAACGGTGCCGACCCACACCACGAATGCTCCGAGCGGGTGTTGTGCGCCGGCGATATCGTCGTCGTCGACATCGGTGGGCCGTACGCTCCCGGCTACAACTCCGACTCCACCCGCACCTACAGCCTCGGCGCGCCCGATGCCGAGGTGGCCCGGCAGTACGCGGTGCTCGAGCGTGCGCAGGCCGAGGCCGTCGCGGCGGTGCGTCCCGGCATCACCGCCGAGGCGGTCGACGCCGTCGCTCGTGATGTGCTCGCCGCAGCGGGCCTTGCCGAGGCGTTCGTGCACCGCACCGGTCACGGCATCGGCCTGTCGGTGCACGAGGAGCCCTATATCGTCACGGGCAACGACATCATCCTGGAGACCGGAATGGCCTTCTCGGTGGAGCCCGGCATCTACTTCGCCGGGAAGTGGGGAGCCCGCATCGAGGACATCGTGATCGTCACCGAGGATGGGGTCGAGTCGGTGAACAACCGGCCGCACGAGCTGGTCATCGTTCCGGTGTAGCTCCGGTGCTCAGCTCTCGCTGCGGTCCAGCAACGACGACGAGCCGAGCACCCGTTCGATGCGCACCGTGATGACCACTCGACGCGGATTGACCCGCGGGGTCCGATAGCGCTGCGCATAACGCAATTCGGCATCCCGGACGTCGTCGGGGTCACCGCTGACGGTGGCCGTACCCTCCAGCGACAACCAGCGCGCACCGTCGACCTGGCTCAGCACGGCCACGCCGCGCTCTTTGGCGTTGACAGCCTTCTGCGATCCACCGGTGGTGATGACACGCGCAAGATGGGTGGTCGGGTCGAAGGTGAACCCGACGGCCACCACATGCGGTGAATTGTCACCCCGCAGCGTGGTCAGCATGGCCAGATGACGCTCGGTCAGGAATGCCAGTGCGTCATTGGTCAGTCGTGTGGTTGCCTTGCCCATCGGGGTCCACGCTAGCGCAGGACATAATCACAGCCATGAAGGACACGGGGCTCGTCGTGATTTTCGGCGGGCGCAGCGAGATCGGTCTGGAGATCGCGACGCGTTTGGCACCGGCCAGGTCGGTGGTGCTGGCCGCCCGGCGGTCTGGAACCCTGACCGCCGAAGCCGACGCGGTACGGGCGGCCGGGGCGGCGCAGGTGCACACCGTCGAGTTCGACGCCGACGATCTGGGCTCGCACGGCGGGCTCATCGCGGCGTTGGTCGCCGAACACGGGCCCATCGACGTGGCGGTGTTGGCCTTCGGCATCCTCGGCGATCAGCACCGGGCCGAGAGCGATTCCGCGCATGCAGCGCAGATCGCCCACACCGATTACGTCGCCCAGGTCAGTCTGCTGACCGAACTCGCCGCCACCATGCGGTCGGCCGGCGCCGGGACCATCCTGACCTTCTCTTCGATCGCCGGGGTCCGCGTGCGCCGCGCGAACTACGTCTACGGCTCGGCGAAGGCCGGTCTGGACGGCTTCTGCTCCGGACTGGCACAGGCACTGCACGGTTCGGGCGTCCGGTTGCTGGTGATCCGTCCCGGGTTCGTCATCGGCCGGATGACCGAGGGGATGGCGCCGGCACCGTTCTCCAGCACCCCGGCGCAGGTCGCCGATGCCGCGGTACGGGCGCTGTCCGGCAGGCGACGGCGGGTTTGGGTGCCGTGGCAGGTTGGAGGGATCGCCGCGGTGTTCCGCCTTCTTCCCGCCCCGATCTGGCGGAGGCTGCCACGATGAGTGCACGGATCGTGGTGGTCGGCATCGGTGCCGACGGGATGGCCGGACTCTCGCCGGTATCGGCAGCCGAACTACGCGGCGCCACCGTCGTTTACGGCTCCGGTCGACAGCTCGACATGCTGGATGAGAGCATCTGCGCCCAGCGCAGGCAGTGGCCCTCACCCCTGTTGGACGCATTGCCCACGATGTTCGACGGTCTGGACACCGTGCACGTCGTCGCCTCGGGAGACCCGATGCTGCACGGGATCGGGGCCACGTTGATCCGGGTGTTCGGCGCCGATGCCGTCCGCGTCCTGCCCCATGTGTCGTCGGTGACGCTGGCGTGCGCGCGGCTGGGCTGGCCCGCGCAGGAGACCGAGGTGATCAGTCTGGTCACCGCAGACCCCGTGACGGCGGTACGCCGGGGTGGCCGGGCCGTCGTGCTCAGCCGCGACGGCGACACACCCGCCACACTGGCCCGGCTGTTGACCGAAACCGACCGCGGCGAGTCCGAATTCATCGTGTTGGAGAACCTCGGTGGCCCGGATGAACGCATCACCCGGAGCACGGCAGACACCTTCACCGCGCATGTCGACGACCTCAACGTGGTCGCGGTGCGGTACCTGCCCGATATGCGCCGCGCACACGCGCTGCCCGACGAATCGTTCGCCCACGACGGACAGATCACCAAGCAGTCCATCCGGGCCGTCACGCTGGCCACGCTCGGTCCACGCCCCGGCGAACTGCTCTGGGACGTCGGATCCGGATCGGGTAGCGTCGCGGTCGAATGGTGCCGCAGCGCCCCTGGATGCCGGGCTGTGGCCTTCGAGCGAGATGCCGACCGCCGCAACCGGATCACGATGAACGCGGCCGCCTTCGGGGTGCGCATCGACGTGCGATCCGCGGCACCGGAGCCCTTCGGTGATGTGGCGCCCCCGGCGGCGATGTTCGTCGGGGGAGGCGTGACGCAGCCCGGGCTGATCGAGGCCTGTGTCGACCGACTGCCCCGCCAGGGCAGGCTGGTGGTCAATGCCGTGACGGTGGAGTCCGAAGCCGCACTGGCACAGTGGTACGCACAGAAGGGTGGCGAGTTGCGACGTTTTCAGCACTATCACGGTGGGCCGGTGGGTGGCTTCACCGCGTGGCGCCCGGCGCTGCCGGTCACCCAGTGGGCCTGGGTGAAACCGTGACCGTCTATTTCATCGGGGCCGGTCCCGGGGCGGCCGACCTGATCACCGTGCGCGGACAACGGCTGCTCGGGCAGAGCCCGGTATGCCTGTACGCCGGTTCGATCATGCCGCCGGACCTGTTGGCGTTCTGCCCGCCGGGAGCGCGGGTGATCGACACCGGACCGCTGACGCTGGATCAGATCATCGACGAGATCGCCGCCGCCGACGGCGCCGGACACGATGTGGCCCGGCTGCATTCGGGCGATCCGTCGCTGTACTCCGCACTCGCCGAGCAATGCCGCAGGCTGGACGCGCTCGGCATCGGCTACGAGGTCGTGCCGGGAGTGCCCGCGTTCGCCGCGGCCGCCGCGGCGCTCGGGCGCGAGTTGACGGTGCCCGGGGTGGCGCAGACGGTCACCTTGAGCAGGGTCGCCACGCTGTCGACCGCCATGCCCGAGGGCGAATCGCTGGCGGCGCTGTCGGCACCGGGCGCCACTCTGGTGCTGCACCTGGCCGCCGCCCAGGCCGAGTCCATCGTCGCCGAGCTCACCGCTCCGGACGCCGGGTATACCACCGAAACGCCCTGTGCGGTGGTGGCATACGCCAGCTGGCCTGCCGAACAGGTGGTGCGCTGCCAGCTCGGGGAGTTGGCCGAGCGGTTGCGCGCAGCCGGCATAACCAAGACCGCGGTCATCATCGTCGGAGATGTCCTCGGCGCACAGGGGTTCACCGACAGCTATCTGTACTCGACGGGGCGCCGGCGGGGGAGTCGACACTAGTGCGGGTCTTGCTACTCGGTGGAACCGGCGAGGCCCGCGACCTGGCTGCCCGACTACATCCCGAGGTCGCGGTCATCAGTTCGTTGGCAGGCCGGGTGCCCGACCCCGCGTTGCCGGTCGGCGAAGTGCGCATCGGCGGATTCGGCGGTGCGGACGGATTGGCCGGCTGGCTGACCGACAACGGCATCACCCTGGTCGTGGACGCCACCCATCCGTTCGCGGCCACCATCACCGCGAACGCGGCGCGCGCGGCGGCGATGGTGGGTGTACCGCATGTCGTCCTGGCCCGCCCGGGCTGGCCGCACGGTGACGCCATCGTCGTGCCCGATGACGGCGCGGCGGCACAGACGGTGGCCCGTCGCCGATACCGGCGGGTGTTCCTCACGACCGGCCGCTCGGGGACCGCCGCCTTCCGCGGCGTCGACGCATGGTTCCTGATCCGCGCCGTCACGCCGCCCGAACCCGAGCTGCTTCCGGATCGCCACCGACTGGTGCTCTCGCGCGGGCCCTACCATCTGGCCGACGAGCTGAAACTCCTGCGCGACAACGGTATCGACGCGCTGGTCACCAAGAACAGCGGTGGTGCGATGACGCAGGCCAAACTCGATGCCGCCGGCCAGGCAGGCGTGCCGGTGATCATGGTGGACCGCCCGGCCTTGCCCGACGGGGTGGCCAGCGTGCACACCGTCGACGCGGCGGTCGACTGGGTGCACGCCCGGCGCTAGATCAGGGCCAGGGTGTCCAGTTCGCGGATGGCGCGGCAGGACCGTCGGGCCATGGCCACCATCATCTCGTCGCCGCGGTCGGTGGAGGTCGCGAAGGCGACCCCGAACGCGATGATCAGCGGCGCCTGCAGCATGCCCAGACGGTAATCACGCCAACAGGTTTCGACGTCGTAATCGGTGACGCCGAGCTCGGTCAGCGCGGCATGGTACTCGGCGACCAGATCCTGCTCGGCCGCCGCGCGGACCTCGGGATCCAGACTGGTTCCGGTGAAGTACGCCAGATCGCGGGCGGGCAGTCCGACGGCGAGGGTCTGCCAGTCGACGATCGTCACGGTAGAACGAGCCGGGTCGAAGAGCATGTTGTCCAGGCGGTAGTCGCCGTGCAACAGCCCGAACCGGCCCGGTTCGGTCAGCAGCCAGGGTGTCACCATGGCCAGCGCCGCCGCCAGGGTCGCGCGATCATCTGCGGTCATCCGGTCCCCGAGTCGTTCCAGGGTGGCCTCGGCGGCCATCTTCGCCAGATCGCCCATCCCGGCTGCCATCGCGGCGTCGGGCTTGGGCATCGGGATTCCGGGTAAGCCTGTCAGCTCGGGGTTGCACCAGCTCGGCGCGTGCAGGCCGGCCAGCGCGCGTGCCCCGAGCGCAGCCTCCTCGGGACTGCAGCCTGCGATCTGGTCACCCTGTTCGGCCGGTGCCAGATCTGCCAGCAGCAGCACGAAATCGCCTCCGTCGGGGCCGATATCGCAGTGGTAGTGGCGTGGGACCGGTACCTGCACCCGGTCGGCGATCCCGGTATAGAACGCATGCTCTGATCGATAGCCCAGGGCGACCCGATCGCGGACGGCATCTTCCTGTGCGGACAGCTTCACGGCAAAGGTGGTGGGCAGCTCGGCAGCGTCGGCGTAGCCGAGCCGCACGCGGTAGGTCGCACCGGTCTGGCCCGTACCGATTGGGGTGATGTCGACACTGTCGACAGGTGCGCCGAGCACACCGGTCAGCCAATCCGCCGTCACGTCATCGGGAGTACGCGGGATCACCAGCGAAAACTAGACGTGATGCCGGGGGCTGTCAACGATGCTCGGCCGAGGTCAGCTCCGGGTAGGTGCGCGGGGTGAACACGATGTCGCCGTGCACCCGAGTCTGCGAGGACCCGATGATCAGCAGGCATCGCATGTCGACCTCGTCGGGATTCAATTCCCCGAGCGTCACCACCCGCACACTTTCCTGCGGTCCGGCCACGTCGCGGCCGATCACCACCGGCGTGTCGGGGGACCGATGCTCCAGGAGTAGATCGCGCATGGCGCCGACCTGCCAGGTCCGCGTCTTGGACGCCGGGTTGTACACCGCGATGGCCAGATCGGCGGCGGCGGCCGCGCTGATCCGCTTGGCGATGATGTCCCACGGTTTGAGCCGGTCGGACAGTGAGATCACGGCATAGTCGTGGCCGAGCGGCGCACCGACACGGCTGGCCACCGCGTTGGCCGCGGTCATCGCCGGGATCACCCGGACGTGGACATCGGGCCAGTGCACGGCCTCCTCCAGGACCGCGGTGGCCATCGCGAAGACGCCGGGGTCTCCCGAGGACACCACCACCACCGACCGGCCCTGCCTGGCGAGCTCACAGGCCAGCCGAGCCCGCGCCGGTTCATCGGTGTTGTCGCTGGCGTGGCGGGTCTGACCGGTGCGCACACCGACCCGGTCCAGATAGGGGAAGTAGCCGATCAGATCGGTGGCGGCGGCCAGCTCGCGGCGCGCCTGCGGCGTGATCCAGTCCAGGTCGCCCGGGCCCAGCCCGACCACCGCCACGCTGCCGCCGCGGCGCTGAACCGCCGCTTCACCGGGGAGCATGACGATGGAGAAGTAGGGCACCGAGTCCGCATCGACATCGGCGGCGGCGAGCACCCGCTCCTGGTCGGTGCTGGCCCGCTCGACGTAGAAGGCCCGCTCGAGCCGGCCGGTCTCCGAGAGTGCTTGGCGGACTTCGGAATAGGACTTGCCCAGTTTCATGATGACCGCGGCGTCGGTATCGGCCAGCCGACGGGCCAGCTCGGCGCCGGGCAGGGTTCCCGGCAGGATGGTCAGCACCTCATCGCCCTGCACGAGCGGCATACCGTTGGCGGCCGAGGCCGCGCTGACCGAGGTGACACCGGGCACGATCACGGCCCGGAACTGTTCGGTCAACCGGGTGTGCATGTGCATGTAGGAGCTGTAGAACAGCGGATCGCCCTCGGCGAGCAGCGCGACATTGCGACCCGCCCGCAGGTGGACGGCGATGCGCTCGGCCGATTCGGCGTAGAAGTCCTCCATGGCCCCGTCGTAGCCACCGGGATGCTCGGTGGTCTCGGTGGTCACCGGATACACCAGGTGTTCTTCTATCTGTCCCGCGCGCAGATAGGGTTCGGCGATCCGACGCGCGATACTGCGGCCGTGCCTGGCACTGTGATAGGCCACCACGTCGGCCTCCCCGATCACCCGGGCCGCCTTGACCGTGACCAGCTCGGGATCACCGGGACCCAAGCCCACACCGTAGAGCGTTCCTCGACTCATTCGCGTTCACTCGCAATCGCATTCACCGCTGCGGCCGCCATCGCACTCCCGCCACGACGGCCTGTCACCACCAGGTAGTCCATCCCGCGCGGGCGGGCTATCAGCTCGTCCTTGGACTGCGCGGACCCCACGAAGCCGACCGGTCCGCCGAGCACCGCCGCCGGGACGGCCGCGCCGTCGTCGAGAAGCTCGAGCAATCGGAACAGGGCGGTCGGTGCGTTACCGATCGCCAGCACCGCACCGTCGAGCCGGTCAGCCCAGATGTCCACGCCCGCGGCCGAGCGTGTGCTGCCCAGCCGCGCGGCCACCTCCGGGGCGCGGGGATCGGCGACCAGCGATATCACCTCGTTGTCGGCGGGCAGGCGAGACCGGGTGATTCCGGCTGCCACCATCGACGAGTCGCACAGCACCGGCGCGCCCGCGGCGAGCGCCGCGCTCGCCCTGGCCACCACATCGGGACTGAACGCGACGTGTTCGGTGACATCGGTCTGCCCACAAGTGTGGATCAGGCGGACGACAACCCGGGCGACATCCTCGGGAAAGCGCGCCAGATCGGCTTCGGCACGGATCGTCGCGAAGGACTCACGGTAGATCTCCGCGGCGTCGCGGATGTATTCGAGCACCCGCTCACCCTACGTGTGACGCGGTCGGTATCCGTCCGCGGAGGCAACCAACACCTGGGCGCCCGCCGGCGCGCCGCAGCCGCGCTCACAGCCCACGAAGTGCCGATGGGCTCCCGACGGTGCAGCGGGACCGGAGTCGACCGCGGCGAGCGCATCTGCACGGACATCGGTCCTGGACCGTTCGCAGCCGGGACTACCTGCGCAGGCGCTGACGGTCAGCCACGGTGAGGCCTCGTCGAAGACCAGGCCCAGCGGTGCGAGCACGCGTAGCGCAGTATCCGCGACCTCCTCGCGCAGATCGCAGATCAGAATCGAACGCCACGGCGTCACCACCAGTGGTGCGTCGATCGCGGCCACGAATTCCGCGGTGCGCGCGGGCAGTACCCCCAGGGGCACCACCGCCGCCAGCGTGACGAGGGGATCGGAGCCGGTCTGCTCGATCCACCCCACCGGTCCGCGCGCGGTGTCGCCGACCACCAGCCGCTGCCCGGCAGGAACCGACACCTCATGGCCTGCGGTCAACACGGTGGGGTCGTCGAGTTCGGCCACTCGCCAACGCTTTCCGCGATCGCGCTGGAATCGCGAGGCGATCTCGATCACGGTCGGTATGGCGCTGTCGACCGACAACCGCACACCGGTGTCCGAACCCGCCAGCAACAGTGCGACGCCATCGTCGGTGACCTGCAGACCCACATCGGTGTGCAGTCCGCTGACATCCCCACGGCCGTCATCGATGGAGAACCAGAACCGGCCGGGCAACTGGGACAGCGCACTGTCGGCCTGCAGCGCAGCGTCGAGGTCGTGGACCCACCCGCGCACATCGGTCAGACCACCGGACCTGCCGGACAGGGGGGAGGAGACGATGTTGCGGACCCGTTCGTGCGCCGGCGCCGGCAACAACCCGACGCCGGCGATGGCATCGGCGACGCGGGCGGTGTCGGTGATCGCGCGGATCTGCACGCTGCCGCGCGAGGTCAACTCGAGCGCACCGTTACCGCATTCGATGGCCAGATGGGCAAGCGTCTCCAGGGCCGCCGCGTCGAGGAAACCGCCGGGCAGACGCACTCTCACCAGGGCCCCGTCGGCGGCCTGGTGCACCTGCAGCGCGCCGGGACAGGCGTCCTGATCGCGGGTTCGACTCACCCATCCACCGTACTGCCCGATGCCGAATGCTCACCCGGCCAGTGCAACCGGGGTGACCACCACTGAGTACTTTTCGGCGTCACCGGCGATCACCCGGCTGGTCGCGCCATTGACAGCCACGGGCACATCCCCGGCCAGCGTGACCCGGCTGAGTCGGCGGAACTGGTCGTCATAGTCGGCGACCGCGTAGTGCTGAGTCGCCCGGTTGTCCCAGATGGCCAGATCGCCGGGAGCCCAGTTCCACCGGACGGTGTTCTCCAACTTGGTGATCCGCGCCTGCAGCAGATTGAACAACGCGGCCGACTCCGTCGAGCCCAGTCCGACCAGTCGTTTGACGAAATGACCGAGCAACAAGGCCCGTTCGCCGGTCTCCGGGTGTACGCGTACCACCGGGTGCTCGGTCTCGAAGTACTCGGATTCGAACTCGGCCCGATATTCGCGCACCGTACCTGCCGGCACGTCGTGCCGCTGGTCGCCGTCCGGGTGGTCCGCGCTGTAGTCGTATTTGTTGGTGTGCACCGCCCACAGGTTCTCGGCCAACAACCGCAACGGTTCCGGCAGCTGGGCATACGCTGCGGCCGTGTTGGCCCACACCGTCGTCCCGCCGTATTCGGGCAGGGTGACGGCACGCAGCAGCGAGGCCTTCGGGATGCGATCGACGAAGGTCACGTCCGTGTGCCAGCTGTTGGCCTTGTCGTAGCGCGAGTCGATGGGCAGCACCCTGGCGCCCCGCGACAGCACCGTCGGATGCGCCGCGGTGGTGGTGCCGAGACGTTGCGCGAAGGACAGTTGGCCCTCGTCGTCGAGATGGTTCTGTCCACGGAAGAAGATCACCTTGTGCTCCAGCATCGCGGTGTTGATGGCCGCGACGGTTGCCGGGTCGAGGTCACCGGCCAGGCGCACACCGTCCACGCGGGCGCCGATGTGCGCACCGAGCTTCACAACGCGTACCGGTGGCTGTGGGTGCGATGGGTCGGGAAGGGTCATAGGAATATTGGGCCAGGCGAACCCGCAGCCGCCCACGGTTTTACCGACGGCGATCCAAAAGCCGTTGTGCGCAGGTCAGCGCCCCGGAATGTGGATCGATGTGTGATAGGTCACATCAAGATCGGAGCTGTCGGCTCACGCACAGATCGCTCTTTTGTGACCGATCCGGGGCTACGTTCTCGGTACCAACTGGTACCAGCCGGTACCCCCTACCGAAAGGAGGCGACACATGGCGTCCCTGATTGCCATCGGACTTGGCGTTGCCCTCGTCGTCGCCGCCATCGCGACTCCCTACCGAGGCTCCTGGTACGCCCGCTGGGGCGGCTGAGGAAGTACCCGGCGGGAAACACCGGGCGCGCCCCACGCCGGGGGTGCGGTGGGGCAGGATTGAGCGGGTGCCGACCGTATTGCTGCTCTCCACGTCCGATACCGACCTGATCACCGCCCGCGCCAGCGGCGCGCAGTACCGCTGGGCCAATCCGTCCCGGCTGCTGCAGGACGAACTCGACCGGGAGCTGGCCGAGCTTCTGACCGGTGTCGACATCGTCGTGGTGCGCATCCTCGGCGGCTACCGCGCCTGGCAGGACGGCATCGACGTTCTGGTCGCCAGCGGCGTGCCGACCGTCGTGCTCTCCGGTGAACAGGCGCCCGATGCCGAGCTCATGCGGTATTCGACGGTGCCTGCGGGCGTGGCCCTGGAGGCGCATGTCTATCTAGCTCAGGGCGGCGTCGAGAATCTGCGCGGGCTGCACGCCTTCCTGTCCGACACGCTGCTGATGACGGGCCAGGGCTTCGACCCTCCCGTACAGATCCCGACCTGGGGTGTCCTCGAACGCGCCGAAGCGGCACGGCCCGACGCTCCCACCGTTGCCGTGCTCTACTACCGGGCCCAGCACCTGGCGGGCAACACCGGCTATATCGAGGCGCTGTGCGCGGCCATCGAGACGGCTGGCGGCCGCGCACTGCCGGTGTACTGCGCCTCACTGCGGACCGCAGAGGCCGACCTGCTGGACCTGCTGGGCACCGCCGACACGCTGATCACCACGGTGCTCGCCGCGGGTGGTGCCACCCCGGCGACCGTCACCGCAGGCGGCGCCGATGACGGCTGGAACGTGGCCCATCTGGCGGCCTTGGATGTCCCGATCCTGCAGGGCTTGTGCCTGACGAGTTCGCGCGCCGCCTGGTCGGCCAACGATGACGGGCTCTCCCCGCTGGATGTCGCCACCCAGGTGGCCGTGCCCGAGTTCGACGGACGCATCATCACCGTGCCGTTCTCGTTCAAGGAGATCGACGACGAGGGTTTGATCACCTACAACGCCGACCCCGAGCGGTGTGCCCGGGTGGCCGGTCTCGCCGTGCGCCACGCCCGCCTGCGCCGCATCCCCGCCGCGCAGAAGCAGGTCGCGCTGGTCTTCTCGGCCTATCCGACCAAACACGCCAGGATCGGTAACGCCGTCGGGCTGGACACCCCGGCCAGTGCGATCGCGCTGTTGCGCGCCCTGCGCGACCATGGCATCGACATCGGCGAGGTACCCGGCGTCGAGGCCGGAGACGGCGATGCCCTGATCCACGCGCTTATCGAGCGCGGTGGCCAGGACCCCGACTGGCTCACCGAGGAGACGCTGGCGCTCAACCCGATCCGGGTCAGCGCGGCCGAGTACCGGCGCTGGTTTGCGACCCTGCCCGCCGAACTCGCCGACGCCATGGTCGAACACTGGGGCCCGCCCCCGGGCGAACTGTTCGTCGACCGCACCCACAACCCGGACGGCGATATCGTCATCGCGGCCATGCGGTCGGGCAATGTCGTGATCCTGGTCCAGCCGCCGCGTGGTTTCGGTGAGAATCCGGTGGCGATCTACCACGATCCGGACCTGCCGCCGAGTCATCATTACCTGGCCGCCTATCGCTGGCTGGACGGGCAATTCGGTTCTGGCCAATTCGGTGATGGCCCCTCGGCGTTCAAGGCCGATGTGGTCATCCATCTCGGCAAGCATGGCAACCTCGAATGGCTTCCCGGCAAGACGCTGGGGATGAGCAGCGCATGCGGGACCGACGCCGCCCTAGGCGATCTGCCGCTGATCTACCCGTTCCTGGTCAACGACCCCGGGGAGGGCACCCAGGCCAAGCGGCGGGCGCACGCCACCCTGGTCGACCATCTGATCCCGCCGATGGCGCGCGCCGAGACCTACGGAGACATCGCGCGCCTGGAACAACTGCTCGACGAGCACTCCAACGTCTCGGCGCTCGACCCGGCCAAGCTGCCCGCCATCCGCCAGCAGATCTGGACGCTGATGCGCGCGGCGAAGATGGACCACGACCTGGGCCTGGAGGATCGGCCCGACGAGGATTCCTTCGACGACATGTTGTTGCATGTGGACGGCTGGTTGTGTGAGATCAAGGATGTCCAGATCCGCGACGGCCTGCACATCCTCGGCCTTGCACCGGAGGGGGACTCCGAGCTGGACCTGGTGCTGGCGATCCTGCGGGCTCGCCAGCTGTTCGGTGGTGAGCAGACCGTACCCGGCCTGCGTCAGGCGCTCGGTCTCGCCGAGGACGGCGCCGACGAACGCCATGCCGTCGATGCCGCCGAGGACGCGGCGCGGCAGTTGGTCGCCGGGCTGCAGAAGACCGGCTGGGATGCCGGCGCCGTCGACGAGCTGACCGACGACCCCGTGGTGGCCCAGATCTTGCGGTTCGCGGCCACCGAGGTGGCACCGCGGTTGCGCGCCACCTCCGGTGAGATCGACGCGGTACTCAAGGCGATCGACGGCCATTACATCGCGGCCGGCCCCTCGGGATCCCCGCTGCGCGGCCTGGTGAACGTGCTGCCCACCGGGCGTAACTTCTACTCGGTGGATCCCAAGGCCGTGCCGTCTCGGCTTGCCTGGGAAACCGGTGTGGCCCTGGCAGATTCACTGGTCGAGCGGTACCGCACCGATCACGGCGAGTGGCCGAAGTCGGTCGGGCTCTCGGTATGGGGCACCTCGGCCATGCGCACCTCCGGCGACGATATCGCCGAGGTGCTCGCCCTGCTGGGCGTCCGGCCCATCTGGGATGACGCATCGCGACGCGTCGTCGACCTGGAGGTGATCACTCCGGCGGAGCTCGGCAGGCCCCGCATCGATGTGACGGTGCGCATCTCGGGATTCTTCCGCGATGCTTTTCCGCACGTGGTGACGATGCTCGATGACGCGGTGTCGCTGGTCGCCGCCCTCGACGAGGCGCCGGAGGACAACTACGTCCGCGCCCACGCGCTGGCCGACCTGGCCGATCACGGTGATCAGCGACGCAGCACCACAAGGATTTTCGGATCCAAGCCGGGCACCTACGGGGCGGGACTGTTGCAGCTCATCGACAGCCGTAACTGGCGCGATGACGCCGATCTCGCCGAGGTCTACACCGCCTGGGGCGGATTCGCCTACGGTCGCGGCCTCGACGGCGCGCCTGCTTCGGAGGACATGAACCGCGCCTATCGCCGGATCGTGGTGGCGGCCAAGAACACCGACACGCGTGAACACGATATCGCCGACTCCGACGACTACTTCCAGTATCACGGCGGCATGATCGCCACCGTGCGGTCGCTGACCGGTAAGGACCCGGCCGCCTATATCGGCGACAACACCCGTCCCGATGCCGTGCGCACCCGCACGCTCTCCGAGGAGACCACCCGCGTGTTCCGCGCCCGTGTGGTCAATCCACGCTGGATCAACGCGATGCGCAGACATGGTTACAAGGGCGCGTTCGAGATGGCGGCGACCGTGGACTACCTGTTCGGATACGACGCGACCGCGCATGTGATGTCGGACTGGATGTACGAGCAACTGAGCCAGACCTACGTACTCGACGCCGAAAACCGGAAGTTCATGAACGAGTCCAATCCGTGGGCGCTGCACGGGATGGCCGAACGTCTGCTGGAGGCGGCCGGTCGCGGCATGTGGGCTCAGCCCGAGACGGCCACCCTCGACGGACTCAAGCAGGTGCTGCTGGAAACCGAAGGTGAACTGGAGGGGTGAGCCCGCCGGCGCCGGACGGCGCCATCCGTGCCGCGCATTAGGATTGCCCGCATGGCTCTCACCTTCGCCGATGTCGCCAAGGCCGACTACGTCCTGCTCACCACGTTCACCAAGGACGGGCGGCCCAAGCCCACCGCGATATGGGCGGTGCCGGACGGGGATCGGCTGCTGGTGGTGACCCAGGCCGGCTCGTGGAAGGTCAAGCGCATCCGCAACACCCCACGGGTCACGGTGGCCGTCTGCGATCGTCGGGGCAATCCGAAGAGCGAGCCCGTCGAGGCGGTGGCGGCGATCCTGGACGAGGCGGCGCTGCGCCGGACCTATGACGGGATCGCTCGGCGCTACGGCATCGTGGGCAAGCTGTTCGGTCTGTTCTCCAAGCTTCGCGGCGGGATGAAGAACAATGTCGCGCTGGAGTTGCGCGCGGCCGACTCCTGATGACCGCGAGTCATCCGACGGGCACGTCGAAGTCGGCCCGGCACAAGGACATCGGCAGGCTCCTGTTGCGGTGCCCGGACCGGGCCGGCATCGTCGCCGCGGTCTCGACCTTCCTCACCGAGGCCGGCGCGAACATCATCTCCCTCGACCAGCATTCGACCGAGGCCGAGGGTGGCACCTTCCTGCAGCGCACCGTGTTCCATCTCCCAGGACTCGCTGCCGCGCGGCCGGAACTGGAAGCCCGGTTCGCCGAACGGATCGCACCCGAGTTCGATATCGATCACCGGTTCACCGATGCGGCCACCCCCAAGCGGGTCGCCATCTTCGCCTCTACGGCCGATCACTGCCTGCTCGATCTGCTCTGGCGTAATCGTCGTGGTGAACTCGACATGTCGGTGGTCATGGTCATCGCCAATCACCCCGACCTCGCCGACCAGGTGCGTCCGTTCGGGGTGCCTTTCGTCTACATCCCCGCCACGCGCGATACCCGGGCCGAGGCCGAGGCGCGCCAGCTGGAACTGCTCAAGGGCAACGTCGACCTCGTCGTACTGGCCCGCTATATGCAGATCGTCACGCCAGAGTTCCTGGATCAGATCGGCTGCCCACTGATCAACATCCACCACTCGTTCCTGCCCGCGTTCATCGGCGCCAACACCTATCGGCGGGCCAAGGAGCGCGGTGTGAAGCTGGTCGGCGCCACCGCCCACTACGTGACCGAGGATCTCGACGAGGGGCCCATCATCGAGCAGGACGTGGTTCGTGTCGACCACACCCACACCGTCGAGGATCTGGTGCGCCTCGGCGCCGATGTCGAGCGCGCGGTGCTGTCCAGGGCGGTGCTGTGGCATTGCCAGGACCGGATCGTCCGCCACGACGGCGAGACCGTCATCTTCTGAGCGGTCGACCGTCCGCCGTGGTGAACTGTTGACATGGCTCCGACATTCGACGATGTCTACCGCGAGAAGTACCTGCTGCTGACCACGTTCACCAAGGACGGTAGGCCCAAGCCGACGCCGGTGTGGGGTGTGCCGCACGAGGGCAAGCTGTTGATCAGCACCGATGACGGTTCGTGGAAAACCAAGCGGATTAACAACACGCCGCGGGTGACCATCCAGAAGTGCGGAGTTCTCGGCAAGGTCAAGGGTGAGCCCGTCGAGGCCGTCGCACGCAACCTGCCGAAATCCGAGACCCGCCGGGTGTTCGACATGGTGACCCGGCGGTACTGGTGGCACGCCTGGTGGTGGATTCCGCAGGCGCTGATCCGCGGCGGAGTGGACAAGGTGCACGCCGCCATCGAGGTCAGCCCGGTGGATTAGCGTTCCGGCACCGTCCGGGCTCCCGATGCGGCGAGCACCGCGGGCGCAACCCACCGGTGCAGGAACCCACGAAGTTCTGCCCCGCGCCGGCTGGTGCCCTCGGGATCGAGGATGAACGACTGCAGTACGCGCAGCATGAACTCGATGAGTTCGTCGAAGCTCTCGTCGGTGAAACCCGCTGCGGTCCAATCGACGTCGAAGCGCTCGAGGATCGAGCGACCGAACGCGATCGCCACATCGGCGGTGACACCGACGGCGAATGCGCTGGCCCGCCCCGGATGCATGACCAACCCGAGGTATCGATCGTGCGGTAGCTGTTCCAGGGTGTAGGCGATGCCCTCCACGACCGCGACGGTCGGGTCGTCGATCTCATGCAGATCGGCGGCGAGCCGATCGAGGAATCCACCGACCGAGGCCAGGGCGGTCGCCTGAAGCAGCGCATCCTGGGTCGCGAAATAGCGGTAGACCGTCTGGCGCGTGATCCCCAGCGCGGCCGCGACATCGGAGATGGTGACCGACCCGCTGTCATCGATACAGCGGCGCGCGGCATCGATGATCCGACGTGCGGCCTCGTCGTCGTCGGTGGGGATGTCACCGCCCCATCCGTGTCTGCGCATGAAGGCATCGTGCCATCCCGACGCGCGGGACGGAGATCCTCGCAGCAGATTTAGAGCATACAAATCGTCTTCTATGTATGCTCTAAATTCATGACCGCAACAACCGGAACGCCGGTGAGCAACCGGGACGAAGAACTGACCCGTCGTGCCCTCGCACACGCCATCGGCAAGACCACCGACATGGCCCCCCGCGAGCTACGGGTGCCGCTGCACTACTACCGCGACCCCAAGGTCACCGAGGTGGAGGAGTCCCAGATCCTGCGCAGGGTGCCGCTGGCCATCGTGCCGAGCGCGCAGGTCGCGGGCGTCAACGACTATGTCGTGCGGTCGGTGCTGGGCGACTCGTTGCTGGTCACCCGCGACCGGCATGGCCACAGCCACGTCTTCCTCAACTACTGCAGGCACCGCGGCGCGATGCCTGCTTGCGGATCGGGTAACGCGTCCCGTTTCGTCTGCCCGTACCACGCCTGGAGCTACCGCAATACCGGCGAACTGTTCGTCGTACCCGGCCAGGCCGGATTCGATTCGATGGACAAAGCTGATTACGGGCTGGTCGAACTGCCCAGCCAGGAACGGCACGGCTTCATCTGGGCCGTGTTGACCGCGGACGCCGATATCGACGTCGACACCCACCTCGGCGTGCTCGGGCCCGAACTCGAACTGCTGGACTACGCGTCCTACGGTTATCACGGCGAGAAGGAATTCCAATCGCAGGTGTCCTGGAAGGGCGCACTGGAGGCGTTCGCCGAGGGCTATCACTTCCCGTTCGTGCACGGCGAGAGCGTCATCGGTCAGAACACGCTGGCCAATACCGGTGTCTACGACGAGTTCGGCAGGCACCACCGAATCGGCTTCCCGTTCAACTGGATTCGCAATCTCGCCGACGACCCGTCGGGATCGTGGGATCCGCACATGAACATGGGGGTGATCTACTGGATCTATCCGAACCTGATTCTCGCCAACAGCCCGGTGGGCGTCGAGATCATCGACATGCTGCCCGCCGGCGAACCGACCCGGTGCACCGTGCGGCACAGCTGGATGAGCCGGGTGCCCGCCGAAAACGACGAGATGCGCGCCAATTACGACCTCATCTTCGAGGGTGTGCACGCGGCCGTGCGGGACGAGGATTTCGTCATGCTCCCGCAGTGCGGCGAGGGCGTTCGCCGCGCGCAACACGATCACATGATCATCGGTCGTAACGAGATCGGTGTGCAGCACATGATCAAGGTTTTCGCCGCCGAGCTGGGCATCGCATTAGCGTGACAGCCCTGACCTGACAGGACTTCGGCGATCAAGGAACCCGCACCCCACCCCATACGTTGACCCGACATGGCAATGCGGATGTTCCTGATCTACGTCCTGGTCGAACTGGCCGTGGTGGTCGGGCTGGTCTACGCCATCGGCTTCGGCTGGACGGTGCTGGCGGTCATGGTCACCTTCGTGGTGGGCCTGGCGCTGGCCGGTTCCCAGGTTGCCCGCCACCTCGCCCGGCTGCAGTCCGCGCTGGCCTCGCGTTCGGCCTCTGGTGCGCTGGCCACCGACAGTGCCTTGGTTGCGCTCGGCGCGGTGCTGGTCGTGATCCCCGGGCTGGCCAGCACGTTGCTCGGTGCGCTGCTCCTGCTGCCGCCGACCCGCCGCGTCGCACGTCCGCTCGCCGTCGGCCTGGTAGGCCGCAGGCTCGCCGCGACCCCGGTCGTGACGGTCTATCCGGGCGGTTTCGCCCGCGCGCAGCACCCCGCCCGCGAGTACGTCGAGGGTGAGGTCATCGAAGTCGTGGACGTCGACGGATCGCCGTCGACGCGTCCCGATCCGACTGCGCTGGAGTACCGGGGCATCCGCAACGATTAACGTGTCTCCTTCGTGACGACACTGTTGATCAACGGCCGGGTACACAGTCCCGCCGCACCCGACGCCACCGCGATCGCCTTCGGCGACGGACCGGACGGCGCCATCAAGTGGTTGGGTGCCGATGACACGGCGCGAGCGGAGTTCCCCGACGCCGAGGTGGTCGATCTGGACGGCGCGTTCGTGGCGCCGGCCTTCGTCGACAGCCACGTCCACCTGACCGCGACCGGACTGAGTCTGACCGGGTTGGACCTCCGCTCGGCCACCTCTCGGGCACATTGCCTGAGCCTGCTCGCCGCCCATGCCGCCGCGCATCCCGATGGCATCATCTGGGGTTCCGGCTGGGACGAGTCGGGCTGGCCCGATCGCACGCCACCGAGCACCGTCGAGATCGACGGAATTCTCGGCGACCGCCCTGCCTACCTCAGCCGTGTCGACGTGCACTCAGCGGTGGCCTCCACGGGTTTGCGGTCCGCGGCCACCGGGCTCGAGGTGGCTGCGGGCTTCGATCCCCAGCGACCGCTGACCGCGACCGCCCATCACCTTGTCCGCGCGGCCGCCCGCGAGATGCTGACACCCCGGCAGCGGCGCGCTGCCCAGCACGCCGCACTGGATGCGGCCGCCGCGCACGGCATCGCCGCCGTGCACGAGTGTGGTGGCCCCGATATCGGCGGCCGCGAGGACTTCGATGCGGTGCTCTCGCTCGAACACGGCGTACAGATCACGGGCTATTGGGGCGAGGCCGTCGACAGTGCGGCCGCCGCCCGTGACCTGATGGCGTCCACCGGCGCCGCAGGGCTGGCTGGTGACCTGTTCGTCGACGGTGCGCTGGGGTCACGCACGGCATGGCTGCACCAGCCCTACGCCGATGCGGACCACACGTGCGGCAATCGCTACCTCGACAGCGACCAGATCATCGCCCACCTGCACGCCTGCACCGAGGCAGGCGTCCCGGCGGGGTTCCACGTCATCGGCGACGCCGCCGTCAGCGAGGTCACCGCGGCGGTACGGCAGGTCGTCGAGCGGTTCGGGGGTCCGGCGGTCGCTCGCTGCGGCCACCGGCTCGAGCATCTGGAGATGGTCGATTCCGGGCAGGCCGCCGATCTCGGGCGCTGGGGGATCATCGCCAGCGTCCAGCCCGCTTTCGATGCGCTCTGGGGTGGTCCCGAGGGCATGTACGCGCAGCGGCTCGGTGCCGATCGTGCCGCGCTTCTGAATCCGTTCGCGCTGTTAGCATCTCAAGGCGTGCCCCTCGCCTTCGGCTCCGACAGTCCGGTGACCGGGCTCAACCCCTGGGAGGCGGTCCGCGCGGCCGTCCAGCATCGGACGCCGGGCAGCGGAATCTCTGCTCGCGCAGCGTTCTCGGCGGCCACCCGCGGAGCATGGCGGGCCGGGGGAGTGCGCGACGGTGTCACCGGGACACTGGTTCCCGGTGCCCCCGCCAGCTACGCCATCTGGGAAACCGGCCCGCTGGAGATCAGCACCCCCGCCAACGACGCGGCCGCGCGGTGGTCGACCGATCCGCGGTCGCGGGTGCCCGCGCTGCCCAACCTGGACGGGGTGCTGCCACGCTGCCTGCGGACCGTGCATCGAGGCGCGGTGCTGCATGGGTGACGGCGAGGCCGGCCGGTTCGCCCGCTACACCGACAGCGTGCGGCGTGCGCTGGTCGCGCGCTGGGCCCGGTTGCTGGCATCGATCATTGGTGGGGCGCTGCTGTATCTGAGCTTTCCGCCCGTCAGCTGGTGGTGGACGGCGTTCCCGGCGCTGGCGCTGCTCGGTTGGGTGCTGACCCGCGCCCAGACCACGCGCGCCGGCGGGTTCGGTTACGGCCTGCTGTTCGGGCTGGCGTTCGCCCTGCCGCTGCTGCCGTGGATTGGGCTGTTCGTCGGCACCGGACCGTGGCTGGCGTTGGCGCTGTTGGAGGCGCTGTTCCCGGCGTTGTTCGGTCTGCTCGCGGTGCTCGTGCGACGACTGCCCGGCTGGCCGGTGTGGTTCGCCGCGGAGTGGGCCGTTGGGGAGTGGCTCAAATCGACGGTGCCGTTCGGCGGTTTCCCTTGGGGCGTGGTCGGTTTCGGACAGACCGACGGCCCACTGCTACCGCTGGCGCAGGTGGGCGGGGCGCCGCTGGTGTCGGTGGCCACCGCACTCGTGGGGTTCAGTCTCACGGCGCTGACGCTGGAGATCGTGCTGTGGTGGCGACACAGCCACCCGAACCAGCCCCGGCGTGCCGGCAGTTTCGACGCCGCCCGCCCGGAAGCCGTGCTGCCCGGCATGTGCATCTGCGTGGTGCTGCTGGCCACCGCGCTGGTCTGGCCGGCGGTGCGGCAATCCGGTGTCGGCGCCGGAGATCACCCCGCGGTGACAGTGGCCGCGATCCAGGGCAACGTGCCGCGGCTTGGGCTGGACTTCAACGCCCAGCGTCGTGCGGTGCTGGACAACCATGTCGCCGAAACACTGCGGCTGGCCGACGAGGTGCGCGCGGGACGCGCACCTCAGCCCATGGTCGTCATCTGGCCGGAGAACTCCTCCGATATCGACCCGCTGCGCAACACCGACGCCTCGGCGGCCATTTCGGAAGCCGCCCGCGCCATCGGTGCCCCGATCCTGGTCGGGACCGTGCTGGCCGCGCCCGATTACACGCCCACCCAGCCGGTGACCACCAACTCCGTCCTGGTCTGGGATCAGGAGAACGGGCCGCAGGACCGCCACGACAAGCGCATCGTGCAGCCCTTCGGTGAATACCTGCCCTGGCGCGGCTTCTTCCGCAAGTTCTCGTCCTATGCCGACCGTGCCGGCTATTTCGTCCCAGGCACCGACAACGGTGTCGTGCAGGCGGCGGGGGTCCCGATCGGTGTCGCCACCTGCTGGGAGGTGATCTTCGACCGGGCGGTCCGCGAATCCGTCCTGGGCGGTGCGCAGTTCCTCGCGGTGCCCAGCAACAACGCGACCTTCGACGAGACGATGAGCCGCCAACAATTGGCGTTCGCCCGGCTGCGGGCCGTCGAGCACGACCGTTACGTGGTCGTGGCGGGAACCACCGGTATCAGCGCCGTCATCGCCCCCGACGGGCAGGTGGTGGCACGCACCGACTGGTTCGAACCCGCGTATCTGGATTCGGTGGTGAAGCTGCGCTCCGATATCACCTTCGCCACTCGCTGGGGGCCGGTGGTGCAGGGGGTGCTGGTGGGGATCGGCCTTACCGCTGTGCTCGCCGCGATGCTGCATAATCGGAGATTCGCAAGCGGGAGCAAGGCCGCCGCCAGCAACACCGGAGACCGACGGCCGGAAGCCGACGCCGCCGCATCCGGGCAGGTCCGGGAGCAATCCGCCCAGAGCAGTGAGGATGAGAAGAGAGAGCATGAGCACGACCGATAACCAGGAGCACGACTCCGGCTATCCCGCTTCTCCCAGTCGGCGGACGCTGGTGATCATTCCCACCTACAACGAGCGCGAGAACCTGCCGTTGATCGCGGGCAGGGTGCGCGCCGCCACACCGGACGTGCACATCCTCGTCGTCGACGACGGCAGTCCGGACGGTACCGGCCAGCTCGCCGACGAACTGGCCCTGGCCGACCCGGACCGGGTGCACGTGATGCACCGGGTCAGCAAGGACGGTCTCGGCGCGGCCTACCTGGCGGGATTCGCCTGGGGGCTGAGCCGCGGATACTCGGTGCTTGTCGAGATGGACGCCGACGGCAGTCACGCCCCGGAGGAGCTCGGCAGGCTCCTGGACGCGGTGGATGCCGGTGCCGACCTCGTGATCGGTTCGCGCTATGTGCCCGGCGGTGCGATTCGCAACTGGCCGCGGCGGCGGTTCGCGCTGTCCAAGACCGCCAACACCTACGCCAGGGTGCTGCTCGGGGTGAGCATCAACGACATCACCGCCGGCTATCGCGCCTATCGGCGTGAGGTACTGGAGAAAATCGACCTCTCGGCCGTCGACTCCAAGGGGTATTGCTTCCAGATCGATCTGAGCTGGCGCGCCATCAACGCGGGCTTCAAGGTCGTCGAGGTCCCGATCACGTTCACCGAACGCGAGCTCGGGGTGTCGAAGATGAGCGGATCGAATATCCGTGAGGCCATGGTCAAGGTGGCCGAGTGGGGTCTGCGCGGGCGGATCGACCGGGCCCGCGGTGTCACCAGCAAGCCGGCACAGCTCTGAGACGAACTGTGCCGGCCCCCGGTGGGGCGCTCAGCCGCGACGCTTGGTCTTGATGATGTCGAGGCGCTCCTTGAGCAGTTCCTCGAGCTCCTCCACCGAACGGCGCTCCAGCAGCATGTCCCAGTGCGTACGCGGGGGCTTGACCTTCTTGGGCTCCGGAACGTCACCGTCGATAAGGGTGCCTTCCATGCCGTTCTTACACGGCCAGGTGCCCGGGATCTCCGCGTCATCGGCGAACGGGACCTCGAATTCCTCGCCGTTGTCGGTGCGGTAGCGCGCAACCTGACGCGGTGCCAGGTCGTGGTTGCGATCGGTTTCGTAGCTCACGGCACCGAGGCGGCTGCCCCGCAGGACTCGATCAGCCATCGTCAACTCTCCTTAGACACGCGCAATTGTTCCGGAGGATCAACGCAGCAGATACCCGATTGGTTCCCCGGCGTCCTCCGACTCGACTGACCAGGATACGGCAGATGCTGCGATCACCCGGCCAGGCCGTCTACAGTCGCCCCGTGACTTCTGCTACGCCGGGCAGTTCGGCCACCCGCCGGCGGGCACGGCCGCAACCGTGCCGCTGGTGTGGCCGTGAGGTGCCCGACGCCGGGATGGGCCGACGCCGCCAGTACTGCAGGCAATCCTGTCGCCAGCGGGCCTATGAACAACGCGCGCAGGTCAAGGGCACCTCGGTGGCCCCTGACGCGGTGGTGTTGTCGGCAGAGGAAGCAGCCGACCTGTCCGACCGGCTTTACCAACTGCGCTGTGCCGCCGAGGATGTCACCACCGCGGTCGAGGAGGGTGCCACGGCCGCCGAGCTGCTGGCGCTGTGCCAGGACCTGCTCGGGGCGGCCAAGGCGGCCGACGGCTGGCGCTGAGGAGTTCAGCAGGACAATCGGATGCCGATCCCGGGCTGCGGGCGGTCCCGGACAAGGCATCCGTATCCGGTGACGCCGTCGGCGGCCATCCGCACCGCCGTACGTTGTGCGTAGTTCACACACACCAACGCAGAGGTGTCGGCACGGCACCGCATATCGCCGAACGTCAACGACTCCCCGACAGGTAGGACGGCACCCGCGCCGTCCCGGAACGGACCAGGGTCGCCGCGCACCGATCCGATGTCCACCGCCGAGCCGTCGAAATCGACCCAGTCGCCCCGCCACACCGTGATCGCGTCCGGCGGTCGCGGCGGCGGATCGTCGAGGTCGACCAGGCAGGCCAGGGCGCCGCCGCGATACCGCGTCGTGCTGATGCAGTTGGTGACGGCCGTGGTGAAGGCCACCCCGTCGACGGCCGAGGTGGCCCCGGCGCGGGACACCGTGGCGTATCGCTCCGCCGGCGCGGCGGTACCCGCTTGGATCCAGTCGATCACCTCGGTGAGGTCGGCCTGGGCCGACGGAACTCCTGGTGCGTTCGAACTTGTCGCGGTCGAACTTGTGGTGGTCGGCGTGGTGCGCGTCGACGATTGCGCGGGTTCGGTGGTCTTCGGTGCGACGGTCAGCGGCGTCCGGCCGGTATCCCCACCCGGGCCCGCCGAACACCCCACCACCAGCACAGATGTCGCCGTCACCAACATCCATCGCATGCGGTCAGGGTAGCTGGCGGCGTGGCGGCGGCCCGCAAGTCGCGGCACGCACCCGGTTTTTCGCTAACGTCGGCAGCATGCACCAGCAGACGATCCGGGCCCGCATCAGCACGGGCACCGTCGAGGGGTTCACCAAAGACGGCGTGCATCGATGGCGATCCATCCCCTATGCCAAGGCCCCGGTCGGCCCGTTACGTTTTCGGGCGCCCGTACCGGCCGACCCCTGGCCCGGGGTGCGGTACTGCCACGGCTTCACCTACTGCGCCCCGCAACAGAAGATGTACACCCTGCTCGGCGTCGGCAAATACCAGCCGATGAGCGAGGATTGCCTGACACTCAATGTGGTCGCGCCCGAGCACCGCGACAGCGACGAACCGTTGCCGGTCATGTTCTTCATCCACGGCGGTGGTTACATCCTCGGCAGCTCGGCAACCCCGATCTACGACGGTGTCGCGCTGGCCAAACGGGGCTGCGTCTACGTCTCGGTCAACTACCGGCTCGGTCCGCTGGGGTGTCTGGATCTTTCGTCGCTGTCCACCCCCGAGCACCCCATCGACGACAATCTCTTCCTGCGTGATCTGGTGCTGGCCCTGCAGTGGGTCCGGGACAACGCCGCGGTGTTCGGCGGCGATCCCGACAATGTGACTATCTTCGGCGAGAGCGCCGGGGCGCACGCGGTGGCGACGCTGATGGCCACACCGGCGGCGGCCGGCCTGTTCCGGCAGGCCATCGCCGAGAGCCCCGCCAGTGGCATGGCCGGCAGCGCCGAGGTGGCTGCGGCGTTCGCCGACGATTACGCGGCCCTGCTCGGTGTCCGCCCGTCGGAGGGGGCTGCCGCGGCGATGACGGCGAAGCCTGCACAGCTGATCGCGGCGCTGGATCGGCTGATGGTCGACGGGATGAAGGCCATGCGGGGTGCGTTCCCGGTGGGGCCGACATATGGCACGAAGATGCTGCCGAAGGACCCGGTGGTGGCGATGCGTGACGGTGACGCGCATCAGGTGCCGCTCATCGTGGGTACCAATGCCGACGAGGGCAAGCTGTTCACCCGCTTCCTGCAGTTGCTGCCGACCACCGAGCCGGCGATCGAGATGTTGCTCGCCGACAGCGATATCGAGGTCCGCGAGCGGATCACCAGCGCCTATCCCGGATACCCGAGCCCGTCGGCGTGTGTGCGGCTGGGCGGGGACTTCGCCTTCGGCACCGCGGCCTGGCAGATCGCCGAGGCGCACGGTGCGCACAGTCCGACCTACGTCTACCGCTACGACTACGCACCGCGCACCTTTCGGTGGTCCGGTCTCGGAGCGACACATGCGACCGAGTTGTTCGCAGTGTTCGACATCTACCGAACTCGTTTCGGGTCGGTGTTGACCGCGGCCGGGGACCGTGCGTCGGCAGCCCGGGTGAGCCGGGACGTCCAGCGTCGGTGGGGCGAGTTCAGCCGCACCGGAACGCCCGGTGAGGGTTGGCCGCGCTATGACGAGGACATGCGGGCGGTGCTGGTGTTCGACCGGCACACCAGGCTCGAGTACGACCCGCACGCCGACCGCCGCCAGGCCTGGGAGGGTTTCACGCTGGCGGTCAGGTAGCGATTGGCGGCAACCGCGTGCGCGACGGGCCAGGGTGTGATTGCGTGTGCCGATGACACATCCGCTGGACCCGCTGGGCCACGACGAATTCAGTGCTGTCGCCGCGATCTTGGGGCGCGTTCACGGTGTCGGGGAGGGTTGGCGATTCGCGTCGATCGAGCTCGTCGAACCCGACAAGGCCGAGCTGCGCGATTTCGAGGCCGGGGGAGCACGACCCGCGCGTCGGGCGCAGGCGGTGTGCCTGAACCGGGCGGCCAACAGCACTCATCGCGCCGTCATCGCACTCGATGAGGACCGGGTGGAATCCTTCGAGCTCGTTCCCGGCGTGCAGCCGAACTTCACCGTCGACGAATTCAACGAATGCGACGAGTTGCTGCGCACCAACCCCGAACTGCTCGCGGCGCTGGCGCGTCGGGGCATCCACGATATCGACCTGGTGTTCTTCGACACCTGGACCTACGGAGATGCCGTCGCCCCTCCGGAATTCGCGGACCGCAGGCTGGGCTGGTCCGACACCTGGCTCAAGGATGGGCCCGGCATGAATCCATATGCCCACCTGATCAGCGGGCTGCACTGCGTGATCGACGTCAACTCGATGGAGGTACTGCGCGTCGAGGACGGCGAGCACATCGACATCCCGGCGGTGATGGGTGAGTACGCCCCGCGGCACATCCCGGAACGGCTCCGTGCCGCACAGCACCGGGAACCGTTGGCGCCCCTGCACATCACCCAACCCGACGGACCGTCGTTCAGCCTGGACGGAAACCTGTTGCGCTGGCAGAACTGGTCACTACGGGTCGGGTTCAACTATCGCGAGGGCATGGTCTTGCACTCGGTGCGCTACCGCGACGGGGACCGCGATCGTTCGGTGGCCCACCGGCTGTCCTTTGCCGAGATGGTGGTGCCCTACCGGGACCCCTCGGCCGATCACTACCGGCGCACGGCATTCGACATCGGCGAGTGGGGACTGGGTTTCATGACCACCTCGCTGACGCTGGGTTGCGACTGCCTCGGCGAGATCAGATACCTGGACGCGGTACTGCACAACAGCAAGGGCGAGCCGTACACCATCGACAACGCCATCTGCATCCATGAGGAAGACAATGCGGTGCTGTGGAAGCACGTCGACCACCATGCCGGTGCCGAGGTGCGCCGCATGCGCCGGCTGACGATCTCGTTCCACGTCACCGTCGCCAACTACGAGTACCTCGTGTACTGGCGGCTGTATCAGGACGGCAACATCGAATGTGAGGTGCGTGCCACCGGCATCATGGTGACCACACCGTTGCCCGATGGCGCGGCGAGCCCCAACGGCACCCTCGTCGACGAGCGCACCTACGCGCCGTTCCACCAGCACTTCCTGGTGGCACGGCTCGACCTGGACGTCGACGGACCGGACAACACGGTCTACATGTCCGAATCCTTCGCCGAACCCATCGGCCCGGACAACCCACACGGGTTGTCGCTGGTGACCCGAAATGTCGCGTTGCGCACCGAGGAGGAGGGCAAGCAGGACGTCGATTTCGGCACCCAGCGCGGCTGGAAGGTCGTCAACACCAACGTCCGCTCTCGCCTGGGCACCCACCCCTCCTACAAGCTGGTGCCGACCGGGGCGATACCGGCGATGTTCGACCCGTCCGCGCCGGTGTTGCAGCGCGCCAACGTCATCGGGCATGCATTGTGGGTGACACCCAATCGGGCCGACGAGCGTTGGCCGGCAGGTGAATTCGTCAACCAGTCGGCAACCGACACCGGGCTGGGTGAATGGACCAAGGCCAACCGGTCGATCGAGAACACCGATGTGGTGCTGTGGTACGTCTTCGGTATCCATCACATCACCCGACCGGAGGACTGGCCGGTCATGCCGGTGGACGTGGTGTCGTTCTGGCTGAAGCCGTTCGGCTTCTTCGATCGCAACCCGGCCTTGGATGTGCCGCCGACGCCGGCCGAATGCCACAAAAGTTGACACCTGTCATATGTGATCAGCGCCACTGCTAGGTTCAGCTGTGTGCAGAGTCAACTCATCGAGCGCCCGACCGATCTGACCGACGAATGGCTCACCGACGCCCTCGGTGTCGGCACCGTCACCGGGCATGAATTCGAGCGCATCGGGACCGGGCAGATGAGCGAGTGCTACCGCGTCACACTGCGCTACGCCGATGGCGTCCAGGGGCCGGCCAGCGTGATACTCAAGGTCGCCGCAGCCGACTCCAACAGCAGACAGACCGGGTTGGCGCTCGGGCTCTACGAGCGTGAGGTGCGGTTCTACGCGGAGATCGCGCCGGGTCTGACCGGAGACCGGACCGGCCCGTTCGCGCCGTGCCACCACCACGCCTACGACGCCGAAACCGGCGCCTTCGACCTACTGTTGGGTGATGCGTCCCCGGCCACGGTGGGCGACGAGATCCGCGGCGCGACAGTCGAGCAGGCGATGCTCGCCCTCTCTGAGCTGGGCAGCGTGCACGGCCCGCTGCTCGGCGATGACGGCCTGGCCGGTGCCGAATGGCTCAACCGGGACGCGCCGGTGACGCAGGCGCTGTTGGCCACGCTGTGGGCCGGATTCGGCGAACGGTTCGCCGATCGCATCGACCCGCGGCACCGGGTGGTGTGTGAACGTCTGGTCGCGGCCTTCGACGGTTATCTCGCCGACGAGGCATCGGTACTGCAGGGCCTGGTGCACGGCGACTACCGGCTGGACAACATGCTCTTCGGCGGGCCGGGCTCCGAGCGTCCGTTGACGGTGGTGGATTGGCAGACCGTCACACGAGGACCGGCGCACACCGATGTGGCCTACTTCCTCGGCTGCGCACTGCCCAACGAACAGCGCCGCGCACATTACGACGAGCTGCTGCGCACCTATCACCAGGCGTTGGGCGCCGGGTCTGCGCTGTCACTGGACGATGTCCGTGCCGGCGTCCGGCGGTCCAGCTTCTTCGGTGTCATGATGGCCATCGTCTCCTCGATGCTCGTCGAGCGCACCGAGCGCGGTGACGAGATGTTCATGACCATGCTCGACCGACATTGCACCCATGTGCTGGACACCGGCGCGCTGGACCTGCTGCCCAGCGCAGAACAGGCCGAACCGCTTCGCCCCGAGCCCGCGGACGAGGGCCCGCACCCACCGGCAGAGGACGCCCTCTGGAGCGAGAGCTGGTACTTCGATTTCGTCGATGCCACACAGGGTTTGGGCGGCTGGGTGCGGTTGGGCCTGATACCCAATCAGCAGACGGCCTGGATTCACGCGTTCCTGTGCGGACCGGGGTTACCCACCATCGTGATCGACGACCAGGCTGCCGCCCTGCCCGCCGATCCCGGCGCGGTGCGCACCGATCAGGTGACGCTGGAGCTCTCGACGACCGTGCCGCTGCAGACCTATCGGCTCTCATTGCAGGGGCGGGCGCAGGCCTACGATGACCCGGCGGTGCTGTTACAGCCCGGGCACGGTCCCGGGCGTGCGGTGGACATCGCCTTCGATCTGGAGTTCACCTCACTCAGCACGCCCTACCAGTACCGGATCACGCCGCGGTACGAGATCGCCTGCGCGGTCTCGGGTTCGGTGTCCGCCGACGGTCGAACCCATGACCTCACCGGTGTGCCCGGACAGCGGGATCATTCCTGGGGCGTGCGGGACTGGTGGACCATGGACTGGGTGTGGAGTGCGCTGCATCTCGACGATGGCACCCACATCCATGGGCTGGATCTGCGGGTGCCCGGTATGGGACCGATCGGCATCGGCTACGTCCAGCGCGAAGGGGAGCCGTTGATCGAGCTCGGCGGTGTGGTCGCCACCGAGGAGTTCGGCGCCGACGATCTGCCGATCTCGACCACGCTGTCGTTGGCGCCGACGGGAGTCGAGGCGGTGGCTACGATCGAGGGCCATGCCCCGGTGCTGTTGACCGCTGCCGACGGCCGGGTCAGCAGGTTCCCGCGGGCATGGGCGCGCGTGACGACCGCCGACGGCCGTACCGGCGTCGGCTGGCTGGAGTGGAACCGCAACTGAACCCGGCCGGCGTGCGTGTCTGCGTAGGACACGCCGCGCAGCTACCGCATTTCGCGCACGCTCACGGCATGGTGATGGCCGTGCTGGTACTCAAATCGATGGTGTTGTTCGTCCTGGCCGCGATCCTGGAGATCGGTGGCGCGTGGTTGGTGTGGCAGGGCGTGCGCGAACATCGCGGCTGGCTGTTCGTCGGCGCCGGGGTGATCGCGCTGGGCGCCTACGGTTTCGTAGCGGCGTTCCAACCGGACGCCAATTTCGGACGGGTGCTGGCCGCCTACGGTGGGGTGTTCGTCGCAGGATCGTTGGTCTGGGGCATGGTCGCCGACGGTTTCCGGCCGGACCGCTGGGACCTCTCGGGCGCGCTGATATGCCTGCTCGGCGTCGGACTGATCATGTACGCGCCGCGCTGACCCCATCCGGGTTAGTAGGTGTCGTTGTCCAGGTCGGTGCGGTCGAGTCCCATGGGCGTCGCCGCGGGGACGTCGCCGCCGCCGATCACCAACCTGGTCAACGGGGTCAGGGTACGAAACAAGACATCCAGGTCGGTGTCGCCGAGGACGTCGAAGGCCGACAGCGCCAGCCGGTCGGTGGCGTCTTCGATTTCTGACTTCAAATCACGCCCGGCATCGGTGAGTGCGCCGGTGCCGTCCAGCAGACCGCGGTCGGCAAGCCGGTCGACCTGCTCCTGCCAGAGTGCATCGTCGTAATCGCGGCTGCGTTTGATCATCTCGACCGGCACCCGGCCCGCCGCCGCGTGCAGCACATTCGATTCGCGGCCGCTGATGCCGAGCACTTGGAGCACAGCGATGTGTCCGTCCCCGCGGTGTTCGCGCAGCAGGGTAGCGGCGTGCCAGAGCCGAGCCAGCGGTTCCTCCGGCCAGGACAGGGCCAGGTTCGCCGCGAACAACGCCCGACCCTCCGGCGCGGCGCTGCGGGCGACGGCACCGAGCAGCTCAGCGGCGGTATCGACCCCGTCGGCGAGGCCGTACCCGCGCAGCGCAGCGACCGCTGCATTCTCCCTGGCGGCCAGGACCACGTGCGGTGCGGCGATCTCCCAGGCAGCCGGCAGCGCCTTGGCCACCCGGTGCGGGGCAAAGTTGTAGAAGACCGCGGTGACAACCTCGGGCGGCACCGGTCCCAACGGCGCCGAGCGCGCAGCGAAGTAACCGCTCCAGAATCCGCGGAATCCGAGGCCGTCGAGGGCTGCGCGAGCCTGCGGCGCAAAGTAGGTGACCGCGTGCACGGGCTCGAGGCGGTCGAACAGTCGGCGGGCGAGGGTCGTGGATCTGCTCACCCCTGAGAGTCAATCACCAGCTGGTTCGTCGGCGACGGCCGCACTGGCCTCGTCGATGATGGCGCGCATGGCACGTTCGGCGCTGTCTGCATCCCGCAATCGGATGGCGCGCGCGACCTCATCGTGCAGTGCGATGGCTTCGGGCTTGGGCGCTGCGGGCATCATGCCGTGGTGGGTGCGCCCGGTGAGGACCTCGGCCACCACGGCGTTGAGTGCCCGGAACATCTCGTTCCCACTGGCTTCCAGAAGTGTCCGGTGAAACACCTTGTCCGCCTGCAGGTATGAATCGAGATCGCCCGAGCGGCCGTGCATCACCATGTCGGACACCGCAGCGGCCATGATGCGGCAGTGGTGCGGATCGGCGCGCTGGGCGGCCAGCGCTGCGGCGGCGGGTTCGAATCCGCGCCGCAGCTCCGAAAGCGACAACAGCTGTGCGGCTCGGTCGCCGGAATCCAACCGCCAGCGGATCAGCCTGGGGTCGAACACGTTCCAGTGTTCTGGGGCCTGGATGGTGATGCCCACGCGGCGCCGGGAGGCGACCATTCCCATGGACTCGAGTACGCGGACCGCCTCGCGCGCCACACTGCGGGATACGGCGTGCTCCGCGCTGACCCGTTCGAGGTTTATCACCTGCCCGGCGGGGTATGCGCCGGACACGACGGCGGTGCCGAGCGCGGTCAGCACGTTCTCGTGCAGCGCGCTGACACTGTACCGGGTTACCACTCATACATCCTGTCATAGACCCACAACGGGAAGTAAGAACAGATTCTTTCCGTGATCTGCTTGCAATAATCAGACTATTGATGCACGCTATGTGAGGCCAGACACAGTAAGACATCGGTAGGGGACATGACGGCACCAACCGTGGTGATGGGCGTTTCAGGATCGGGCAAATCGACCGTCGGTGCCGCGCTCGCGCAGCGGCTGCGGGTCCCGTTCGCCGACGCAGACGACTTCCACCCGCCGGCCAACATCGCCAAGATGACCGCCGGCGAACCTCTGGACGACGCAGACCGCCACCCGTGGCTGGAGGCGATCGGGGACTGGCTGGAAGAGCGGTGCAGCACCGGAGGTGTGATGAGCTGTTCGGCGCTCAAGCAGCGTTACCGCGACCAGCTGCGCACCCACTGCCCGAGCGTGCGGTTCCTTCACCTCAGTGGCACCCCGGAGGTCATCGGAGCCCGACAGGCCAGCAGGCCCGGACACTTCATGCCCGCATCACTGCTGGCGTCTCAGTTCGACACCCTCGAACCACTCGCCGCCGATGAGAACGGCGAGACCATCGACGTCGGCAAGAGCATCGATTCGATTGTCGACGAATACGTTTCCCGGACCGGACTGGAGGCCTGATGAATACCGTGCTCGCGGACGCGCCGAAACTCGTCGAACCCGTTGCCTCCACCCCACACCTGATGCTGGCCTTCCTGGCCGGTATCGCTGTCATCGTCGTGCTGATCACGGTGGTGAAGCTGAACCCGTTCCTGGGGTTGATCTTCGGGGCGGTGACGGTCGGGGTGGTGGCCGGTGAGGAATTCGCGACGGTACTGACCTCGTTCTCCAACGGCTTCGGTAAGACCGCGGCCAGTGTCGGCATCCTCATCGCGCTCGGCGCCATGTTCGCGAAATTGCTCGCCGACTCCGGCGGTGCCGACCAGATCGTCGACACCATCATCGGTCGGTCGTCACCGCGTATGTTGCCGTGGGCCATGGCGCTGGTCGGCGCGATCATCGGTCTGCCGATGTTCTTCGAGATCGGCTTGGTGCTGCTGATGCCGGTCATCTACCTGGTGGCCCGCCGGTCCGGTCTGTCGCTGATCACCGTCGGGATCCCGGCGCTGGCCGGACTGTCGGCCATGCACGGTTTCGTCCCGCCGCACCCGGGACCGCTGGCGGCCATCGGTTACCTTGGCGCCGACCTCGGCCTGACCCTGGCGCTCGGCGTCGCGGTGGCGATCCCGACGATCGTGGTCGCGGGTCCGCTGTTCGGCAAGCTGGCGGGTAGATGGGTCGTGGTCGGCGCCCCGGACACCTTCGACGCCGACGAGTCCGCCGACCGAGACCAGAGTCGCCGTCCGTCCTTCGCGATCACGCTGTTCAGCGTGCTACTGCCGGTCGTGCTGATGCTGGGCAAGGCGTTGGTGGACATCTTCATCGCCGACGAGGGCCAGTGGTTCCGGCAGGTCTTCGACACGCTCGGTACACCGCTGATCGCCCTGCTGATCGCGGTCATCGTCGGCATGGTGACGCTGGGGCGCGGTGGTGGGATGACCCGGACCGAGATCACCAGATGCGTCGAATCCGGGTTGCCGCCGGTCGCAGGCATCATCCTGATCGTGGCCGCCGGCGGCGGCTTCAAGGAGGTGTTGGTCGATACCGGAATCGGTACCGCCCTCAAGAATCTGGCCGAGGGCACCAATATCTCGGTGGTGCTGTTGGCCTGGGGTCTGGCGGTGGCGATCAGACTGGCCACCGGATCGGCCACCGTCGCCACGATCACCGCATCGTCGTTGATGATCGGATTGATCGAGGGTATGAGCTCGGGCGAGGTGTCGCTGATCGTGCTGGCCGTCGGCGCGGGCTCGCTGTTCTTCTCTCACGTCAACGACGCCGGCTTCTGGTTGGTCAAGGAGTACTTCAAACTCAGTGTGGGACAGACGATCAAGTCCTGGTCGATCATGGAAACCGTGCTGTCGGTCTCCGGCCTCGTGGTGGTGTTGATCCTCGACCTGTTCATCTGACCCCGGTACGACGAAAGCGCCCGAATCCACTCGGATTCGGGCGCTTTCGTCGATATCAGTTCTTGACGACCTGCGTGCCACCGGCGAGCTCATCGTGCTTGCCCTGCTTGGTGGGGCTGCTGTTGATGGTCACCGCGATCACCAGGATGGCGATCACGCCGAGCAGTCCGCCGATCAGCGGAATGATCGGCAGCAACGTGAACGCATTGCGGATGGCCGATTGCTGCAAGGTCGGCTTTCCGCCATCACCCGCGCCGTTCACGCTCAGGCCGAGCACCTTCTTGCCCGGCGTCCAGCCCTGGGTCACCTCGAAGGCGACGTAGTAGACGAAGGTCAGCAGTCCGGTGAACAGACCGGTCACCCAGATGCTCTCCAGCGAGTCGGTGGCGAAGGCCGACAGGAACGAGACGATGGCGATCAGGATGCCGTCGATGACGCGCGCGAGCCAGCGAGCGAGCAGGCCGCCGGGAACGCGCCCGGACGCAGCGTAGTTGGTTGATTGTGGGTCGAATCCACCTGTGGTCATGTCGATGAACCTACTCGGTTCCGTGGATGCATGGGCCGTGCGCGCAGATCCGCCATGCCTGTGCGACTCGCCGGACCCACCATCCCGTCGGCGGGCGCAGGCTAGGGTGCGCAGATGGCCTCAGCGAGCAGTGACATCTGGGAGGTGCTGTCGACAGCGCGGACGATTCGCAGATTCACCGACGAACCGGTCGACGACACCACCCTGACTCGATGCCTGGAGGCCGCCAGCTGGGCCCCGTCGGGTGCCAATGCCCAGGCCTGGCGGTTCATCGTGCTGCGTTCGCCCGAGCAGCGGGCGGTGGTGGCCGAGGCCGCACGCCACGTTCTCGCGATCGTCGAGCCGGTCTACGGGATGACCCGCCCCACCGATCAGGAGACCGACCTGATTGCCCGCAACACCAGGGCGACCTACGAACTGCACGACCGCGCTACGGAATTCACGTCGGTCTTGTTCGCGCAGAAGCGCTTTCCGACAGCATCCGAATTGCTGCTCGGCGGATCGATCTTCCCGGCCATCCAGAACTTCCTGCTCGCCGCGCGAGCGCAGGGTCTGGGTGCCTGCCTGACCAGCTGGGCGTCCTACGGTGGCGAGAAGATTCTGCGGGATGCCGTCGGCGTTCCCGACGACTGGATGTTGGGTGGGCACATCGTGGTGGGTTGGCCGAAAGGCCGTCACGGCAGGTTGCGGCGACGTCCGCTGACGCACGCTGTCAACCTGGACCGTTGGGACGAACCGGCCGACGACATGCTGGCCGCGCGACCGTCCACCTGATCCGCTGGGTGGCCGTCGCGGTCCTCGTGCGACGATGCGAAAGTGACCGAACGACCGTTTCATTTCAGCAGGGGCGACCACGATGCCTTCGTGCCCACCGGGTATGCGCAGAGTCACTGGGGGGATGACCACCTGAACGGTCCCGCCCTGGTCGGGTTGGCGGCCGGCTGCCTGGAAAACCAGTTCGGTGAACCGGATTTCCTGCCCGCGCGCCTGACCGTTGACCTGTTCAAGGCGGCCCGTGGGGTACCCACCGTCGTCAAGCTGACCATGGTGCGCGACGGCAGGCGGGTACGCAATTCCGAGTGCGAGCTGATCCAGGAGGGGGTCACGGTGGTGCACGCGATACTGGTCCAGTACCGCCGGTCCGAGCCGCCGCGCGGCGAGGAGTGGTTCGGCACGACCGATTTCGAGATGCCGGTCGTGCGCGACGAAGAACGGGGCATAGGGATCGGTAGCGATGCGTTGGGGTGGACCGGTGCGATCGCCGACCACCAGAACACCGCACGCAAGCGGATGCTGAACAGGCCGATCGACGTCGTCGAGGGCGTGCGCAATTCACCGTTCGTGCGGGCCGCGATGGTCGCCGAAGGAACGAGCCTGGTCACCAACCTCGGCACCGCGGGTGTCGGCTATATCAACGGTGATCTCACCGTGGCGTTGGCACGGTTACCGCGCGATGAGTGGATCGGTGTGCAGGCCGATTCGCATTGGGCGGCCGACGGAATAGCGGTCGGTACCTCGACACTTTTCGACAGTCACGGCCCGATCGGCTCAGGTATGGTCACCGCCGTCAGCAATGCCGCGGCTCAGATCGACTTTCGCAACGACCGGTTCCCCGAGCGCACCCGCTGATCGTTGACTGCCAACGGGTCTCGCTGATACTTACACCTTGACCTTGCGCCGGTACAGCGTGCCGACGGCCAACAGGATCAGGCTGATCACCAGAATGGCGGTGGCCAGCACGTTGATCTGCGGCGGCACGGCGGCTTTCACCGCGGCGTTGACGTACAGCGGGTAGGTGACCGTCGACCCGCTGACGAAGTACGTGACGATGAAGTCGTCGAGCGACAGGGCGAACGACAACATCCCCGCCGCCACGATGCCGGGCACGATCAGTGGCAGGGTCACCTTGAAGAAGGTCCGCAACGGACTGGCACCGAGGTCCATCGACGCGTCTTCGAGCGTCCAGTCGAACCCGCGGACCCGGGCCCGGACCGTCATCGCGATGAAGCTCACCTCGAAGGCGACATGGGCGATCAGGATCGTCGTGTAACCGGCAGCCCACCCGAGGTCCAGGAACAGCGTCAACAGCGAGGCTCCCATCACCACCTCGGGCGCGGTCAGCGGCAGGATCACGAAGGTGTCCACTGCGCGGTACCCGCGAAAGCGTTGCCGCACCAGAGCGATCGCCAGCAGTGAGCCGAGTACGAGGGCGATCAGTGTGGAGATGAGTGCGATCTCCAGGCTGAGCTTGAGGGCATCGGTGAGGGCGGGGTACTTGAACGGGTCGAGCCAGTTGTCCAGGGTGAAACCCTGCCAGGTGTAGTTGAACTTGCCCGCCGGCTTGTTGAATGAAAACGCCACGATGACGGCGATCGGCAGGAAGAGATACAGCAGCACCAGTCCCGCAACGATCCGCAACGAGTAGTCACCCCACTTCGGGCGCGGCCGCACGGTCTTCGGCGAATGCCGATGACCGGCCTCAGGGGTCGACGGCCGCTGTACGGCGGTCATACCAGATCCTCCGTTCCGAGTGCCCGCGTGTAGAGAATGACCCCGACCAGGATCAGGCCCATCAGGCCCAGGCTCAGCGCGGCCGCCGCCGGATAGTCCTTGACGACAAGGAACTGTTTCTGGATCACGTTGCCGATCATCGTGGTCTGGGTGCTGCCCAGATAATCGGCGTTGATGAAGTCACCCACCGCGGGAATGAACACCAGCATGCTGCCGGCGAGCACGCCCGGCAGTGACAGGGGCAGGATCACCTTCCGGAAGCTGCGTGTGCCACCGGAATACAGATCTCTGGACGCCTCGAGCAGTCGTGGATCGATCTTCTCCAGGCTCACGTACAGCGGGAGGATCATGAAGATGATCCAGTTGTAGGTCAGGCCACCGATCACCGCCCAGCTCGTCGAGAGCAGCCGCCCCTCATCGGGTAGCAGACCGATCGAACCCAGTGCGCTGACCACCCAACCCTCGTCGGCCAGGATCGTCTTCCAGGCGATGGTGCGGATCAGGAAGGTCACGAAGAAGGGCAGGATGACCAGACCCAGGATCAGATTCTTGAACCGACCCGCCTTGAACGCGATGACATATGCCAGCGGGAAGGCGAGCAGCAGGCACAGCACCGTCGCCATTGCCGCGTAGCCGAAGGACCGCAGGATCGGGTCCTTGTAGAGCATGAACGCATCGACGAAGTTGCCGAAATTCCAGTCGAAGGTCAGCGTCGGCAGATACACCGATCCACCCGATGATGACAACGACGTGCGGGCCAGCGTCACGAACGGCACCACGAAGAAGATGGCGAGATAGGCCAACGCGGGCAAGATCATCAGATACGGGGCGATCTTGCTGCGCTGCCTGCTGCTCGCGGCGACTCCTGCCATCTATGCTCCTCGCCTCCGCCGTGCCGTGGGGTGATCAGCCACCGGTGACCGCGGCGTAGAGGGTGTTGAATTCCTGGGTCTGCTCGTCGGTCAGCGCGGCCCAGGATTTCAGGTTCGCCTGCACCTCGGGTGACGGGTTGATCAAGGGGTTCTTCGCCGCGGCCGGATCGACCTTCGCCAGTTCGTCGGTCATATCCGACAGGGCGGGCACGAACTGGGTGAACGCCACCAGCTTGGCATAGTTGGCCCGGTCGTAGACGTAGTCGATCCAGGCCTCGGCACCCTTCTGGTTCTGGGTGGTGTAGGGGATGACCATGGTGTCGATGAACCAGTCGCCACCGGACTCCGGGACGATGAACTGCAGGTCCGGATTGTCGGCCTGCAACTGCACGACGTCACCGGAATACGCCTGTGCCACGGCGATATTGCCGGCGGCGAGATCATCGGCGTAATCGTTGCCGGTGAACCGGCGGATCTGCCCACGGTCCTTCTGCTCCCGGACCAGGTCGACGGCCTTGGTGATCGACTCGGTGCTGGGATTCTCCGGCGAGTTGCCTTGCGAGAGCATGATCATCCCGAGGCCGTCCTGCACATCGGAGAACAGGCTGACCCGCCCCTTGAAGGCGGGATCCCAGAGGTCGTCGATCGAGCGGATGTCGCGGCCGGTGGCGGCGCGGTTGTAGGCCAGGCCGACCATGCCGGTCATGTAGGGAGCGGTGAACTTTCGGCCCGGGTCCACCTTGGAGTCCAGCAGATCCTGACGCAGGTTCTTACGGTTGGGAACGCCGGCATCGCTGATCTCGTTGAGCCAGTTCAGACCCTTGACCCGGGCGGCCATGAACTCGGTCGGCACGACCAGGTCGGCACCGATGTCCTGTTTGCGCGACAGTGGCTCCTTGACCTTGGCGAACCACTGCTCGTTGTCGTTGAAATCCTCTTTGTAGTCGATGGTCAGGCCGGAGGCCGTCTGGAACGCCGCGATGAAACCGTCGGCCATGTACAACGGCCAGTTGGAGATGCGCAGGGTGTCGCTGGAGGTCTCACCGGTGTCCGACGATCCCGAGGATGAGCTGCCGCTGTCGGATCCGCACGCTGCCAGGAACGACGAGCCGAGGATCGCCGCCGCTGCGGTGGCAGCACTGCCACCGATGAACCGCCGCCGGCTGGTGCGGTTGGCCGCCAGTCGGGACAGCAGTCGGGGATCGATCTCGTGGGACATACTTGGCCTTTCGTCGGGAGGGAGGAACGTGAACGCGCGGGTCAGGATTCGTCGAGCATTTCTTCGAGATCCTCGGTAGTGGGGATGTCGGCGGCGGGCAGAACCAGGGACGCTTCCGGGGACCAGCTGACATACACCGGGTCGCCGGGGCGCAACATCGGCAGATCCTGTTCGGGACCGACGTGCGCGACGATGGTCGAGTCGTCGGGTGCCGCCACGGCCAATCGCACGACGGGGCCCTGGAACGTCAGATCGCGCACGGTGCCCCGCACGACGGCAAGGTCACCGGTCGGCTCGTCGGCCGATACCCGCACCCGTTCCGGACGGATCATCAGCGTGGCGTGACCGCCGGATTCGATGGCGGTCTCGCCGGGTCGGGATTTGAGTCGGGTGCCCAGCACCTCGATCTCGACGTGATCACGGTTGACCCGACCGGTCTGGCGGCCGGCCCACAGGTTGGCCTGTCCGATGAATCCCGCGACGAACACGGTGGCCGGGCGGTCGTAGATATCGGCGGGTGTCCCGATCTGCTCGACATTTCCGGCGTTCATGACCGCGATGCGGTCACTCATCGTCAGTGCTTCTTCTTGGTCATGGGTGACGTAGATGAAGGTGATCCCGATTTCGCGCTGGATACGTTTGAGCTCGAATTGCATCGCGTGGCGCAGTTTGAGATCTAGCGCGCCGAGGGGTTCGTCGAGCAGCAAGGCGCTCGGATAGTTGACCAGTGCCCGGGCCAGTGCGACGCGCTGTTGCTGCCCGCCGGAAAGCTGGGCGGGTTTGCGTTGGGCGAAATCGGTGAGGCGGACGATCTCGATGATCTCGTCGACGCGGCGGGCGATCTCCCCTTTGCCCTTGGTCTTGTCCAGCTTCATGCTGCGCGGCCCATAGGCGATGTTGTCCCAGACGGTCATGTGCGGGAACAGTGCGTAGTGCTGGAAGACCGTGTTGACGTTGCGTTTGTGCGGCGGAACCTTGGAGACGTCGACGCCCTCGAGCCTGATAGCGCCCTCGGTGGGGGTCTCGAAACCGGCGATCATGCGCAGCGTCGTGGTCTTGCCGCAGCCCGACGGGCCCAGCATCGAGAAGAACTCGCCCGAGGCGATCGTGAAGTCCGCGTCGGCGACGGCAATGTAGTCGTCGAAGCGCTTGACCACATGGTCGATCTCGATGACGGGATCGCCCTTGCGCAGCGTCGCTCCGCCCTCGCCAGTGTCAGGGTCCGCGGCGGTGGTGTCTGTACCGGACAGGACTGGGCCTCCTCAGCATTGCGGTCGGTAGGTCAACAATCGCCCATCACACTGACCTTCGCAAGCGATTCCGCAACGAATTTACATTCCGACAATGGATTCCATAGGTTCCACGGCGCAAGAGGTCAGATTCCGCTGCGCTGATGGGTTGACGGCCATCGGTGTCGGAATCGGGCCGCCGCCTGGTGGCGGACGCGGCGTGGTCGAATACTGCCATGACCGGCAACAGCTCGGGGGCCACTCCGACCACGAATCGATCGCTGACCTCACCCTCGTTCACCGGTCGATCACCCAGCGGTGTCGGGGATCTTTCGGTGGAGACACACGGCATCGCCCCGGTGGCACCGGACAAGCGATACGGTTCACCGGCCCGCCTCTTCACGGTGTGGTTCGCCCCGCAGGTGAACATGACCGGCGTCTTCACCGGAACCCTGGCGATCCTGCTCGGCCTCGGGTTCTGGTTGGGCCTGCTGGCGATGGTCATCGGCACGGTACTGGGCGGTCTGGTGGTGGCCTATCTGTCGACGTGGGGCCCGCGCACCGGAACCGCCCAGCTGCCCGGCGCCCGGTTGGCGTTCGGATCCGGGGTCGCCGTGCCCGCCGCGCTGCAGTGGCTCTCCTCGATCGCCTGGGACGCCCTGGTCGGTTTGTTCGGCGGCCAGGCACTGGCGTTGCTTCTGGACATCCCGTTCTGGATCGCCGTGTTGATCGTGCTGGCCGTGCAGGGCGCCGTCGGATTCATCGGATATGAGCTCATCCACCGGCTGCAGGCGGTGCTGACGGTCGTGCTGTTCGCCATGTTCGTGGTCTTCGCGATCAACCTGGTGCACGGACACCAGATCGTCACCCCGACGACACTGTCAGGCGCCGACCTGGTCGGTGCATTCGTCATGGAGGTGACGATTGCGCTCAGCCTGACCATCTCGTGGGCGAGCTATGCGGCGGACTTCAGTCGGTATCTTCCGGTCGAGTCGTCGCGGGCGCGGGTGTTCGGTTACACCTTCGCGGGCATGGTGCTCGCCTACGTGTTCGTCCAAGGCATCGGCATCGCCGCGGCCGGTGTGCTCGGCGATCACACCGCCGAGGGCGTGCGTGATGTCATGGGTGGTGGCGCGTTGGGCGCGGTCGCCCTGCTCGTCATCGCCTTGGCGTCGGTGGGCTCCGGGGTCATGAACGACTACTCCGGATCGCTCGCGCTGCAGACCCTCGGGGTCCGGGTACGGCGTCCGATCTCGGCGGTCCTGGTCACCGTGTGTGCCTTCTTCCTTATCCTGTGGTTGCAGGCGGCGGACACGGCAACGCGATTTCTCGACGTGCTGCTGCTGATCGGCTACTGGATCCCGGCCTTCGTTGCCGTGATCGGCATCGATTGGGTCCTGCGCACACGGTCGGCGGGCGCCTTCGTCGACGTGGCCGCCGCCCGAACCACGCGCAGCGACGCGATCGCCGCGGTGGCCGTGTTCGTCATCTCCTACGCCGCAGCCGTTCCCTTCATGAACACGACCCTCATCGCCGGTCCGGTCGCCACCGCTTGGCACGGCGCCGATATCGCCTACTTCGTGAACTTCGCGGTCGCGGCGGTGCTGTACGGCAGCTACCGGTATCTCAGCCGCGCACGGTCCTGAAGAAGGCGCGGACGTCCTCGACGAGCAACTCGGGTTGTTCGAAGGCGGCGAAGTGGCCGCCGCGCGGCATCGTGGTCCACCGGGTGATGTTGTAGTGCGCCTCGCACCACGCCCGCGGTGAGCGCAGGATCTCCTTGGGGAACTCGGCGATACCGGTGGGCACCCTGACCGGTTCGCGCGGCCCGAACGCGGCGAAGCTCTCCCAATACAGCCGCGCTGCGGAGGCTCCGGTGCCGCCTATCCAATACAGCATCACGTTGTCCAGCAGCTCGTCACGACTGAAGACGTTCTCGGGATGGCCGTCGCAATCGCTCCAGGACCAGAACTTCTCGACGATCCAGGCCAGCAAGGCCACCGGTGAGTCGACGAGGCCGTAGCCGATGGTCTGCGGACGGGTCGACTGTTGCTTGGAGTACCCGGCTTCCCACTTCCTGTAGTGCTTCATGGCAGCGAAGGCTCGTTGATCGTCCTCCGACGGGTTGCGCAGACTGGCCTCGGTCGGCTTGCCGATGGCCATATTGGTGTGGATCGCTTTGCAGCCCAGCCCGTTTCGTCCGATCTGGGTGGTGACCGCCGCACCCCAGTCGCCACCCTGGGCCACGTAGGTCGGGTAGCCGAGGCGCTGCATCAGAGCGTCCCAGGCCAGCGCGATGCGCTCGACCCCCCATCCGGTGGTGGTGGGCTTACCGGAGAATCCGTAACCCGGCAGCGACGGGCATACCACGTGGAAAGCATCTTCGGCGCGGCCGCCGTGGGCGGTGGGGTCGGTCAGCGGTTCGATGATCTTGGCGAATTCGACGACCGACCCGGGCCACCCGTGGGTGATGATCAACGGCAGCGCCTCGGCATGCGGCGAACGCTGGTGGATGAAGTGGATGTCCAGACCGTCGACGACGGTGCGGAACTGCGCAAAGCGGTTCAGCGCCCGTTCGCGCGCCCGCCAGTCGTAGCCCTCGGCCCAGTACGCGGCGAGATCGCGGGTGTAGGCAAGCGGGATGCCCTGGCTCCAGTCGTCCACGCATTCTGCATCGGGCCAACGTGTCTCGGTCAGTCGCCGACACAGGTCCTGCAGGGCCTCGTCGCTGACATCGATCCAGAACGGGTGCACATCGGTCATGCCGGTCATCGTGACACGGCGGGCTCAGCCCTCAGTGGGCGACATCGGTGTACACCGGCAGATAGCCGTCGGCGGAAAAGGTGAAACCCCGTGCGCTGGTCTCACTGCCGCACGAGATGCCGGTGGTCTCCTGCACGTTGCAACGGAATCCCGCGACCATCAGCACCTGCCCGAACGGGAGCGTCACCGCCGGGCCCGGGGTGACGGCGTACGAGTCCGGATCTGCCGCCACGAACTGGGCATCACCGTGTCGGTCGATCAGGATGGTGTTGGGCGCGGTCGGCTCGCCGTCGGGCCCGGGAACTTCCTCGGGCGCGCCGGTGATCGACAGCGCAGATCCGCCGCTCGGCTGGCACCCTGCGGATGTGTGCGGGACTATCGCGCACTGCCAACGCCCGCTCGGGGTGGTGAAGTGATATGACTTCTGTCCGGGCCCGGCAACATAGAACTCGGCGGCGTCGGCGAGTTGGTGATTCGTGCGATGCGCGGGCAATTCCGGTGTGGGCGAGGCTGATTGCGGCGAGGTCCAGGGTTCGCCGGTGTCGATCACAGTGGGGGAGCCGCACCCGGCAGCTGCCAGCGTCACACCGCAGGCGACCGCCACCGACCACACCGCATGGTTGTTTGCACGTGCCACCGGCCCAGGGTACGGCCTTGAGAATCGCGCTGAACACAACCGCTGACACGGTGCGGCACAGACGACAGGCTGACCCGGTGACACGTGTGATCCGCTTCAACGCCTTCGACATGAATTGCGTCGCCCACCAGTCTCCGGGACTCTGGAAGCACCCCGAGGACCAGTCGTGGCGATACAAGGACCTCCGCTACTGGACAGAGCTGGCCACGCTGCTCGAGCGGGGCCGCTTCGACGGTCTGTTTCTTGCCGATGTTCTGGGCACCTACGACGTCTATGGCGCAGGCGACGAGTCGGCCGTGCGCCAGGCCGCCCAGGTACCGGTCAACGATCCACTGCTGCTGGTGTCGGCCATGGCCCTGGTCACCGAGAATCTGGGCTTCGGGGTGACCACCGGCACCGGCTTCGAGCACCCGTATCCGTTCGCGCGGCGCATCAGCACCCTGGAGCACCTCACCGGGGGACGGGTCGGCTGGAACGTCGTCACCGGTTACCTGCCCGCCGCGGCACGCAATATGGGCCAGACCGACCAGCCCGCACACGATGCCCGATATGACCATGCCGACGAGTACCTGGAGGTGCTCTACAAGCTCTGGGAGGGTTCCTGGGAGGATGACGCGGTCGTCCGCGACACCGTCAACGGCGTGTTCACCGATCCGGCCAAGGTGCACCACATCGGCCATGACGGACGACATTTCAGCGTTCCAGGCATTCATCTCTCCGAACCGTCGCCGCAGCGCACCCCGGTCATCTTCCAAGCCGGCGCGTCCCCGCGTGGTGTGCGCTTCGCGGCCGAGAACGCCGAGGCCATCTTCACCGCGGCGCCCACCAAGGCGATCCTGCGCGAGAACGTGAGCACCATTCGCCGCGAGCTGGAACTCGCTGGCCGAGATCCCTACGGGGTCAAGATCTTCAACCTCTCGACCGTCATCACCGCGGCGACCGACGAGGAGGCCCATGCCAAGCACGCCGAGTACCTGTCCTACGCCGATGCCGAGGGGGCGTTGACTTTCATGTCCGGCTGGATGGGCGTGGACCTCGCACGCTATGGCCTCGACGAACCCGTCGGCAACGTCGACTCCAACGCCATCCTGTCTGCGGTGGCCGCGTTCCAGTCCGCCGATCCCGATGGCGGCGAGTGGGCGATTCGTGACATCGCCGAGTGGGGCAAGATCGGCGGGATCGGTCCACGGTTCGTCGGGTCCGGTGAGCGGGTGGCCGATGCGTTGCAGGATTGGGTACAGGAGACCGACGTCGACGGTTTCAATCTCGCCTACGCCGTGACCCCGGGTTCGTTCGCCGACTTCATCGACCACGTGGTGCCGGTGCTCACCGCCAGAGGCGCCTATCAGCGGGCGTACGCGCCGGGCACGCTGCGACACAAGCTGCTCGGCCGGGGCGATCGACTGCCCGCGGAACATCGGGGCGCCAGTTACCGTGTGGGCGGCCCGAATTCGACGATCATCGACCGACCGTCGACCGTGCCGTCCTCGTCGGGTTCGGTATCGGCGCAGCCGGCCAGGGGCCGGTAGTCCCACCCACGGCGATCCTGATCTTGTCAGACGTCACTGTAGCGGTACGGGGGTGAAGGTCGCATCGACGCCACCGACGGTCATCGTGACCTCACCTTCCATCACCATCACCTGGGCGGCGATCCGCCGCTCGACGCTCTGGGCGAGCTGCTGGACGGGTGCGTACGGAATCCGCATCACCGATAGGTTCGCCAACCCCGCCACCTTGGCGCCCACGGTGCGCCACCAGGTGGCCACGCCCGCGGCGAACGGGAACAGCAGCACCTTGTCGGCCTGGCCGGCGGCCTTGGACAGGACACGTTCGTCGGGCTGGCCGACGTTGATCCACTCCAGGACCCGGCCCGTATAGTCCGCGAGTCGCAGGTCCGGTACGCCCGGGGTGGACAGACCCGGCCCGAATGCCAGCTCACCGTCGATATCGGCGAGTCGGTGTGCGCGTAGCCCGAACGCCAGCAGGCGCACCACCATTCGTTCATCGTTCTCACTGGGATGGCGTGCCACGGTCAGCATGTGATCGGCGTAGTAACCGTGATCGACGTCGGAGATGCCGAGTTCGACCTTGAACACCGTTGCGGAAAGAGCCACACCGTAGTGTCCACCACGGTGCGGCCGTTCAGTGCACCGAGGCCCGGGCGCGCTGGTGCGGGGTGGTGTACCGCACCAGCGCGTCGCCGGTCAGCTGCACCACCGCGACGGTGATCACCAGGATGACGATGGTGGCCAGCATGACTCCCTGATCGAACCGCTGGTAGCCGTAGGTGACGGCGACATAGCCGATGCCGCCGGCGCCGATCGTTCCGGCAATCGCCGAGTACTCGATCATCGCGATGATGTTTATGGTCAACCCGCCGATGATGGACGGCACCGCCTCACCGAGTTGCGCGGACCGGATGACTTGCAACCTTGAGCCGCCCGAGGCTCGCGCCACCTGTACCACCGCCGGCGGAACCGAGCGCAGCGCGTTCTCCACGATGCGGGTGAAGAACGCGATCCCGGCCAACGACATCGGGACCACCGCGGCGGCGATGCCGATATTGGTGCCGGTGATGAACCGGGTGAGCGGCATGATCGCCGCCATCAGGATCAGGAACGGCAGTGACCGGCCGATGCTGATGACCCAGCTCAGCGTCGTGTGCAGGGAAGGATTCTCGAACAGCCCGCCCGGGGCCAGGTTGTGGATGAGTGCGCCCAATGGGATACCGACGGCGACCACGATCGACATGACTATGCCGACCATGATCAGGGTGTCGAGCAACGCCGGAAACAGCAGTGCGGGAAGCTCGTTGAGCGGCACCTTCGAACTGGCCAGCAGCGATTCGCTCATGCCACGCCTTCCAGGGTCCGCTCGACATCGTTGTCGGTGGTGGCCGACAGGCCGTGCCGGCCCAACACGTCGACCACCTGGTCACTGACCTCGGCGGGGATGCCCAGGGTCGCGGTGCCGATGGTTACCCCGGCGACCACCTGGACGGATGCGCCGAGCACGGCAAGCGGGACGCCCAGGTCGGCGGTGGCCCGGTTGATCCAGTCCGCGGGCACATCGGGTCGGTCGTATACGACGCGCCAGACATGCTGATCGGCGCCGGGGGAGGCGGCTACGCCACCCGGTCGCAGGTCCGCGCCGAGCCGGGATTCCGGATTTGTCAAAAGGTCGGCGAGGGAGCCGGATTCGGTTATCCGACCGTGCTCGAGCCGAGCTGCCGAGTCCGCAACCTTGAGTACCGTATCCATCTCGTGGGTGATGAAGACGATTGACAGGTTGAGGTCGTCGCGAAGCTCGCGCAGCAGTTCCACCACCGATTGCGTGGTTGTCGGGTCGAGACCTGCGGTGGCTTCATCCGACAACAGCACGGCAGGGCGCAGCGCAAGTGCCCGGGCGATGCCGACACGCTGACGTTGCCCGCCCGAGAGCTGGAACGGGTAGTGCTGGGCCCGTTCGGACAGGCCGACCCGGTCGAGCAGCTCGGCGACCCGCTGCTTGGATTCAGCCGGCGTGACTCCCAGGTAATCCAATGGCAGCGCGACATTCTCGGCTGCGGTACGGCGTTCCAGCAGCCCGGATGACTGGAAGATGGTGCCGATTCGGCGCCGTGCCACCCGCAGCTTGCCTGCGGACAGAGTGGTCAGGTCCTCACCGTTGACCACCACGGACCCGGTGCTGGGCGGGGTGAGCAGGTTGATGCATTGTGCGAGGGTGCTTTTCCCTGCGCCGCTGGGTCCCACCACGGCGAGGACCTCTCCGGCGTCGACACGGAAATTGATCCGATCCAGAACCACCGTACGTTGCTCGCCGTGTCCGTACACCTTGGTCACATCGGTGAGTTCGATCATGGGTGTCCACCGTGCCAGTTGTCCGCGTGGACGGATACCTTTGTGCTCATCATGAGCCTGTGCGGCGAATGTCCTTTGCGGCCAGCGTGATCGCAAACATTGCTCCGGTCCTGACGGGGTCTCAGAATGGCACACACTATGAGCATCGACCAGTCCGAAAGTGCCGCAGCGGATTCGCACGGCTTTACCCTGCAGTCCCGCCGCAAGTGGCCCTACATTGCGGGGGCCGTCGTCGCGATCATCGGGGTGGCGGTGTATTTCATCGCTTTCCGCGGTGGCGACGGGAAATCGGCAAACGAGACGGCCGGCGCCACGCTCGAGGTGGTGTACCTGGATTCCAACCCGGCCGAAAAGCGCATCATCGAGTACATCGGTGAACAGATCGCCCCCGACTATGGGGTGAAGGTCGCCGCCGTCGGGCTGGGGGACAGCACGCAGATCAACAGCGCCATCAACGACGGCCGGTATGCGGGCACCATCTTCCAGCACCGGCACTGGTTGCAGCAGGTGCTCGACGCCAACCCCACCTTCAAGGAGGAGGCCGGAACCGGTCCGTTCTTCCACTGGGTCTTCGGCATCTGGTCGGACAAGTACACGTCTGTCGACGACATCCCGGACGGCGCCTCGGTGTCACTGCTTGCCGACCCCGCGAACAACTCGCAGGGCATCTGGTATCTGGCGCAGGCGGGCCTGATCACCATCCGACCCGACGCCGACATCACGGCGCTGACCCAGAAGGACATCATCGCCAACCCGAAGAATCTGAAGTTCACCCTGCTCGACTTCGGTGCCCAACCTCGGGCGCTGCCCGATCTGGACGCCATTGTCGGGTACGCGGAATCGTTTCTGGCCGCGGGAGTTCCGGAGGACAAGCTGATCTTCGCCCCTAAGTCCCCGGACGAGTTCGCCTCGGTTCTCACGGTGGGCAGCAACTATATCGACACCGACAACATCCAGAACCTGATCAAGGCCTTCAAGGATCCACGGGTACAGACCTTCATCGCCGATGATCCCGAGGTGAAGAAGCTGGCGCTGCCCGGCGCGCCGGCATGACGGCACGCGAACTGCACTTCGGGGTGAACGTCCTCTCCGATGGCATGCATCCAGCGGCGTGGCGGCACCCCTCTGCGGACCCGAACTGGTTCATCGATCCCGCGTACTGGATCGAACTCGCCCGGATCTCCGAACGCGGCACGCTGGACGCGTTGTTCCTGGCCGATACGCCGTCGGTTTCGGTCTCGGGCGATGCGCCGCTCGGAGCGCCCCCGCTGGCCCTCGACCCGATCGTGCTGTTGTCGACGCTGGCATCGGTGACCACGCACTTGGGTCTGATCGGCACGGTGTCGACGTCGTTCGAGGAGCCGTTCAACGTCGCGCGCCGGTTCGCGTCGCTGGATCACCTGAGCCGGGGCCGGGTGGCGTGGAACGTCGTGACCACCAGCGATCCCCAGACGTGGCGCAATTTCGGCCGTGCCGGGCAGCTCAATGCGCAGCCGGATCGTGGTGAACGTTACCGGCGCGCAGCCGAATTCGTCGATGTAGTGCGCACCCTGTGGGACTCCTGGGACGATGATGCCGTGCTGGGGGACAAGCGCACCGGGGCCTTCAGCAGACCCGGATCGATCAACACGATCGGGCACCGCGGCGACCACTTCGACGTGGATGGGCCGTTGACGCTGCCGAGGTCACCGCAGGGACACCCGGTGCTGTTCCAGGCCGGCGGCTCGGCCGGCGGCCTGGACCTGGCGGCCCGCTACGCCGATGGCGTGTTCGCGGCGCAGGCCTCGTTGCCCGACGCGTTGCGCAATGCCGACGAACTGCGTTCCCGCACGGCGGCATACGGTCGGCCGCGTGACGCTATCCGAATCATGCCCGGGTTGTCCTTCGTGCTGGGCAGCACCGAGACCGAAGCGCGCCGACGAAACGACGAACTCAACGAACTTGCCGGCGAGCGCCGGCTGGCCCATCTGGCATGGCAGCTGGGTGTGGATGCGGCTGAACTGGACTGGGACAAAAAGCTTCCCCAGTGGCTACTGGCGGGCTCGGAGGCGACCGGCAGTTCGCAGGGTGCCCGCGATATCGTGGTGAATCTGGCCCGCCGGGAGCAGCTGACGGTGCGCCAACTGCTCGACCGGGTGATCACCTGGCACCGATTGGTGGTCGGTTCGCCCGAGCAGATCGCCGACGCCATCGAGGAGTGGTTCGTAGCGGGTGCGGTCGACGGGTTCAACCTGATGCCCGATGTGTTCCCGTCGGGCCTCGAGCTGTTCGTCGACCATGTGATCCCCATTCTGCGCGACCGGGGACTGTTCCGGCGCGAATACCGACACGCGACCCTGCGTGGGCATCTGGGTCTGGAACGAGTGCCAGACGCCCGCAGCAATCGCAGCCGTGGTCGTGTGCCGGCGTGATTGACAGTGCGTTCATGAGATCAGTACACCGAGGCGATGTTGGTGCGTGCCCATTCGCGTTCGGCTTCCGATCCTGCCGACGGCGGGATGAGCCCGTTGATCATCCATAGTTCCTCGCTGGTCTCGTCCACGTGGAACTCCCAGTGCACCCCCTCGTGTTGGTCTACGAACGGTTGCAGGATCTCCTTGATCTTGGCGGTGATCCGGCGCCGGCCCGCCGTGTCGGCGCTGTGCCGGGCAATATGTTCGATGACCACGCGGACACCCATTGGTGACGGTTCACCGCCGACGTAGAAGTCCTCGGAACGGGTTTCGTCGAAGACCACGACCACATAGAACCGGGGTAATCCGATGAGCTCGTAGAGCTCGGTGATCCGGCCGGCGAGCGCATGTTTGTCCTCGGCGGTGAAGATTCCCGGTGAATGGCGAATGGTCCAAAGCGGCATATCGATTCCTTGGTGTTGTCGGGGCGATGTTGTCGGGGCGGTGTTGTCGAAATGGCGATCAGCGCGCGAGGTCGAAGGCGAGGTCTTCCACCGGACCCGAGAGCTTCGACTTGACGGCGGCGGTGACATCGTCGACGAGCACCTCGTGCGCACCCGCCTCCAGCGCATCGAGCACACGGGTGGCCACATCGGCAGGCGATGTTTTGGGCATCGCGATATCGGCAACCATCTCGGTGTCGATGAAACCGACGTGCACGCCGAGAACCTGGGTATGTTGCTCACGAAGTTCGACGCGCAACGAGTTCGTCAGCGACCAGATCGCGGCCTTCGAGGCGCCGTAGGCGCCACTGCCTGCCAGCCAAGACAGGACGGAGTGGACGTTGACCACGGCGCCGCCGCCATGACGGGCCAGTACCGGCGCGAGAGTACGGACCACGCGCAGCGGACCGAAGGCGTTGATGTCGAAAGTCGTGGCGATATCGCCGAAGTCACCGGTCAACAGGGATCCGGGCAGCAGGATGCCTGCGTTGTTGATCACGATGTCGACATCGGCGGCCGTCGTTTCCAGCGCGGCGACCGAGGACTCGTCGCCCACCTCGAGCGCGATGCCGACGACACCGGGGCGTGGGTCGGTGTACTGCTCGCGTGCGGTCGAGTACACCTTCGCTGCGCCCCGGACGAGCAGCTCGTCCACCAGCGCCGAACCGAGGCCGCGCCGGCCCCCGGTCACCAGAACCACTTTGCCATCGATCGCCACCATGACGGACCCACCTTTCTGAATAACGAATACATTACCCAGACCGTAGGCTTTTCCTCTGGGTAATGCAAGTGTTAGTTAAGATGGGTCCATGGTGATGACCTTCGAGGACCGGCTCCGTGACCGCAGCCGCTGGACCATCGGCGACAACTGCTCGGTGGTGAAGGTTCTCGACCTACTCAACACCAAGACCGCGTTCCTGGCGATCCGCGAATGCTTCTACGGCACAACGCGATTCGAAGACTTCGTCGAACGCATCGGCGCATCCGCGCCGGCTGTCTCCCGAGCGCTGCGCCAGCTTGAGAGTGCCGGCGTGGTCAGCCGGGTGCCCTATCGAGAGCCCGGGCAGCGCGCCCGCGACGAGTATCGCCTCACCGAGGCGGGGGAGGATCTGCTGCCAGTCCTCCTGTCGATCATCCAATGGGGTGACACTCATCTGCAGGAGGACGGGCCGCCATTCACCTTTCGTGACGAGGCCGGTCGCCCGCTCGCGGTGCGTGTGACCGCAGCCGACGGCGAACCCCCGATCAACGCCGATGGCATCGAGATCCACTACAACGGCGGCCGCGGTTAGGCTGCTCGGGTGCAGGTCGCCGCGCGGTGCCGATTCCCGTCGCTACGCTCGCCCAGGGGCCCGTTCTCGACGTTCGCGACGCTCTACACCATCGCAATGGTCCTGGAATTCTCCGAGCGCTGGCCCACGCCCTGGTTCACCGGTGCATTCCTGATCGCAACGACGATCGCCGTCGCCACCGGGATGAGCCGGATCGCGTTCGTCGCGCTCCTGGTCGCGGCCACCGGGTACGTCACCTTCTTCCAGTTCCCCGAGGTGGCCAACCACGTCAACCTCATGCTGTGCCTGAACATCGCGATGATCGGGTTCTTGTCGGTATCCATGCTCCGCAAGCAGCGCAGCGCCGATGACGACTACGCCGTGATCGCACCCATTCTGCGTATCAGCCTGATGCTGATCTACGCGCTGGCCGGCTTCCACAAACTCAACAGCGACTACTTCGACACCGCCGCCTCCTGTGCGGCAGGCATCCTCACCTCGGTCATCCGCGCGTTGCAGACCGACCTACTCGGCATCCCGGTCGTCATGCCCGTCGCCCTTGGCGCCATGTTCCTGGGCTACCGGCTGGCGCGCCGCGGCAGGTTCGGTGCCGCCGGAAACCGGCTCTTCACCGCGGTTGCCGCGAGTGTGGGACTGGCCGGTCTGGCGATCGTCGCGGTCGTCGTGTTCTACGCCCGACTCGGTCCGCTGCTCACCGCCATCGGACTCACCGCGGCCGTCGCGGTACTCGGTTGGGAATTGGTGGGCGGACTGCTGCTGGCGGTACCACGGCTGCAAGCCCCCATCGTGGCGTTCGCCTTGTCCATGCACGCCGCCCTTGCACTCATCGGCTTTGTCGATTTCGGGTCCATGGCGGCGGCGTTGCTGTTCACCTTCCTGCCCGCCTCCTATCGGCAGGTGCTGATGGACGGGGCCTTCCGGTTACGCGGGCGCACGGTGCCACTGATCGGCGTTTACGTCGGCATCGCGATCTCGATAGCACTGGTGTCGGGAGTCAACGCCCACCTCGACCGAATTCCCCACTGGACACTGATCTCGGGCATGGCGTTCGACGCGGCGGTCCTCATGGTGATCTGGCCGATCCTGGCCGCCGTCTTCTCACCTGCGCCGCGACCCGAGTGGGGCGGCGTGCGCATCATCGACGCGCGCACGCCGGTGGTGCTGTATCTGGTGCCCGCTGCGCTGATCGGCATCGCGCTGACGCCCTACCTCGGGTTGCGCACCGCAGGTAACTTCTCCATGTTCAGCAATCTTCGCACCGAGGGGGAGCGCTCCAATCATCTTCTGCTCGGCGGCAATCCACTCAAGATGTGGGGATATCAGGAAGACATCGTCTGGATCATCGATATCGACGATCGCTACGGTGACGTCATCCACCACTACGACGCGGGGGCACGTGGCTATGCGCTTCCGGTCGTGGAGTTCCGCAAGTGGATCCACGACTGGGACCAGGCTGGTTACCGCGTTCCGCTCACCTATGGCTATCGCGGAATTCGCTACACCACCGACGATATCGTGACCGATCCGATCTGGCGCACCCCGGACAGGACACTGCCCATGGTGCTGCTGGACTTTCGGGTCATCCAACCGGGGGAGCCCAACTACTGCCGCTGGTGATCGATCCCGCGCACCACGATCACCGGCGCCGTCGACAGTTGCGCGACCGTCGAGGCGACCGACCCCAGCACCAGCCCGGCGAATCCGCCCCGGCCGCGGCTACCGACGACGACCAGCTGGGCGCTGCGTGACTCCTCGGTGAGCCAGTGAGCGGGTCGGTCCTGTACCAACCGGACCTGCACACGGACATCCGGGAAACGCCGCTGCCAGTCGGCGAGCCGATCGGTCAACGCAGACCGTGCCTGATCCTCGTAGATCTGCCAATCGGTGCCGTAGAGCGGCAGCAAGCCGACATCGCTCCATGCGTGCACGGCGACCAGCTCCACACCACGCAGCGCGGCCTCCTCGAAGGCGAGCTCGGTGGCCGCATCCGATGATGTCGATCCGTCGACACCGAGGACGACGGGGGCGCTGCTGTCACCCGCATGGTCAGGGTGCACGATGACCACCGGGCAGCGCGCGTGGTGGAGCAATCCGGCCGCCACCGAACCGAGCGGCAACCGCGAGTGTCTACCCGTACCCCTGTTGCCGACCACCAGCAACAAGGCCTGCCGCGACGCCTCGGCCAGCGTGCCGACCACCGGGGAGGGGCGGCTCTCTGTGCGCACACCCGGGGCATGGACGCCACCCACCGCGGCTGAGAAGGCCTTCTCGGCACGCCCGAGGATGTCGTGGGACGAATCCTCTTGGGCCTTGGAAATTGTCGATGCGTCACTCGGTGTCGCCCAGGTGGCGATGACAGGAGCCGAAACACTCATCAGGGTCACCGGGGCGGCGCGACGCACGGCCTCGGCCGCAGCCCAGGTGACCGCGGCGTCCGAACCGGGTGACCCGTCGACGGCCACCACGATGCCGAGATGGTGTTGCGGGCTGGACTCTTCCGGACTGGCCATGGTGTCGCTCCTCCTTGATCGACCACCATCCACCGTAGTCGTCGGCAGGGGCGCGGGGCAGGGACTTAGGTCCTCGTGGCCAACGGGAGCGGGGCGGACCACCGCAACACCGTGCCGACCCGCGGGCCGGGTCCGACACTGAACGTGCCGGCCATCTCCTCGGCCCGATGCCGCAGATTTCCCAGTCCGCTCTCGGTCATCGCGTCCGCCGCGATACCACATCCGTCGTCGGTGACGGTGATGCTCAGGTCATCATCGACGCGTATGACAACAGTCAGTTCGGTTGCACCGGAGTGCCGTACCGCATTGCTGACTGCCTCTCGAACCACGGCTTCGGCGTGCTCGGCCAACTCGGCGTCGACCACCGACAGTGGCCCGACGAACTGCACTCTGACGCGCAGGGTGTCCGAGCCGAACTGATCCACCGCATCCTGCAACCGTTGCCGCAACCGGGTCGAGCCGGCGTGTGCGCCGTGCAGATCGAAGATGGCGGTGCGGATTTCCTGGATGACCTCTTGCAGATCATCGACCGATGACGAGAGGCGTTGTCGCACTTCCTCGGATTGGCTGCGGGCCACCGTACCCTGCAGTGACAGACCGACCGCGAAGAGTCGTTGGATGACATGGTCGTGCAGATCCCGCGCTATCCGATCGCGGTCGGCCAGCACGTCGAGCTCCCGCATCCGCCGCTGAGTCATCGCCAACTGCCAGGCCAGTGCGGCCTGCCCCGCGAACGAGGCGGCCATATCGAGTTGATCGACCGTGAACGGTCGCCCCTGGCCGGCGCGCACGGCGACCAGGACCCCGGCCACAGCTCCGGTCGCCCCGAGCGGTACGACCAGCGCGGGTCCGGGCGGCCGCAGTATCGAGGAGGCGAGCGCCAACATGTCGCAACGGTGGGGAACCCGCTCCAGAAGCGTGCGTCCGACGATGTTGTCCACCAGCGGAATTGCCGGCAGTCCATTGATGTCCACCGCGGCCGGGCCGGCAACTTCGGTGATCATCAGTTCGGTCGCCTCGTCCGGGTCGCCGACCGGGACAGCGATGAAGGCGGCATCGGCGCCTGTGAGCGAACGGGCCAGTTCGGCGATGCGTCGAAATGCGTGTGCCGGATCAGACCCGGACAGCAATTCGGTCGCGATATCGCGGGTGGCCTCGATCCAGGACTGCCTGGCTCTGGCCTGCTCGTAGAGTCGCGCATTGTCGATGGCGATACCGGCCGCCGCGGCAAGCGCCTGGGCGAGCACCTCGTCGTCCTCGCTGAACGGGCCACCGGAGTTCTTCTCGGTGAGATAGAGGTTGCCGAACACTTCGTCGCGAATCCGCACGGGCACACCGAGAAAGCTGCGCATCGGCGGATGATTCGCCGGGAATCCCACCGACGCCGGATGATCGGTGATGTTGTCCAGTCGGATCGGAGTCGGCTCGTCGATCAACAAGCCGAGCACGCCACGCCCCTGCGGCAGCCTGCCGATCACGGCACGGGTCTGCTCATCGATACCCTCGTAGACGAACTCCACCAGCTCGTGCCCGTCGGCGTCCCCGCCGCGCACCCCGAGTGCACCGTAACGCGCGTCCATCAGTTCGATCGCGGTGTGCACGATGGTGCGCAACGTGACGTCGAGGTCCAGGCCGGAGGTGACCGCCAGCATGGCTTCGACCAGGCCGTCCACCCGGTTGCCGCTCTCGACGATCTGCTCGACTCGGTCCTGGACCTCACCGAGCAGTTCACGCAGTCGCAGCTGGGACAGTGTCTCGCGCACGGGGACTTCGCGCCCTCGCGCAGATCGCCTCGCGCGGACGCCGTCGGCCGCATCCCCGTCGGTCACCGGCCCATTGTGCCACCGCGAAAGAAGTGCGCCTACGCTCCCGTGTACTTGCTGAGCGCCGCCGCCTGGCGGCGCAATTGTTCGGCCGCCTCGGGACGGTTGAGCGCGACGTAGCGGTCCGCTTCGGCGTTGTACTCGGCGATCAGATCACCGAGCACAACGCGGACATCGGCGCTCGTGAGAGCGCGACGGGGCACCTCGCTGGATCCCAGACCGGTTGTGGCTCCGGCAATCACGGACTTCTGTCCGCCGGGGATGGGCGCTCGGCTCTGGTCGGGCACGGCCACCGCTTCGGCATTGTCGATGGCCGCCAAGCCCGCGCGCAGCGCCGCCACCGTTTCGGCGGCCCGCGCCTTCATCGCGGTCACGAGGTCCGCGCGCATCGCGTCCCGCAGCATCGTGGTCGGGTGAGTGTCATCCACCATGTTCGACCTCAGCCGTTGCCAGCCAACCCCGCCAGGATCGTTGCGGTCGATTCATCACGGACGCGACGGTACCCGGTCCCAGCCCACAGGTGAACGAGGTCGTCGATCCCGGCCGCGGCGGCAGCCTTGCGCAGGGGACTGGTCAGGTGGTGAATGGCCGGATAGCCCAACGGCGCGCGGGCCTCGAACCGATCGATGAACGCGTTGCGCAGACCGCGGGCGGGTCGCCCGGTGAACGCATGCGTCAGCACGGTGTCGTTTCGCGCCGGATCGATCAGGGCGGCCTTGTGCGTGGGCGATGCGGCGCTCTCGTCGGAACGCAGCAGCGCGGTACCCACCGCTGCCGCGACCGCACCGGCGCCCAGTACCTCCGATACCGCGCCGGCGCTCGCCAGCCCACCAGCCGCGATCACCGGAATGTCCACCGCACCGCCCACCTCGGCGACCAGATCGGCCAACACGACTGCGGCGGGTAACCGGTCCGGAGTGAAGGTCCCCGAGTGGCCACCGGCGGCGCCGGCCTGCGCCACCACCAGGTCCGCCCCGGCTTCGGCGGCGGCGATCGCTTCGACCGGATCGGTCACCGTCTGGACGACGGTGGTGCCTGCCTTTTTCAGCCTGGCGATGACATCCCCACCTGGGAGGCCGAAGGTGAAGCTAACCACCGGAACCGGATCGCTCAGTAGCAGGTCGACCTTGGCGTCGAACGCGTCATCGTCCTCGACCGGGTGCACAGGCAACTCGAGCCCGAACCGATCGGCCGCCTCCTGCACCAGCTGCGCGTAGCGCCGGTACGCAGCGGCATCCACGGGAACCGGGTTCGGTGCGAAGACGTTGACGCCGAACGGGATCGATGCCTTGCGCACGGTGGTGATCTCGGCGAGCAACACCTGCGGGGTTTTGTAGCCGGCGGCCAGGAACCCCATCCCCCCGGCGTCGGCGGCGGCGATCACCATCGCCGCGGTGGTGGCGCCGCCGGCCATCGGCGCGGCGATCAAAGGGATGTCGAGCCCGAGCAGGTCGCGGGCAGCCTTGATGCGTGCGGTCATCGTCTTTCCTCGGGTCATCGGTCTCCATCTGGAGTCGATTCTGCGTGTCCGACCCGCAGCGGTATAGGACGAGTTGACTCTCAGCCGCAAGACACAGCCTTGCATCCTGACCAGATGCACGCACGCGGCCGAACCTCAGGCCGGGACCGCCAACTTGCTCACCGTGAACGCCGCAGCCTGGTCGGCCATCCCGTTGACCGCGTATTGCTGATGCGGTGCACTGGAGCCGGACGGCGGTGAACCTGCGCATACCGTATCGCCGGGAGCGCAGAGCTCGAGCGCTTTGGCGGCATAGGCGGACCCGACGTCGATCACCGGTGCTCCGTACTTCACCGCCGACCAGCCGGCGGGCATCCCGAACAACACCACCGCGGCCACGTTGTCGATCACGTCGCTGGGAAGCGGGGGCGGACCGCTGACCCCCGCGGGCACCACGCCGGAGGTGGACAGTGCCGTCACGACCGCACCCTGCGAGTAGCCACCGAGCACCATCCGGGTGTTCGGGCATACCGAGGTGACACCGCGGACGTGGTCGGTCTCATCCCGGACACCGTCGACGACGTTCTGCGTGAACGCAGTGCCGCCGGTGAAGTTGTTGCTGGCCGGATAGTTGACGGCATGTACCCCAACCGTCCGCGGAAAGGCCTGGGCACGTAGCGAATCGACGAAACGCTGCCCAACGCCGCCGACGCCCGGCGGCTCGGCTGTCCCCCTGGCGAAGACCACGCCGATATCGGGACAGGGTTGCGGCTGGGAAACAGCCGTGGGAATCAGGACCGGTAGCGCTGCCAGCGCCAAACCCGTCGACCCCACCATCCGGGCGAGAACTCGTACACCCCGTAGGCCCCATAGCCCCCGCGGACCTTGTGAACCTGCAGCCAATTCCTACCCCCAGAAACGCTCGTACCCAGACTGTGACAGACCCCCGGCAGATGTGCCGTCATTTCCGCCGACACCCACCACCGCCGTACTCATCGAGTGCTTCCGTCGGTGCGTTACAGCACCCGGTCAGTCGGTCAGACCGACGCTGCTCACCGAGCTCAGCGCACCATCATCGTCGGGTTGCTCGAACACCACCCGGGCTCGTCGTTCCGTTATGTCAAGGGTCGCGATCGTGTTTCCGAACAGCGGTCCGCTGAGGTTGTGCCAGGACATCGGCAGATTCGGTGCGCCGTGCCTGCGCGCCCAGCGGCGGGCGCGTCGTGCAACCCAGGACGACCAGCCCAACCGGAACACCGGCTTGACATAGAAGGGCACATAGTTGTGCACGGGGGAGCAGACCAGTTGGTGAACCCGCGCTTGAGGCTCATCCGGGTTCTCGGGACTGCCGCCGAACCGCGCGCGTGCGGCATAGGAATGGTGCACATCGCCGGACAGCACGCTGACCGTCGCCGGACCTCGCGGTGCGTGGCCCGCGGCCGCCTCGATCAGCTCACTGAGCCGTAGGAAGGATGTCGAGAACGCCGGCCAATGCTCGAAATCGGCCGCCTGCCGGATCTTTTCGGCAACCAGACCGCGTATCCCCGACCGGTCGGCGGCGATCTCGTTCACGGTCTGCATATCGCCGATTGCCGGCGGCAGCAACCACGGTAGCGAGGTCGCCAGGATGAGGTGGTCCAACGATTCCAGATCCTCGTCCACGTGGCGTTGCACCCAGCCGAACTCACGGTCACCCAGCATTTTGCGGCTACCGTCGTCCAGGATGCGCGCGTTGCGCGAATCGACCATCAACAGCCGGCTGCGGCCCAGATCCCAGCGGAAGCTGAAGCGCAGGCCTTTCTCGCCGTCGACCTCTCGGTCGGCGCGGTCGGCAAGATCGGCAAGCAGCGGCCAGCGATCACCGCCGGCGGACAGGACCTGCTGGTAATCGGCGTCCTCGTCCAACTGTTGCGGACTGAGATTGCCGATGTGCTGGTAGACCCAGTACGACGCCAGTCCGGCACGGATCCGATCTCGCCACCACGGCTTCGTGTTGACCGACACCCGCCACGCCGCCGAGGTGTTCCAGTCATCACGGATGTCGTGGTCATCGAAGATCATGGCGGTGGGCAATGTCGACATGACCCAGCGGATCTCCGGATCGCCCCAGGTGTGGCAGTAGAGACCCACGTATTCGTCGAAGCTGACCACCTCGTCGGGTGGCCGCTTCTTGTTCGTCCTGCGTCCGGTGAGCCGTTGGCGCGCATCGGGTGTCAGCTCATCGGCATACACCTGGTCGCCCAGCAGGACCAGCACATCGGGCCAGCACTCGGGCGGCTGGGTGGTCATCCGTTCGGCATAACAGTCCAGCGCGTCGCGGCCGAGCTTGGCATCGATCTTGTCGTCACCGGTCTTGGGATAACGGCAGGAGCCGAAGATCACCCGCAGTCGGTGCGCGGTGGCCGGCCCGCGCGTCCGGATGACACTGGGCGGGAACCGCGAATCCGGCTCCGGCCAGACCTGCTCCCCGTCGACGTGCACCTGGTACTCGGTGGTGCTGTCGGGGGCAAGTCCCGCTACCGCGACCAGCGCGTAATGGTGGCCTTGCACCTCGAACGTGCGGGCCGAGGACCCCAGCACGGCGACCTCGGCAGGTTCGTCGGTCTGCACCCACACCATCGCAGTGGTCTCTCCCACGTGGCGCAGGACGGGGCCGAGCAGGAGTGTCACCGAAACAGCCTATGGTCTGACGCCGCAGGTTCGCCCCCATTCGGCGCGGCCGGAACTTCCGTCAGGCTCCGATCGGTTGGCGGGCCGCCTCGGAGACGAAGAGTTCGGCCGAGGCGATCCGCCGCGCCGCGCGGTGCAGCGTCACCGTCGCCAGCCTGCCGTCGGGGGAGTACCCGAGGTCGACCGGCAGCACGCCTGCTGCCGTGCCGATCCGCAGCGGCGCGCCCTCGCGTACGGCAATGCCGGCGAGCACGCCGTCGCGCACCGTGGCGGCGGCAGCGACGGCGACGGCCGATGTCAGACCTATGGCGGGGTGCGGTGCCATCATGGACAACATCCGAACGGAGACATCGTAGTCGTCGGCCCCGATCTCGGCGCCGGACGTCGTGCGATAAACCCTTGCCGCACCGACGATCCCGACCTTGGGAACGGAGTTGCTCACCGGGTCGCCGAACCGGCGCAGTCCCATCTGCAGAGCGGCATTCTTGCGCAGTTCCATCAGCAGAGGGGTGTGGTCGATGAGTTCGGCGTTGCTCTCGGTGCCGTCCAGTCCGAGGTCTGACGCGTCGAACAGTGCTGCGGGGGCGCCGGTACCGACCAAGGTTGCACGATAGCTGCGGTCACCGGCCTCGACAGCGTCCACGGAATGACCGGTCGGCAGGATCGGCGCCGCATCCAGACCGGTGAAGGCGAGGCCGACCGGTACGCCGAGCGCGGTGGTGCCCGGGACGGCGGCCGTGCCTTCGGTGGGAATCTTGCCTGCCGGAGTCGCGATCGTCGCGGTCAGGACCGCACCAGAGGTCAGGTGGCGCATCCGCACCGCGGTGACCTCGTCACCGACCGGCACCATCCCCGACTGGAGCGCGTAGAGCCCGATCGCTGTGGCGCAGTTTCCGCAATTGCTGGCCCATTCGACGCGGCGGTCGGCGATGGCGATCTGGGCGAACTGATAGTCGATGTCGATACCGGGCCGGCCCGATCGGCGCACGATGGCCGCTTTGGACGTCGTCGAGCTGCCGCCCCCGACGCCATCGAGCTGGCGGGGGTCGCCCGAGCCGAAGGCGGATGCCAGCAGCGCGTCGAGACCACCGGCGCGGTCCACGATCGGATCGACATCGACCGCGTTGAACAGCCAGCACTTGCTGGTCCCGCCGCGCATCCATGTACCTCGTAGTACGAGCATCAGTATCGGTACCTTTCCACGCTGGACGCTCATCGGCGTTCGCGGTCGGCATTGACCGGCGCGGGATGAGCAACCCTTCACCGTCGATTCTCGATGGCGAAAGAGTGAAGGACAATCTCGGATAATTGGATAGGGATCGACTTTTACTAAAGCCGCCGGGGAGTGGCCGTCTGCTTCCAGACCCGGCCGCAACGCGCAGCCGTCAGGCAAACCCGGGAACCAGAACCAGGAGCAGCCAGCACAGCGCGGGGGCAACGGCGACCACGATGCCGGCGTTCAGCAGCAGCTGCCGGTAGAAGCGGGGTCGGTCGATACCTTGTGCGTTGGCGAGAACCAGGGCGCCGTTGGTCGAAAACGGTGACACGTCGACGACGGTGGCGGCGATCGCCAATGCGGCCACGACGCCGACCACCGGAAGAGTGCCCGTCTGTAGCAACGGGAGCGCCAACGGGATGATCGCGGCCAACAGTGCAGTCGACGAGGCGAACGCCGACGTCACGCCGATGATGTAGCAGAGCACCAGTGCCACCAGTAGCGGCGCGCCCACCGTGATGGCCATCTGGGCCAGGTGATCGATGGTGCCGACCTCTTCGACGATCGATATGTAGGTCACCATCCCGGCGACCAGCAGGACGGTCGGCCAGCTGATACCGGCGATGGCCTCGCTCTGCTTGGACAGATCGGTGAACGCCAGCACCGCGCCCGCCGCGATCGCCACGAAGCTGATCGGCAGGTGGAGCACCAGGACCAGTACCAACACCGTGGCGATGAGAAACAGGGTCAGCTTCTGGACTCCGGTCACGGCGGGCTGGACCGTCACCGCGGCCTCGGTAGGTGCCGGACGGGTCAGCAATTGGGTACCGACACCCCCGACATCACCGGCCGGCCCGCGCGCCGATCCGGTTGCGCGCCCGACACCACCAAGATCATCCGGTGCCGTCGGCTGCGAACCGAGCGCGGTGTATTCGAGGTCGCGCACTCGCGACAGGGCGGCATAACCGACGATGGTCAGCACCGAGAGCAGCAGGTTGATGGCATAGCTTGCGAAGAAGAGCAGCCAGGGATTGAGCGTCAGACCACTCTTCTCGACCAGATCGACGACGAGCACTCCGGAAACCGAGATCGGAGAGAAGGCACCGGCATGAGCGCCGTTGATGGTCATGATCCCCATGACCAGCGGGCTCATCCTCGTGCGCGCGGCAAACGTCATGGCGGCCGGCACGATCAGCGCGACTGCGGCCGGACTGAAGGTACCGAGCGCTGTCAGTACCGATGCGCAGAAGAAGAACACCCAGGGCACTACCGTCACCCGCCCGCGCACGCCGCGGATACACGCGTTGACCAGCAAATCGATGGTGCCGTTCTGTTTCGCCATACCGAAGAAGTAGGTGACGCCGATGATGGTCAGCACGATCGAACTGGGGAACTCGGCGAGGATCTCTTTGTCGTCGTAGCCGAGGAGAAATGCCCCTACGGCGAACGCTCCGATGAAACCCAGGATGCCGATGTTGATCGGACAGATGGTGGCGATCACGAACATCGCGACCAGCGCGATCAACGGCAGTATCTCTACATAACTCATGGGCGTTCTCTCAGGTCCAGGCGCGGCGTCGTCGCCGTGGCGGCGCCGTGGTGCGCAGTATCGGAGGCGGCTGATTGTTACCGCTCTGCGTCACACACGACGATTCTTCATTACCCAGCTCACACTAGGAATGAAGTTCGTTCACCACAATCGATGATTTCTTGACCCGAGCGTAGAAAAACTTAACTCTTGGGATCCCGAATGGGTCGGGCGCGGTGGACTGCCGGCGTCGTCTTGCCGTCGTGCTTGTAGGCGACCTCTTCGAACGTGTCGACCAGGGTCGCCTCGGCCGGTGTCAACCGGTGTTCGGCCAGATGGGCCAGCAGGATCCGGCGTGATGGCGCACCCCGCAGCGGGATGACCTTGACATCCTCGCGGAGATTGGACAGTGCCAGCCGAGGCGCCATGGATACCCCCAGATCGACCGCGACCATCGCCTGGGCCTCCTGGTAATCGTTGGCGGCAAAGGCGACGGAGGGAGTGAAACCCGCGTTCTGGCAAGCCTTTTCGAGTGCGGCACCGACCGGGTGATGATCCTCTCTGGTGATCCACTGCTCGTCGGCGAGCTCGGCCATGTCCAGATACTCGCGATGGGCGAAGCGGTGATTGACCGAAACCACCAGCGTCGGCGGGTCCACCAACAGTTCGCGTACGACCAGTTCGCGGTCGGTCACCGGTGCCCACTCGTAATCCCACAGCAATGACAGTTCGACCTCACCGTTGTCGAGCATGCCTCGCAGGGCCGCGAATCGGGAGCTGCGCACGGTGAGCTTCACAGCCGGATGGCGGGCCTTGTACAGCTTGACAACCTGCGGCAGGAGGCTCGATCCGACAGTGGGGAAGGTGCCGAGGCGAACGGTTCCGGACCGCAGACCGGCGATCTCGTCGAGCTCACTGCGGGCCGCCTGCAGCTGGGTTTCGATCCGCTCGGCACGTCGCGCGAGTGCCGCACCCGCTTCGGTGAGTCGCACACCGCGGGCGTGCCGTTCCAGCAGTGGCTGACCGGCCTCGGCTTCCAGCTTGGCGATCTGCTGCGAGATCGCCGAGGTGGTGTAACTCAGCCGGTTGGCGGCGGCCGTCAATGAGCCGGCCCGTACGACGTCGACCAGCAACAACAACCGGCGAGGATCGAGCATTCTCATCTCCATTCAGTTCACCTAAAGGGTAATCGAGATTTTCGTAATTGTACTCGACCCTGATGTGAGCCACGCTGGTCAGGAGCCAGGACGTGAGCGGCATCACCATCCGCTCTATGACCCGTCGGCAGCGAGGAGAAATCACCATGACCAGCCTGTTGGGCACGTGGATGCGCGGAGGGACCAGCAAATGCTGGCTCTTCAATGCCGTGGATCTCGATCCACTGTTGCGCAGCGATGATCTCGACGCCGTGCTCATCTCGGTCTTCGGCTCGGAGGACCCGCGCCAACTCGACGGCGTCGGCGGGGGGACCTCGACAACCTCCAAGGCCGCGATCGTGCGACGCTCGCGCCTCGACGACGTCGATGTCGACTATCTGTTCGCGCAGGTGGCCATCGGCCATCGTGCCGTCGAATGGGCAAGCAACTGCGGGAACTGTGCCACCGCGATCGGCCTGTACGCCCTGCAGACCGGGATGGTCGCCGCCGACTCCGAGGTGACGATCGTGCGGATGCGCAACCAGAACACCGGTGCCCGGCTGAGTGCCAGGATCGCCACACCGGGCGGAATCATCCCGGCCGACGGTGACGCCGCGGTGCCGGGCACCAACGCCCTCGGGGTCCCTGTATCGCTGACGTTCGCCAATGTCGCGCTGTCGCATGTGGACCTGCTGCCCACCGGCACGGTGACCGATGTCCTGGAGGTCGGCGGCCACCGCTATCAGGGGACACTCGTCAATGCGGGCGCACCGGCGGCGCTGTTTCGGGCCGCGGACTTCGGCCTCACCGGGTCCGAAGACAATGCTCAGCTGGCCGAACGGCTACCGGTGCTGATCGAACTTCGCCGGAAGGCAGCGCTGGCAATGGGTTTGGCCAAGCCTGGCGATCCCGTGCAGCACGCCGTGCCGAAGGTCGGCATCATCGGCGCCGCGGGTGACTACGTCGCCGCCGACGGCACGCAGATCCCCGGCAGCGCATACGACGTGGCTGTGCGCATGGTGTCCATGCTCGCGCCCCACCCGGCAATCGGTCTCACCTCGGCTGTCGCGGTGGCCGCCGCTGCGGCTGTCCGGGGCAGCGTGGTGGCCGAGCACCTCAGCGGAGATGCCGGGACAACCCTGCGATTGGGGACCGCGGCCGGGGTCATCCCGACCACCGTGACCACGACCGACACCGGTCTCCCTCGCGACGTTTCCCTGCATCGGGCGGCCCGCCGGATCGCAAGAGCCGAATTGTTCCTCGCGGAATCGGCACCCGCCTACGCCATGTCCGCAACCCGCCCCAACCACTGAAGGAAATCATGAAAGTCACCATCGAGAACCTGACGTTGGCCTACCACGGCAATACCGTGGTCAAAGATCTGGACCTGGAGATCGCCGATGGCGAATCCCTGGTGCTGCTGGGCCAATCCGGTTGCGGCAAGACCAGCACCATGCGGTGCGTTGCCGGACTGGAGACACCGAGCATCGGCCGGATCAGCATCGGTGACCGCATTGTCCACGACAGCACGACGGGGCGATCCGTTCCGCCGCACAAGCGCAATGTCGGGATGGTCTTCCAGTCCTATGCGGTGTGGCCGCACCGCACCGTGGCGCAGAACGTCGGATTCGCGCTGAAGATGCAGAAGGTGGCGAAAACCGAACTGGTGCAACGCGTCGACGAAGCGTTACACCTTGTCGGGCTGGGACATTTGGCCGACCGCGGCGCCAGCCAGCTCTCCGGCGGCCAGATGCAGCGTGTCGCGTTGGCCCGCAGTCTGGTCATGCGTCCCAGCGTGCTGATGCTCGACGAACCGCTGTCCAATCTCGACGCGCGGTTGCGGGAGCGGTTGCGGATGGAACTTCGCGAGCTGCAATTGCGGCTGGGGCTGACCACGGTGTACGTCACACACGACCAGGTCGAGGCCTTCGCCCTCGCCGACCGCATCGCGTTGATGCAGAAGGGGCGCATCGTCCAGATCGGTTCCCCAGAACAGATCTACAAGAACCCATCGTGCGCCTCCATCGCCGAATTCCTCGGTATCGGAAACATTTTCAGGGTCAACGCCGCCCCCGGCGAGCTTGACTGTTCGCTGGCCGAACATCCCGCCATCTCGGTCGTCGTCGCCTCGGCACGCCAGTTCGACGGCCCCGCGATCGTCTGCCTGCGTCCGGAAGATCTGCTGGTCACCGGACCTGCCGAGCCGGCACCCGCCGGCCAGCACTGGCTCGGTCGCGTCGAGGTGGCCAGCTACCAGGGCGCGTCGATTCGCTACCGGGTGACCCTGGACAACGGCCCCGAGATCGAGGCGGTCGCCACAGGTAACGGCAGTCCGGTCCTGGGGATCGGCGAACCGGCCGTGGTGACCGCGAGACCGGGTGCGGCCCAGCTCCTGGTCGACGATCGCACCGAGACACCTGCGGCGGTGCCGGCATGAGCGCGCCGACCACGAACCGACCGCCGGCCACGACCGCCCCGGCGGGAGTCCGCGGCGCCGAGCCCCGCCGCCACCGGTCGGCGCGACGTTCACTGCCGGTGCTGGTGCAGCTCGCCGTGCTCACGGTCATCGTCCTGTGCCCGATGTTCTTCATCCTTGCCGGTGCGTTCAGCGCGAACACCGAGCGGGACAACCTCATCGACTTCGGTCGCTTCACCCTCGACAATTTCGCGGTGCTGGGGTCGGGAACCGCGCGGACGGCTCTGTTGAACTCGGCGGCCGTCGGGATCGGGTCCTCGGTGGTCGCCCTCGTGATCGGCTGCCTGCTCGCCTTCCTTGCTGCCCGCACCGATATCCCCGGTCGCAAACTGATCTATGGCATCGCGATCATGCCGCTGTTCCTGCCGGCCCTGGTCGGTGCCCTGGCGTGGGCGCTGCTGGCGGGCCCGGCGACGGGCTACCTCAACCTGGCCTTCGGTGCCCTGGGAATTCCACATCTGATGGATATCTACAGCTTCACCGGGATGATCTTCGTCCTCGGCCTCTACTACGCGCCGTATCCGTTTCTGATGGTCCATTCGGCGCTGTCGCTGATGAACCCCGATCTGGAGGATGCGGCCAGCCTACATGGTGCGCCGGTACGGAAGATGCTGCGGGAGATCACGTTTCCGCTGGTGATGCCTGCCGTACTCGGCTCAGCCATCCTGGTCTTCGCGCTCACCGTCGAGAACTTCCCCGTCGCCCAGGTGATCGGCGTACCGGGGGGAGTGGACACCTTGCCCACGCTGATCTACCGGCTCATGAACGCCTCCCCGGCGCGCTCGAACGATGCGGCGGCGGTGGCCGTCGTGCTGACCGTGCTACTGGTCGTCGTGGTGGCGATGCAACAGCGTGCCATGAGCGGTAAGGAGTTCACGACCGTCAGCGGTAAGGGCGTGCGGGCGCGGCAGGTGTCGCTTCGACGCTGGCGACTGCCGGCGGCGGTGTTCGCGTGGAGCTATTTCGTTCTGGCCGTGCTGCTGCCCGTCGGCGCCTTGATCATCGCTGCCATGCAGACCAGCCCGTATGTCGCCGATCTCGGTCAGCTCGCCCGCCCGGGTGCGCTGTCGCTGTGGAGTATGGGCCGGACCCTGCAGAGCACCGAGTTCCACCAGGTTGTCGTCAACAGTGTGCTGGTCGGGGTGGCCACCGCTGCGATCGGTACCGCGCTGTGCTTCGCGCTGGCGTACACGCGCTACCGGACCCAGGCGCCGGGCCGCAAACTGCTGGAGTACGTGGCGATGCTGCCACTTGCGGTCCCGGCGATCGTATTGGGCCTAGGTCTGTTGTGGACATGGCTGGCACTACCGGTCCCCGTATACGGCACGCTGGCGGTGCTCGTCATCGCGTTCGTGGCCGTGTTCCTGCCACAGGGCTATCGGGGCGTTTCCGCCTCGATCATCCAGTTGGACAAGGACCTCGAGGACAGCGCCGTGATGCTGGGAGCGCGTCGGCATCGCGCCATCACCTTCGTCACCGCTCCGCTGCTGAGGGTGGGCCTCTCCTCGACCTTCCTGCTGCTGATGATGCTGGCCATGCGCGAGCTGACCGCGGCGCTGTTCCTGTTCACCTCCGACACCCGGTTGTTGTCCATCGCGATCTTCGACGCCTATGACAACGGTTCATTCCAGTCTGCGGCGGAGCTCAGCCTGCTCTACTGCGCCGTCATCGGTGTACTCGCCGTCCTGGCGCGCCGCTTCGGATCCAAGGAGATCTCATGAGATCGATCACCCGCCTCGTCATCGGACTTGTCTCCGCGACAACGGTATTGGCCGCCTGTTCACCGCCGCCGCCGGCACCGGACCTGACCAGGTCTGCCGAGTCGATCTCGCGCGATTCGGCGTTGGTGATCGACGGTGAGCAGATCGCCGATCCCGATCTATGGGCCGCTGCACAAAAGGATGGTCAGATCACCCTGTACAGCGGGTGGACGGCCGACAGCGAGGCCGCATTGCTGGATCAGTTCGAGGCCGACACCGGACTCGAAGTGAAGTTGATCCGGCTAACCCCTAATCGCCTGTACGAGCGGATCGTTGCCGAACACGGTGCCGGAAAGCTCAACGCCGACGTGGTGCGCATCTCCGATGCGGGATTTGTCTCCGGACTGAGTCGACGCGGTGTGTTCCAGCCCTATACGCCACCCACAGCGACCGATCTGCGCGAGGACGTCGTCTTCGATGACGGCAGCTATTACCGCACGTTCAATCCGATCTACACGTTCGGCTACAACACCGCGTTGGTGGATCCGGCTGAAGCGCCTGCGAGTTGGAACGATCTTCTCCAGGACCGATGGACCGGCAAGCTCGGCATCGCCCAAGCCGGTGCCGGTGGGAGCGCTCTGGCGCTCACCCGGTTTCAGCGTGATGTCCTCGGCGATGAGTATCTGCGCGAGTATGCGGGGGAGACAAGGGTGTTCGACTCTCTCGGTGCAGAACTCGACAGCCTTGCCCGCGGGGAAATCGATGCGGGCACCGTGGTCGTCAGCAGCGTCAACATCGCGGCCAACGAGAACGCCCCGGTGACATTCGTGGTGCCCGACGAGGGGGTGACGGCCTATGACTACTACACCGGGGTGGCCTCGACCGCGACGCACCTGGCCGCCGCGAAGGTGTTCCTGAACTGGAATCTGTCCCGGCGCGGTCAGAACGTGTTGCGCGACATCGGAGAATATTCGGTCCGCAACGATGTCGCAGCCCCCAACGTGCGCGGTGTCCAGCTGCCGGACTTCGATGATCCGCGCGTTCATCGCATCACCCCGGCGGAGGCGACCGCGTGGTCGGAACAGGACCAGCGGGCGTGGAATGCCATCTTTGGATACAACGAATAGAACGGCGGCGAGTCGGCGCAGTTTTGCTGCTGAGCTGGTCCCCTGACCCGTAGTGTGAAAGCCCGGGTCCACCACCTGAGCGGACCCGGGCAGAGTTGATCGCGACGCCACCTGTTCGGGGGGTGAGGGGTTTCACGATGTATGTCCCACGCCGGTTCGGGGCGAGCTGGTGGCAGAGGCCAGCCGGGCACGGAATCGCGCGATGCGCAACCTGATCGCTGCGATCAATGCGTCCATCGATCCGGCGGCGTTGACCCGCCGGATCACCGAACAGATGTGTTTGTTCACCCCGAAAGCAGATGGCGCGGCCGTCAGCATCCTGGCGCCCACCGACGAGTTCGTCGTGGTCTCGGCCTTTGGCGTCGTGGAATCCCTGCTGGGCCTGCGCCTGCCGGTCGCCGGGACGTTCCAGGGGATGGCGGTGGCCACCGGTCGACCACAGCTCAGTGACGACGCGCCCAACGATCCGGCCGTGACCGCCGAGGTCCGCGCCATCGGGTCGCAGCTGGGATTGCGGACCCTGGCCGTCTTTCCGCTGCGCCATCGCGACACCGCGATCGGCGCGTTGTCGATGACGTCGAAACAACCGGGCCGGTTCGACGAACGCGATATCGCCGCGATGGCGGCGGCGAGCACGTTCATCTCGGGATTGATCAGCGCGCATACCGAGCTCTCGGCGCTGCTGGATGCGTTTCTGGTTGATCCGAACCTGCCGGACGACTCCACCACGCAATTCCTGGCCTCGGTGTTGCTTCCCGATATGGCGCGCGAGGACCGACTGCATCAGCGACTCGACGCCGTGCTGGCCGATCCGGCCAACCTGGACATCGTGTTCCAGCCGATCGTCGATCTGAACACCGGAGATGCCACCGGTTTCGAGGGATTGTGCCGCTTCCCGACCGACGGCGAGTTGACCCCGAAACAGTGGTTCGATGTCGCGCGCCGTCTCGGCCGGAGCCTCAGTTTGGAACTGGCGGCGCTGCGACGCCTGCTCGTCAACGCCGAGGATCTTCCGCCGGCGTCCTTCGTGGCCGCCAATCTCAGTCCGGTGACGGCGATGAACCCTGCGGTGCAGGAGCTCCTGATCTCGGTGCAGCGGCCGCTCGTCGTCGAGATCACCGAGCACGAACCGTTCCCGGACGATCTCGCCGAAGCGCTGACCCCGTTGCGGGAAGCAGGGATCCGCCTCGCCATCGACGACGCCGGCGCAGGTTTCGCAAGCTTCAACCAGCTGTTGCGCCTCCGACCGGACATCATCAAGATCGACGGAGATCTCACCTCGGGCATCGACACCGACCCGGTCCGGCGTGCGCTGGCATCGTCGATCGTACGACTGGGCAGTGAACTGAATGCCGTGACGGTCTCCGAAGCGGTCGAGGACCTCAATCAGGTGAGCACCCTTCGCGATCTCGGCGTGGACCTCGGTCAGGGATATCTCTTCGGACGTCCGACCGCGTACCGTGCCGGCGGACCCGTGACAATGTCCGGATGAACCGTGCAACACTTCGACGCGATGTCGCATCCACCGCTCGGCGACTGGCCGCAGAGGGACTGCTCATCGGCAGCGCGGGAAATGTCTCGGCCCGTTGTGGCGACATCATCGCCGTCACGGCCACGGGCGTGATCATGTCGGAATGCGATGTCGATGACGTCACCGAGGTCGATCGCGCCGGACAGGTGATCACCGGAACGCTGGCGCCCACCTCGGAATTGGGTCTGCATCTCGGGGTGTACGAGACGTTCGACACCGCCGCGGTGGTGCACACCCACGCTCCGTTCAGCACGGCGGTCGCCTGTCTGGATGGCCTCGATGTGTTACCGGTGCTGCATTACCAACAACTCGTGCTCGGGGGTGACATAGCGATCGTGCCGTATGCACCGTTCGGGTCAGCGGACCTGGCCGCCGGCGTCGTCGAGGCTCTGCGCGGACGTCAGGCCACGCTGATGGCCAATCACGGCTCGGTTGCCGTCGGTACCGACCTGGAGGCCGCGCTGCAGAATGCGTTACTGCTGGAGTGGTTGGCCGCGCTGTACCAGCGCACCCGGTCGATGGGACCACCGCGGGCGCTGACGCCGGATCAACAGTCCGCCACCATCATTCAGGCGGTGGCACTACAGTATGGAGCCCGGAAGGACGTCCCATGACCGCACTCACCGTCGCTGCCGTGGGAGTCCACGTTCTCGATGTCCACGTCCTCGGCGCCGCCGCGATCCCGGAAGGCTCGACAGGGTCTCTGGTGGAGAGCATCGGCATGTCACCGGCGGGCACCGCGGCCGGCACCGCGGTGATCTTCAGCAGATTGGGCGCGACCGTGCGGACGTTCGGCGCTGTCGGCGCGGACGCGCTGGGGATCACCCTGCTCTCACTGCTGAACGCCGAAGGAGTCGACACCGCGGGGGTGGTGCGCGAGCCCGCGGCTCAGACCTCGGCATCGGTCATCCCGATCCGGTCCAACGGCGACCGGCCCGCATGGCACTGTGTCGGCGCCAACGGTCACCACAAGCTCGACCAGATTGACCAGATGGCAGCTCTCGGCGTGACCCACCTGCACCTCGGCGGGCCGGAATTCTACGGTGGACCGGCTGCGGCGACACTGCTCAGCGCCGCGAAGGGCAGGGGGATCACCACATCGGTGGACATCCTCGCCGGCGGCGATCCCGGCCTACTCGCGTGGATCGCCGACGCGTTGCCTCATGTCGACTACCTGCTGCCCAACGACGAGCAGGTGCGCGGTTTCACCGGGATCACCGATCTGACCGCCGGCGCCCGGGCGTTCCTCGATCGTGGAGTCGGATGCGTCGCACTGACGTGCGGCGGTGACGGCGCATTGGTGGTCACCGACCGGGACAGCGTGGAGGTGCCGGCCTTCGTCGTCGACGTCGTCGACACCACCGGATGCGGTGACGCGTTCTCCGCGGGTTTCCTCACCGGCCGCGCCGAGGGGCTCGGACTCGGTGAATCGGCAACACTCGGCTGCGCGGTCGCCGCACAGGTGGCGCAGGGGATCGGCACCACCGCAGGCGATTACGACCTGCCGCGCATCCGGGAGTACGCCGGCATCACCTGTGCCGGGTGAGAAATCGCTAAACCCCGCCGCGACGAAGCATCCGGCCGTGCGGGTTGGTGAAGTCGATCTTCTTGCCGCGCAGCCAGGTGCTCGTCACGACCCCGGCCAGCGCACGCCCGTCATAGGGGCTGACCGGATTCTTGTGGTGCAGCTTGTGCACATCGACGACCTGAGCGGAGTCCGGCTCGAAGATGGCGAAGTCCGCGTCGTAACCGAGCGCGATCTTGCCCTTGGTGTTCAGTCCCGCCAATGCCGCGGGCTTGGCGGCCATCCAGTCCACCACCTGGGTCAGCTCGATACCGCGGCGCTTGGCCTCGGTCCAGATGAGCGACAGGCCGAGTTGCAGTGAAGCGACCCCACCCCACGCGATCCCGAAATCACCGTTCTCGACGTCCTTGAGGTCGATGGTCGACGGCGAGTGGTCGGAGACGATGCAGTCGATCGTGCCGTCGAGCAGGCCTTGCCACAGCAATTCCCGATTCGACGCCTCGCGGATCGGCGGACAGCATTTGAACGCGGTGGCGCCGTTCGGTATCTCCTCGGCCAGCAGAGTCAAGTAGTGGGGGCAGGTCTCGACGGTGATCTTGACGCCATCGCGCTTAGCGGTCGCGAGCATCGGCAGCGCATCGGAGGAGGACAGGTGCAGGATGTGCGCGCGGACCCCGGTCCAGCGAGCGCGCTCGATCACCTCGGCGATCGCGACGTTCTCGGCACCACGGGGACGGGAGGCGAGGAATCGTTCGTATTTGTTGCCCTCGGCAGACGGTGCCCTGTCGATCGCTCGGGAGTCTTCGGCATGCACGATCATCATGGAGTCGAAACCGGCCAGCACGGCCATGTCCTTTTCCATCTCGTCGGCGTCCAGGTGCGGGAACTCGTCGACACCTGAGTGCAGCAGGAAGCACTTGAAGCCGAAGACACCGTCATCGTGCAGGCCGCGCAGGTCGTCGGTGTTTCCGGGGATCGCGCCACCCCAGAATCCGACGTCGATATGGGTCTTTCCCGAAGCCGCTGCCCGCTTGGCGTTGAGCGCCTCGACGTTGACCGTCGGCGGAATGGAGTTCAGCGGCATGTCGATCAGCGTGGTCACGCCACCGGCAGCAGCGGCGCGGGTGGCCGAGTCGAAGCCCTCCCACTCGGTACGACCCGGCTCGTTGACGTGGACGTGAGTATCGACCAGGCCGGGGATCATCACCTGGTCGGCGGTCAGTTCGACGATCTCGGTCGCGGTGAGGCCACTGCCCAGTGGCTCGATCGCGACGATACGGCCGTCGCGGATGCCGATCTCGCGTGCCACGATGCCCGCGGTCGTCAGGGTGCGTTCACCGCGGACCACCAGGTCGTACTCGGGCCGATCCGAGGGTGTGGACGGGTCGTCAACGTGCGAAGTCATCGGCAGCTCTCCGTAGCGAGGTACACATGTCCTCGATCGAATTCCTCATTGTGGAAGTAAGCCTCCATCGTAGTGCGAGGTTAGATGTGAGCGCGGACACAGTCAATTGCGAACGAAGGCTTGACACACGACGTCCACATACGCGTTACTTATGAAATCTGTGGAACTTTTCTTCCGCACAGTGGAATTTTGCGGCGGCGCCCCTGGTGTCGGCGCTCCTACCGTGACAGGCGTACCCCATGAGCACAGAGTCCACCGGTCTCCTCGGCGACTCCGACCGTAACGACGCGGCAGCACTGGCGGATGTGAGTCCGCACCTCTACAACACCGATCTCGCGCCCACCCGGCGCGCCGGCCGACGCTGGGGTGCGTACAACATCTTCACCTTGTGGGCCAACGATGTTCACAGTCTGGGCAACTACTCGTTCGCCATCGGCCTGTTCGCCCTCGGCCTGGGCGGGTGGCAGATTCTGTTGGCGCTCGGACTCGGCGGGATGTTCCTTTTCCTGCTCCTCAACCTGTCCGGGTTCATGGGGGAGAAGACCGGCGTCCCGTTCCCGGTGATGAGCCGCATCGCTTTCGGTATCCGGGGCGCGCAGATCCCCGCCCTGATCCGCGGGGCGGTGGCGATTGCCTGGTTCGGCATCCAGACCTACCTCGCCTCGGTGGTGCTGCGCATCATGATCATCGCGCTCGCGCCGTCGGCGGCAACCCTGGATTCGAACAGCGTCCTGGGCCTGTCGACGCTGGGCTGGATCTCGTTCGTCTCGCTGTGGGTGATCCAGGTGATCATCGTCAGCTACGGCATGGAGATGATCCGCAAGTACGAGGCGTTCGCCGGTCCGGTCATCCTGTTCACCATGATCGCCCTGGCGATCTGGATGCTGAGCAACGCCGACTGGAGCATTGCGTGGTCGACTCCCGACTCGCTGACCGGTGTCGACATGTGGTTGAAGATCATCGGCGGTGCGAGCCTGTGGGTCGCCATCTATGGCACCTTCGTCCTCAACTTCTGCGATTTCACTCGCAATGCGACATCCAAGGGCGCCATCGTGCGCGGCAACTTCTGGGGCATCCCGCTGAACATGCTGGTGTTCGGAGGCATCGTGATCACGCTTGCCGGTGCGCAGTTCCGCATCGACGGCCGCATCATCGAGGCGCCTGCCGATATCGTCCAGGAGGTGCCCAACACGCTGCTGTTGGTGCTGGCCGCGCTCGCGCTGCTGATCCTGACCATCGCGGTGAATCTGATGGCCAATTTCGTCGCCCCGATCTACGCGCTGAACAATCTCTTCCCCAAGCACCTCAACTTCCGACGCGCCGCCTTCATCTCGGCGGTCATCGGTCTGGTGATCCTGCCGTGGAACCTGTACAACTCACCCGCGGTCATCAACTACTTCCTCGGTGGGCTCGGCGCGATCCTCGGCCCGTTGTTCGGCATCATCATGGTCGACTATTGGCTGGTGCGCCGATCGAAGATCAACGTGCTGGCCCTGTTCACCGTCGACGCCGCCGGGGAGTATCACTATGCGAAGGGCGTGAACATGCGTGCCGTTGCCGCCCTTGCCATCACCGCGGTCGCCGCACTGCTGATGGCCTTCGTCCCGGCATTCAAGGTCGTCTCGGAGTTCTCCTGGTTCATCGGGGCCGGACTCGGCGCGATCGTCTACTGGATGTTCGCGGACCGTCGGGGCCCGTTCAACGATGTATCGGGAGAGCCCATCGCCGTGACCAGCACGCACCACTAGGGACCTCATGAGAATTCTGGTAGCCAACGTCAACACGACAGCCTCGATGACCGAGGCGATCGCCGAGTCCGCGCGCGGTGTCGCAGCGCCCGGCACCGAGATCATCGGCATCACACCGCGTTTCGGCGCCGACTCGTGTGAGGGAAACTTCGAGAGCTACCTTGCCGCCATCGCGGTCATGGATGCGATCACCTCCTATTCCGAGCCCTTCGATGCGGTGATCCAGGCCGGCTACGGCGAACACGGTCGTGAAGGCCTGCAGGAGCTGCTCGACGTGCCGGTCGTCGATATCACCGAGGCGGCGGCGTCGACCGCGATGTATCTGGGCCACAAGTATTCGGTGGTCACCACACTCGACCGCACTGTGCCGCTGATCGAGGACCGCCTGAAGCTGGCAGGACTCGACGCACGATGCGCGTCGGTACGGGCATCGGGTCTCGGTGTGCTCGAACTCGAGTCCGATCCCGAGCGTGCCGTCGAGGCGATCGTCTCGCAGGCGCGCGAGGCCGTGGCGAAGGATCATGCGGAGGTGATCTGCCTCGGGTGCGGCGGTATGGCCGAACTGGAGGCGAAGGTGTCGGCCGCCACCGGTGTGCCGATCGTCGACGGAGTCCGCTCGGCGGTGACCATTGCCGAAGGCCTGGTCCGGATGGGGCTGTCCACCTCGAAGGTGCGCACCTATGCCACGCCGCGCCAGAAGAAGGTCATCGGCTGGCCATTCCAGTTGTGAGACAACGCCTCTGACGACGATGGGCACCCGATCGGGGGTGCCCATCGTCGTTCTGTCAGAGTCGTCGTTCTGTCAGAGCATGATCTGACGGTTGACGTCCTTGTACAACAGGTAGCGGAAGTTCGACGGCCCACCGGCGTAGCAGGCCTGCGGGCAGAAGGCGCGCAGGGAGAGGAAATCGCCCTCCTGAACCTCCACCCAGTCTCCATTGAGGTGGTAGACGGCCTTGCCTTCGAGCATCAGCAGACCATGTTCCATCACGTGGGTCTCAGCGAACGGAATGCTCGCGCCGGGTTCGAACGTCACGATGTTGACGTGCATGTCGTAGGCCAGATCCTGCGGATCCAGCATGCGGGTCGTGCGCCATTTCCCATCGGTTCCCGGCATCGCCGACGGTTCGATGTCCCGCTCGTTGCCGAACTTCACCGACGGCATGTGGCCCTCGATGACCTCATAGCGCTTTCGGATCCACACGAACGTCGCATCGGCATCGCCGGTGTTGTGCGCCGACCATCCGGTACCGGCCGGCAGGTACGCGAAACCGCCCTCCGACAGCGTCTGCGACTGGCCGGCCGCATCCACGGTCAGGGCACCGGAGGTGACGAACAGAAAGCTCTGCACCTCCGGTTGCGGTTCTGGCCGTTGGGCGCCGCCTCCGGGCTTCACTTCGACGATCGCCTGGAAGTACGTTGTCGCACCACCGGCCACGGGGCGGTTGATGATCCACGCGCGGGTGCCCGTCCACTCCGGGAACACCGAGGTGACGATGTCGGAGAGAACACCGCGGGGGATGACGGTGTACGCCTCGGTGACGATGGCCCGATCGGTCAGCAGGTCGGTCTGCGGCGGCAGTCCGCCACGAGGGGTGTAGTACGACGCTGCGCTCACTGGATGGGTCACGGGGTGCTCCTGGTTGTGCGGCCGAGCGCGATATCACGCACGGTGGACGTGGAAAGGTCGGTGGCGGTTTCAATCTCGTCGACGGTGAGCGCGCCACACACGTTGCCTCGATGGATCACACTCGCCAGCGCCCGAGCGGTGGCAGGCTCGTCCATGACCGTCGAGTCGAGTCGGTGGACGTAATTGCGCAGGCGCGTCGCGGCGGGTGCGAAGGCCCGCCGATAGAAGGCATACGTCGCGAGGTATCGGGTGACCAGTTGGGCGGGGTGCATGTCCCAGCCCTGGTAAATGCCCCGTTCGAGGTGTCGGCGGACCAGACGCGCGTGCAGCGTCCACGCCATCGCGATGTTGTCGGGGTCGCCGACGGGCAGGATGTTGGTGGAGCCGTCGGACATGTGGACGCCGGTTCCGGCGACGGCGAGTTGCATGACGTTCTTGGCATGGTCGGCCGCCGGATGCTCCATCGACTGATAGGCGGCGGCGATGCCCAGGGACGCCGAATAGTCGTAGGTTCCGTAGTGCAATGAGCTGACGCGACCTCGGCCGGCGTGGATGAACTGGGCCACGGGTGCACGGCCATCGGCGCCGAGGATCGCCTGCGGGGTTTCGACCTGAACTTCGAAGCGGATGCGGCCCTCGGGGAGTGCGTTCGCAGCCTCGAGGGCCTTCGCCACCGCGACCATCGCCTCGACCTGGTCGACCGAGGTCACCTTCGGCAGGGTGAGGGTCAAACCATCGGGCAGACCACCTGATTCGACGAGCCCACTGATGAACATATCGAGCGTCCGCAATCCGCGGGCCCGGGTGGCTGCTTCCAGGCACTTGAAGCGGATGCCGACGAACGGCGTCGAGTCACCTGCGGCCACAGCGCTGTGCAGGGCGGCTACGGCCCGGTCGACATCGGCATCTTCGGTGGCGTCGTCGAACGTGCCGTAGCCGTCCTCGAAGTCGATACGGAGGTCCTCGATCGGCTCGGTGCTCAGCTTGCGGTCCACCAGCGCGGCCAGAACGTCGGGTGCACAATCGGTTGCGTCGCTGGCGCCGACCAACGTCGCCACTTCGTCGAGCCCGCCGGCCTCGCCCGCCGCGGCGCGGGCCGCGGCGCCCCAATCGGCGGGCACGGCGGCCGAGTATCGGTTGGCCGGGATGTAGACGGTGTGCACCGGCTGCCGGCGGCCGTCGTCACCGGGATAGCGGTCGGCCAGGTGCGCGTCGGCGGCCGCCAGCCGGCGGTCGACATCGGCCAGCGCAGCATCGTCGAGGCGTCGTGTCACAGGTTTTCCTTCCGGGGGTGGAAAGCCGGTCGGACCGAAATTCCACAATGTGGAGTTTAGCGCGGACACCCGCCCCACACGAAGGAGTCCGGGTTACCCCGTCAAGATTCCGTATTGCGGAAACAAATCATCACCTGTTGGATGGAACACACTTCCTCTACCGAAAGTGAGTCGCATGACGGAAAGGTCAGGCGGGGTTCAGTCGGTGGAGCGTGCCTTCGAGCTGATGGAGTTGATCGGGCGCGCAGGCGGAGAGTGCTCTCTGACCGAGTTGTCGGCAGAGTCGCCATTGCCGCCGCCGACAATTCACCGGCTATTGCGCACGCTGGTCAATCTGGGTTACGTGCGCCAGCTGCCCAACCGCCGCTACGCGTTGGGGCCGCGACTGATTCGACTCGGCGAGGTCGCCAACCGCCAGCTGGGTGGCCTCGCCCTGCCGGTGTTGAAATCGCTGGCCGAGGAACTATCCGAAACTGCCAGCCTGGCCGTGCTCGACGGAGACATGGTCATCTACACCGGGCAGGTGCTGCCGTCGACGCTGCTACGCAACGACACCGAAGTCGGTAAGCGGGTCGGGCTGCACACCTCGGGCGTCGGTAAAGCCGTCCTCAGCGAGCTCGATGACGCACGCATCCTCAAACTCGTCACCCAGTCCGGTCTTCCGGCACCCACACAGAACAGTGCCTCGACCCTGTCGGCAGTGTTCGCCAAGGTGGAGCAGGTGCGCGCCGATGGTTACGCGATCGATGACGAGGAATGCGAAATGGGGATCAAGTCGGTGGCCATGGCAGTACCCGGTGCACCCACGCCCATGGCGATCGGCATCTCGGGCCCGGCGGCGCGCATGCAAAAAGAAGCCATCACGCGCGCGGTGCCTGCCCTGAAGAGGGCGACCGGGGTGATCTCCGAGGCGCTGATCGGGTCGCGCGAGGTCTAGCTCCGCTCCGGCCTAGAGCACACCCAGTGGACGGCACACGTTGGACAGGGCATTCCAGTACTGGCCCGGCGCACAGTTCTCGGCCGGCCGCGGCGTCTGGCAGGTGTTGGTGATGGGATCCCAGAATTGCCCGTTGATGCAGTTCAGCGGTTCTGCCGTGGCAGACCCGGCGACGAACAGCGAGGCCGCGGCAATCGGCGCTGCGGCGAGGACGGCGATGGCCGAACGACCGAAGGTGTTTCGCATGGTTTGATCTTGCCCCACACGGCGGCTCTTGAAACCCGGATATCGGTCGTAACGGATGGTCAGAGTGCGTCGTAGACCGCCGCGATGAGCCGATGGGCGCGACGATCCCCGGCCAGCCAGTCCCGGCGCAGGTTGGGGATGAAGGCGAACGCGACCCGGTGTTCGGGATCTGCCATTCCGACCGAACCTCCGGCGCCAGGATGGCCGAAAGCAGTTCGGCGTGCCGATTCGAGTATCACGAAGTTCTGCGACGGCAGCATGTAACCGAGCCCGAAGGCGCTTTCGAGCCGCAGCACGCGGTCGCGGCCGCGCACCTGCTCGGTGATCGCCTCGCGCAGCAGCCCCTGAGCGAGGAGGTTGCCGCCGACAAGGTCGGAATAGAACATCGCCATCGCGCGAGCTGTGGTGACCAACCCTGCCGCGGGCCAACCTCCCGCCAGTACATCGCGATCGTTGAACGCCGGAACGGGGTTCGATGCTGCGCGGACGAAGAGTGACTGCGGATCGGTGGCCGCTGCGGCCATCTCGCCGACGGTGTGCTCGGGTATCGGCGGCGCGTGCTCGGCGCCCCATATCCGCTGCTCGGGCGGTGGCGAGCTCATCCTGGCGATATCGGATGCCGTCGCTGTGTCTGCCCCGATGTGGAGTTGACCATTGATGTGACGCCGGGTGAACTCGCCCACCGAAAGATCGGTGTGACGACGCACGAATTCACCTACCAGCCAACCGAAAGTCAATGCGTGGTAACCATGTTCGGTGCCGGGTGGCCAAACAGGGTGTTGCTGCGCCAGCAGATCGGCCATCAGCGCGGGGTTCGCGGCGTCAGCCGCCGACACCTTGCGCTCCAGTACCGGCAGTCCGGCTCGGTGGGTCATCAGGTCTCGCAAGGTGGTCTCGCGCTTGTCGCACTGCGCGAACTCGGGCCACCACGAACAAACGGGTTCGTCGACTCGACTGCCACGCTGCTGGGCGACCATCAGCGCCGCGGTCGCCGTCACCCCCTTCGTGCAGGAGAACGTGGGGCACACCGTGTCGCGGGTCCACGGCCGTCCGGTCCTTCGATCGGAGATACCGCCCCACAGGTCCACTACGGCACGTCCGTCGACGTAGACGACCACCGCGGCCCCCAGATCGTCGCCGTCGGCCACACTGGCTTCGAAGAGCGTCTTCACCTGAGCGAACGCCGGGTCGGCGTAGCCCTCGGCGATAGTGGACATGCATCGAGTAGATCACGTTCCCCGCGGAATCAAGATCGGTATCGCTCGACCGGTTTGCCCACTGCTGTAGCCCCGGGTGTCTGGTGGTGATCGTCGACATCTGCGGATCAGGCCTGGACGTCTCGGTCATCAGCCGTTGTGCCAGTCTGGATCCGAGACCTCCCTGCACTTCGCCGTCGACGTGAGGAGACGAATGGCGACCAGACGCCGCAATGCGTTGCATCTGTTGTGGACACTGCCGCTCGCCACGGCATTGTCCGCCGGTCCGCTTTACTGGGGCACGTTGGCCGTGTGCGGTGTCAGCGGATGCAGCGGCGCCGGTTTCGGGCCCTCATACAGCCCGAATCAGCAATGGATGATCGCGTTTATCGTGATCGGTCTCCTCTACGCATCGGCAATCATTGCGGTGCCATGGGGTCGGGTCGGTGCACGGCTGACGGTGGGGCTGGGCTCCGGCATGATGATCGCCGGTTACCTGATCGTCCAGGCATGGACCATGAAGTACGGATCATGAGGTACTCACCCGTCTGACACAGAGGACTTCCGCTCAGATGCGCTCGAGGACGGAATCGTCGGTCCGCACCGCACCGAGGGTGGCGTGCACCGTGATGTCATGGTTGCCGGGGGAGACGGTGGCGCAGACGATCCCGACCTCATGGTGATCGATCTTGCGGGCGAGAGCAGGTGAGCGCTGCACCAACGACGTTGCGGTGTCGATGATGTGCGCCGAGGTCACCGACGCCACACAATCGGCGGCGGCGCCGCGACGCACCACCGACAGCAGCGCGTTCTCCACCGCAGTGCGCATCGCACCGTCAGGCAATTGCGCGTTCTTCCAGGCCTGCAGCGCGGCCTGCATGGCAGGGCAGTCGTCATGGCCGAGGACCACCACCAGGGGAACTTCGAGTGCGTCGACCGCGTACTCGATGCTGGCCAGCACGCTGGTGTCGACCGTGTGGCCCCAGGTACTGATATCCACAATTGATCCGGCAGATTGCCCGAACACCGTGTCACTACTGATGCCGGCATCGGCACAGCGGAACACCGCTGCCAGCGGTCCGGTTCCGGTCTTGGGTTGCCCGGCCCTCAGCTGCTGCCAGATCGCCGTAGCATCGGTCGCGCTCATGGTCACGTCACTGGTCATCTCGGTCATTCCTTTCGTAATGGTGTTTCAGCTGAAGTACTCGGGGCGGCTGACGTAGGTCTCCGTCACGAACAGCACGCCGGGTGAGGCATCGAGCAGCCTGCGCAGTCCGGCCAGCAGTGCCTCGACCTTGTCATCGGGCACCACGGTGATGATCAGTTCGAGCGTCGCCTGTTGGTTGAACAGCAGGCGTCCCTGGTGGTAGCCGTGATGGCCCAGCCCGGACACGCCGGACACGCTGGTGAAACCGGTGGCGCCGACTCCGGTGATCACGTCGCGCACCGCGGCCGCGTCCTGGCCGGAGACGACGACTTCGACTTTCGTCATCCGGGCGAGGGTGGTTGTCATCGAATCATCTCCTTGTCGAAAGTGGTTGCCGCTAAGGCATTGTCATCCCAGGACCGCCAGCCGTTACGGGTCCGGCGGTGCCAGCTGTGGCGGGCGTCCTGGCGTGCGGCCAGGTACACCCAGTCGTTGTCGAACAACTGCTTCAACGATGGGTTTCGGTCGATGATCGCGTCGATCCGTGCCAGCGGCGCCTGGACGACGGCAAGCAACCGTTGAGGTTCGTGGATCAGACGGTCGGCGAACTGCACCGACTGCCGCGGCAAACCCAGACGCAGATCACCCGCATGCCCGGCCAGCACACCGGCATCACCCACGACGTTGTGGATCGTCTTGCTGCCTGCACCGAAGGTGTCGGGGGCCACCGTCGAGAAGTAGTACTGGCAGTTGATCCACTGCGCCACGACCAGGGGCGCAGTCATGATGTTCTCCAATGCGGTCCCGTCGGCGTCGACTTCGGCCTCATAGGAGTGCAGGAATACCCGGCGATGCAGATCGATTCCGGTGGTGATGTCCCGCGGACCGATGATGAAGGCTGCGTTGCCCGCCAGACCCCACTCCGGATACACCTGAGCCCAGTCCAGCGAGCGCTTTTCGACGTGCCGGGCCGCTCTGGCCGATGAGCGCCGCCGGGGTGCGCCCGGCAGAACGGCACACCGCTCGCCGGCAAGGGCCTCACCGGCGAGGGCGAGATGTGTTTTGAGCCGGTCGATATCGGCCCGGTGCCCCGGCGGGATCAGATGCTCGTCGAGTATCGTGACGCGGTCAGTGGTGGTGTCGTGTACAGCGGCGATGACGACGGTGTCGTCGGGAACAGCGATCCCCGAAGCACGCAGCCCGGCACGAACCTCGGGATCGTTGAGGATCAGCGCGGCAGTGCGCGCGTTCGGGGCCCCGCCCTGCCCGCCGCAGGCCCCGCAATCCAACGACGCTTGATATGGGTTGTTCTCGGTGGTGCTGTGATGGCCGCAGAGCACCAGCAGCCGAGCGAAATTGTCGGTCAGTCCGATCGACTGGAAGAGCGCCTGGGCGAACAGAACTCGCTCGGACACCGGCATATCGCTCACCGCCAGCACGGTCGGCGGTGTCGGCGCAACCCACTCACGCAGGCGCCTGCGGATTGTCCCGCTGGCGGCCGGGGCAGCGGTTTTGGCCGCGGCAAGGGGGGCGGCCAGAAAACCGGCCGCCTCGGCGAGGGTGAAGGACCCCGTGTGCGAGTGCTTCGCGGTGTGGAATGACGATTCGGCCGCGGCCAGGCCGGTGACTCCGGCAACGTGCCGACGCACATCGCCCGCCGGCTTCTCGGATACCTGGTGACGGGGTGAGATGAGCACCGGGCAAAGATCCATCGGATCCCCGCCGAGCAGACCGGTGAACCGGATGGCGACGGCGAAGAAACCGGCGAAGCCGAACGTCTGATAGCCGCCGTGGCTCTCCAGATGCCTGCGCAACCCCTCCGAACGGGTGTCGATGCAGGTGACCACCTGGGCGTGCACAGGCACGGCATCGACTTCCCTGTCGGCATCCGCCTTTGTCAGCGCACTCAGTAACTGATCCTGATAGTGGCCTTCAAACGCCTGCTGCCACAGGACTTCCCGGACAGCGACCGGGACCGTGGCCAGAATCCTTGCCACGGTCGCCTGTTCGGTCTCATCAAACGTCCCTTCGTGCCAGAGCGCCAGAAGGTGGTGCGCGCGCTCACGCGCGGTAGGCGCCGGCGAGCGGAGTGCTTCGGCCACCGCTGTTCTCGACGGCTGTTGCACCAACGTGGCCTCCAGTTGCAACCGGAGCGCCAGATACTGCAGCAGATCGATCCCCGCCGCCCGGTCGGCACCCCACTGAATATGGGCTGCCCATCCCGGCAAGCGGGTCAGATGCGCCTGCAGATAAACGACGCGATCCTCATCGCCGATACGCAGAACCTCCAGCGCGTTCAGTACGGCGTCGTCCGGCCGTTCCGGTGCCGCACGCAGCTTGCGGCGTGCCGCGCGGGACAAGGTCCGGTCGTGGCGTATCGATTTCCGCCAGGCGGTATAGAAGCCCTCCGCGTGGTCTGGCATGGCCCAACTGCCGCCACCGAGGAAGGCCGCGCACCAGGTGGCAGCGTATGCGTCGATATCGTCAGCGAGCTCGTGTGAGGCCTGCTCGGCACGGGTTGTGAAGCGGCGCTGCGGTTCCGGTGCGGCGTGGCCATGAAGCAGATCGGCTCGCAGGATGTCGATGGCTGCGACGTTGCGCTCGGCCAGCCGGACGTCCGGTTCGTCCGCCAAATTGGGGTGCCGCCTCAGCAGTACCGCGTCGAGATCGGTGTCAGTGATGCGACCCTGCCGGTACAGCGCTCGAAAGACGTTTTCCGACAGGCTTCCCCGCATCCCGTAGACATCGCTTGCGCGCCGGATGGCCTGTTCGAAGGGCATGTTCTGCAGACCGGCGAGCGGATTGACCGCGATGAAGGTACCGAGGGGATGATGAGTGGGTAGTGCCCGCGCAGCGATTCGGATGTCACTGCGGAGCTGAGCCCGCCGTGCGGCGATATCGGTCGTTGTCATCGATGTGCTCCTGTCGGATGAAGGGTTCCGGCGCTGATCGCGTGGGTGTAGAGGGCTCGTTGAACGCCGCGGGCACGGGGCCAGGTCCGCACCGATGCCAGGGTGCCGAGCACGGCCAGGCCGCCGACCATCACCACCCACACCGTCATCGGTGATGCGGTCGATTCCGGTAGCGCGGGAGCCAGATATCTGCTGACGGTGCCGATCGTCGTCACATAGGCCACCGCGGCGACAAACATCACCGCCGTCGCTCCGAGAACACCGAGCGCGGTGGGCTGCCTGCGCAGCCACCCCCACGTTGCGGCGGCACCGGCCAACCACGCGAAGACCAGCAAGGCGAGTTCGGCGGCGTGCCCTTCCTGCCAGGCCGCTGATATCGCAGCTCCGGTGGCCAGTGCGCTCAGCGGCAGCAGTGCCGCGGTCACAGCGAGACACCATGCGGCGCGGCGACCGAGCCCCGCAGGCGCTGCGCGCATATGGTGTCGCCGATGCCGGGCGATTGCCGTGCCGGAGGACAGAAACAACGTGGCCTTGTAGAACCCGTGTCCGATCAGGTGGATCACCGCGGCCGCCCAGAGTCCCAAGCCGCAGGTGAGCATCATGAAGCCCATCTGGGCCATGGTCGAATAGGCCAGCGCTCCTTTGATATCCGGTCGCACGAGCATCATCAGGACGCCATAGGCCATGGAAGCGATGCCGACAACGATGATGATCCCGGCCGCCGGCGGGGTTGCCAGGTCGGCGAGCTTGACCAGTAGCACTCCGCCGCCGTTGACCACTCCGGCGTGTAGAAGAGCAGACACCGGCGTGGGTGCCGCGAGAGTGGCCGGCAGCCAGCGATGAAAGGGTATCTGCGCGCTGCGGGAGAGTGCGGCGATGGCGATCAGTACCGCGACAGCGGGTGCGGAACGACCGGCGTCCAGTTGGTGCAGTCCGACCCCGACCCATAGCGCGCCGTCGCCGAGCGCGAATGCCTGCGCGGTGCGGCGAACACCATCGCGCGCGGCAGGCAGTTCGCGATAAGTGGCCAACAGCAGGCACAGCGCCAGCCCGACTGCGGTCCACCCGATTGCCAGAGCCACCATCGTGGTCGAAGTCGCCATGACCACCGACGCGGCTGTGAGAAGTGTTGCACCGCAGGAGAACCAGTGTGATCGATCATCACCGGCCAGGTAACGCACTGCGTAACCCTGCGCGATGGCGCTTACACCGAATACCAGTACCAACAGTGCTGCCCCGAGTCGTTCGGGCGCCGAGGCCAATCCCGCGATTGCCACGAGCACACCGACGACGGCGACCGATGTGCCCAACCGTCCGACGATCACCGGTGCGCGTCGGCCGACGGTCGCGGCCAGTGCAGCCACCGCCAGCAGCGCGATGAGCAGTGTCAGTAAGGGTGGCTTCAAGGCGAGCTCCAACATGCGAAGCAAATTACGCGTATTAGTTCTCACGTGTCAAGCTTCGTAATACTGTCGAGCCGTGCGACGCATCCGGGAGAAGCGCTGCCAGCAGGAGATATGGCGCGACACGAAACGTGCCTATTACCGAAGTGCGTTACGCGAATCACATATGCTGTCCGGGATGCCTGCGTCCCGGAAGAGCACAGAGAAGGCAGCGGCACCGCGGAAGGCGGCCGCGCCCGCGACCGCGCAACCCGCGGTCGCGCCACAGCGCACATGGACATTTCTGACCAACCACGCCCATGTGCTGTTGTGTCTGGCGCAGGGGGAGTCGCTGACGGCGCGGGAGCTGAGCGTGCTGATCGGCATCACCGAGCGCTCGGTGCAAGCAATCCTCGCCGACCTGATCGCCGATGGCTACCTGAAGAAGTCCAAGGTCGGGCGGCGCAATCGCTACAGCGTCAACCGGTCAGGACGCCTGCGCCACCCGCTGGAGTCGGCACACAGTGTGGGTCAGCTGATCGACGCCCTCAGCTGAGCCCTGCTCGGCGAGCACGGACCACCATCACCGATCGGCGAGAGCCGTCTTCACAAAGGACGCGATGCGTTGCCTGGCTGCGTCGGCTTCCGGAACCGGTAGCAGGATGAATCCGTGGAATCCGCCGGGCACCTCCACGAGAGTGGTGTCGACGCCGGCGGCGTGCATGCGGGCGGCGGTATTGCGTGAATCATCGAGCAGACAATCGTGCGTGCCGACAATGATGAGCGTGGGCGGAAAGCCGGCGAATGAGCCGTACAGCGGTGAGACCAGCGGCGCCGTCAGCTCGTGGTCGCCCGCATACGCGGCGGCACTGCGGTTCAGTCCCGCGCGGGACAAAAGATCGCGGTGTTCGTTGGACAGGAAGCTGTCGGAGACGTTGGTCAGATCGGCCCAGGGAAACAGGGTTACCAGCGACTTGGGCGGCTCGGTCCTCTCGTCGAGGACTCGCCGCGTCAGGGACAGGGCGAGTCCACCCCCGGCGGACTCGCCGATGATGATCGTCGGTCGACCGCGCGACACCTGCGAGTACACCGCCCACAGGTCATCGAGCGCGGCCGGGAACGGATGCTCCGGCGCAAGCCGGTAATCGACACTGACCAGTTCTGCACTGCTGGAACGCGCCAACCCGCTATGTGAGCGCGCCGCCACAGAACTACCTGCGACAAAAGCCCCGCCGTGCACATGGAAGATCAACCCTCGGCCGGCACCAACCGGACGAAACCAGCGAACGGGAACATCGGCCACCGTAGCGGTGTGTTCCTCGACTCCGCGCGCACGGCGCTGGCGCATCTCCATCGAACGGGTGATCGTGCGTGTTCTGTCGACGTCGTGGGGGCCGCGTGCCTTCGATGCCGCCAACAGCGCGAGCTTCTGAAAAGTGGCCAGCCGACGGCTGGGACGGTGCGGCGTGGGTTCTGACATGGGCGCTCTTCTCGGTATCGGTAATCAGCAGCGGCAGGATCAAGCGGCGTTCAGTAACAACATCGACCCGACGGCGACGAGAACCACCGCGAGGATCGCGGCGTTGTGTCGCTCAAGGACGACACGGAGACGGTGCAAGGGCCCTTCCATGCGTTCGCGCCAGATCGCGTAACTCAGCACCGGCAAGATCACGGTCAGACCAGCCATCACGGCGAACGCGGCCATTTCCGCCAACGCGTTCACGCCATCGGTTGATCCGATGCTGAAACCTGCTGCGGCACAAACGGACAACACTTTGGGATTCACGATCGCCAGAACGGGGGCCGCCGCGAGCGCCCGCCACGCGGTGACGGAATCCAATCCGCGTAGCCAGACCGGTGCCCGAGTGCTCCGCCCACGACGAACCCATGTGACAACGCCGGCCAGGACGAGGAGCACAGCCAACGCCATGGTGGCGGGTCGTACCCACTCGGGCGCGGAACCTCCTGCCGTGGCCAGTCTCCCGGATAGTTGCACGAACAGACCTGTTGCCACCATCAGGGACAGCACCCATCCTGTGGCGAACGACCACCCGGCTGCCAGTGGCCGCGGTGTGTGCAGCATCAGGATCGCAGGAACCACCGATGCGGGTGATACTGCGACGACTACGGCCAGCGACATCAGCTCAGCCCACATCGGACACCCTCGCCGCCACGCGGTCGACCGGCAAACAACCAAACCTCATTCATGTACCCCTCGCCGTTGATAAGTACGATCAGTCAATGCCCATGGAGTCCGACCGCATCGGGGAACCGGTGCGCAGACGCGGCCGCAACAGCAGCGGAGAAGCGACGCGCATCAAGCTCATCACTGTCGCGGAGACGATGTTCGCCGATCGAGGGATCGCGGCCGTGAGCCTCAACGAGATCAGACTTGCTGCCGGACAAAGCAACGCCGCGGCGGTGAACTATCACTTCGGGTCCAAGGATGACCTCATCAAGGCGATTCTGGAGTACCGTCTCGAACGCATCGACAGAGATCGCGGACGCATTCTCGACGACGCTCTTTCGGCGCGTCGACCGCCCGAACTCAGGAGCGTGCTCCAAGCTTTGGTCCTTCCGCAGATCGACAGCATCAACCGAGGAGAGCGGCATGTCGAGCTGGTAACCCAGCTGATGTTCCACGGATACGCCGAACCGGGCGGGCCTGCGTGGATTCTTGCCGATCCGGCCATGACCGAGCATGGTCAACGGCTCAACCAGATTCTCTGGCAGCATCTTTCGGACCTATCTGACGTCGTCGCAGCGGCGCGTCTTCGTTTCGTCTACACCAGTTGTCTGAACGCAGTCGCTGACCACCAGCGCCAACGCGCAACCGTGGCCGGTGCACCGCCGACGGCCGTGTTCGCGGCCGACCTCATCGATTCACTGACCGCGGTCATCCGCGCACCGGCATCGACGTACACCGCCGACACCTTGCAACCTTGACGACGCCGCATCACTCTGACTTGAGCGCAGCCTCGAGAAGTTCCCTGCCCGGTAGCGAGTCCAGATCGGATTCGACTGTCACCGAATACAATCGGCCATTCCACTCGAAAGGTGGCCGGTAGTCGGCGCAGACCGGCATGCCGCGATCCCGTCCCAGGATCAATGCTGTTCCGCCGTGCTGCCAGACGTGCGGCAGCGTCAACGGTGTGAACACCGATCCTGCGACAGCATCGTCGATCACCGCTTCCACCCGCGTCCCGTCGCCGAGGCGATGAAGCCGACAACCCGCGCTGTGCCGGCCGCCCATCAGCACTCGGTCCGATTGCACTCGAATGTCGCCACCGGGTGCGGCGATGGCGATATGCAGTCTGGAGCCGATCACGTATGCCGCGAGCCCGCCGGTCCAGTTGCCGATCGCGAACAGCACCCCGTGGGCGCCTTCGGGAGGAATCTCGATGTCGGCGGTCATGCGGCTGTACAACAAGGGGAGCGCCTCATCGACGACGGGTCCGCCCTCGGGTCTCAACACCACACGCTGGCCGGGTGGGAAGTCGGGCCACACCATGTCTGCTGCTCGGGCCACCAATGAGTCGGTCAGCGGATTCACCTCATGGCGGGCGGCTTCACGGTCCCAGAAAGCGCTCAAGCGCGAAACCACGCCAGGGTGTGTCGCAGCGATATCGTCGGCTTCCGAGAAGTCGTCGGGGTGAAACAACGACCACCGGTCTGCGGCGAAGTCACGGCTGCCATCGAGCAATGTCTCCTCGTCCATGACGCCGTGGCTCACATGGTCGGTCGTGGCCTTCCAGCCGTCGGCGATGATGGAGCGAGAACCGACTACCTCGAAGTACTGAGTGGATCGGGGTGCCGGCGCCGCCGCATCGTCGAAGGTCGTCAGGAAGCTTGCGCCGTGCATCGCGCTGTCGACCGCGGCCGAAGTAGGCTTCGGCGGTCGGATTCCGCAGGCATCCAAGATCGTCGGCATGATGTCTATAGCGTGTGCGAACTGTGGGCGGACCGCGCCACCGCCGCGGATGCCACGGGGCCAGTGCGCGATGAGCGGTACGCGCGTACCGCCGAGCCACGCATACCGCTTCCACAGTCGAAAGGGTGTGTTACCGGCCCATGCCCAGCCCCACGCATAGTGGGGGTATCCCGCCGTTCCGCCCCAGTCGGTCAGCTGATCGAGGTTGTCGGCCGCTGATTCCTGCACCCGATGGGTGAATCGGTGTTCGTTGCTGGTTCCCGCGACACCGCCCTCCGCGCTGGCCCCGTTGTCGCTCATGATCAGGACGAGGGTGTCATCGAGGACATCGAGTTGTTCCAAAGCCGTGAGCAATCGGTCGATCTGGCTGTCGGTATGGCTGAGAAATCCCGCGTAGACCTCGTGCATCCGCGCGTACACGGCGCGTTCGTCGTCGCTGAGGTTGTTCCAGTCGGGGACCCATCCGGGCCGATCGGTGAGGGTGGTGCCTGCGGGCACGACGCCCTCGGCAAGCTGGCGTTCGAATACTCCGCGCCGCCAGGCGTCCCAGCCGATGTCGAACTGCCCTGTGTACCTGTCCGCCCATTCCTTGTGCACATGATGCGGTGAGTGCATGGCCCCGGTGGCGAAGTAGAGAATGAACGGTTTGCCCGGCGCGGACTGTTGCTGGCTCACCACCATGGAAATCGCCTCGTCGGTGAGGTCTTCGGTCAAGTGGTAACCCGCTGGGCGCACATCGGGCCCGTCGATATAGCTGTTGTCGCGTACCAGTTGCGGGTCCCAGTGGTTGGCATCGCCGAGCAGAAATCCGTAGTAACGCTCGAACCCGAGTCCCAATGGCCAACGGCTGAACGGACCGGCGCTCGTCCGCTCGCCACGGGGCGCCAGATGCCATTTTCCGACGGCCATCGTGCTCCAGCCAGAATCCCGGAGTATGCGCGGCAGGGTCGGCGTCGAGTCCGGGATCTTGCCGGTGTAACCCGCGTGCGCGGTCGGGATGTCGGCGAGAAAGCCCATCCCGACCGAATGGTGGTTTCGGCCGGTGAGCAATGCGGCCCGTGTAGGCGAACACAGGCCGGTGACGTGAAAGCGGTTGTACCGGAGACCATTTCTGGCCAAGCGATCAATGGCCGGAGTACGGATGTCGGAGCCGTAACAGCCCAGCTGGGCGAAGCCGAGGTCGTCCAGGACGATCATCACCACATTGGGACGATCAGATCGTGCGTTCACGCCGTACTCATCCATGCGCCACCTCTGCTCACCGCGATATAATTAAAGAGACCTCATTACTATCACGGAATCGCTTCGCCGGCACCTGTCAGCTACCGATCAGTGCACAGCCAGGCGAATGTGACGCGGAAGTCGACAGTTCGGGCGACGGAGAAGCTGCGCGCCTGCCGCTGCGCTGCGTGTGGATTCGATCCCGGTGGGGCGATCATGCAGTGCGTGTACCGCGTTCAACGCGCGCTCGCGTCCGGCTGTAAGCAGCCTCGTATGCTGACGACCGGTGGGCGACGACAAGCAGTCTGCATTACATAGACAACGAGGAGGACGGGTACCGTGCCGTTGGACCGAACCCGACCCAGCGTCACCGTGTGCCGTGGGTGTTGCTGCGGCACGGCCAAGAAGCACCCGCGTATCGACCACGAGGCCCAACTTGCCGAACTTCGCGATTTGGTTCGAGACATCGCCGATCTGCGGGTGACGGATTGCCTTGGCCCGTGCGAGCGTTCGAACGTCCTGGTGGTTTCGCCGTCGAGTGGTGGGCGCCGCCGGGGCGGGCGGGCGACCTGGCTCGGGGATGTACTGGAGGACCACGCGGGATCGGCTATTGCCGACTGGCTGCGTGACGGTGGGCCCGGTGTCGTCGATCTCCCACCGGGCCTACGACGCCACCGCTTCGACAGGCCGAAGAACGCGTGATCACATCCTGATCAACGCTCACCAAGCTCCACTGCGGTGCAGTGGCTCGCGGACCCAGAACCTCAGAGTGCGAAGGCCTGTGGCGGCCCGGCCAGAGTCGCCTTGGCCTGAAGCCCGATCGCGTCGGCGATTTCGATCTCACCCGCCTCGAGTCCATCGAGGGCCAGTGTGACAAGGTCGGCCGGTTCGGTGACCGTCCCTTCGGCAAACTCGATCCCAGCCGAGCGGGCGAAGTCGAACAAGGTCTCGGTGCCGATGAGGCCAGGCATGAGACCGACGACCTGTGTTCCCTGGCCGGCCAGTTCGAGGCGTACTCCGTTGGTGAGCCCCCACTCGGCCGACTTTGCCGCCGCGTAGGCGGTGTTGCCCTCGACCGTAAGCCATGCGGCCGCCGAAAGTACGTTCACGATGGCACCGCCGCCGTTGCGGCCCAGAACCGGTGCAAAGGCCCGGATGACGTTCAACGTGCCGAAATAGTTCGACTCCATCACCCGCCTGATCGCCTGCATATCACCGGTCACCAGGCTGCCACCATCGGTTTCGGCTGCGTTGTTGATCAGGATATCGACATCGCCTGCGATGGCGGCGGCCGCCTGGACCGAGCTCGGTTCGGTGATGTCGAGACGAAGTACGTCGGCCCCCGGTATGTCGACAAGCTCAGGCCGTCGCGCCGTCGCATACACCTTGGCGCCGCGACGCAGGAGTTCGGTCGCAAACGAGGTGCCGATGCCGCGGTTGGAACCGGTGACCAAAGCCGTAGCGCCTGCCAATTTCATCTGTCCTCCAAGACAATCCGAGTCACACAAAAAAATGACCGATTGGTCACCTTGCGCCTCCACGATAGGCATAAGGTGACCGTACGGTCAACTTGCTAGAATGCGGAAATGACCTCACCTGCGCGCGCCCTGCGGGCTGACGCGGCGCGCAACCGCGAGTCGCTGTTGACCGCGGCCGAGGAAGTGTTTGCCGAGCGCGGCGTCGAGGCGTCGATCGCGGATATCGCCCGGCGCGCCGGGGTGGCCAAAGGAACGGTCTTCAGGCACTTCGCCTCGAAGGAGGATCTGGTCGCCTCGCTCGTCTGCGAACACATGGTGACGCTCACCGATGCCGCAGCGCGATTGGCCAAAGCGGACGATGCTGGTGCGGCCTTGCTGGAATTCCTCACCATCGCTGCCGACCAGCGCCGGCAGCACGATCTGACTTACCTCCAGGCATTCAGCGCCAACGACGCCAGGGTGATAGCCATCCGCGACGATGTGCTTGCCGGCGTGGAGGAGCTCGTTGCCAGAGCTCGTGCTGCGGGCGCGATCCGCCCCGACGTCACCGGGACCGACGTCTTCCTACTGATGTGCGCACCCGTGCACGTGGCCGAAGGATTGCCCGCCGCACCGCCCGACCTGTGGCGACGCTACCTGGCGATCATCTTCGATGGGCTCCGTCCGGATGGGGCGAGCGCCCTGCCAGAGCCCGCGCCCGAGATTCCCGGGCGTTGAAACCGGTCGGTCCGCGTTTGGTTCGCCCAGTCTCACACCGCCGCATTCGCATCTTTCACCAGGTACCGCCCCAGCGCCGCAGCGAAGATGCGATCGAGGAGCCGGTCGGGCAGCAGTCGTGTCACCGAGAGCAGTGCGGCTTCGCGACCTACGGTGTACCGCGGTCGAGGATTGGGGGCGGTGATCGCCTTGGCGATCACCGCGGCCGCGGCCCCTGCGGGCAGTCCAGATTTGGTCGACGCTTCGGCTTGCGCACTCACCGCCCGGACCAGCCCGGCGTACCGGCGGCGCTGCTCTGCCGTCATTGCCGCGACTGTGTCGCGCGCGCCGGCGATCACCCTGCCGAGCATCTCGGTGCGTACAGCGCCGGGTTCGATCACGACGACCTCGACCCCATGGGGGCCTACCTCGCGGCGCAGGGCGTCGCTCACGGCCTCGAGCGCGAACTTCGAGCCTGAGTACGGACCGTAGGTGGCCATCGCAATCTTCCCTCCCACCGAGCTGACGTTGACCACCCGCCCCCTGCTGCCGATCAGGGATGGCAGCAGCGCCTGGATCACCGCGACGTGCCCGAAAAGGTTGACCTCGAACATGTCTCGCCACCGGTCGATCGCAAAGGCTTCAACCGGAACGTTGGCCTGCACGGCTGCGTTGTTGACCACCGCGCGCAGCGGGCGGTGGTGCGGATCGTCGCGCACTCTCTCGGCGAGCGCGCGGACGTGGTCAGGATTGGTGATGTCGAGTATCAGGGGTTCGATATTCGCCCTTCGGAGGATGTCGGCATCGCGTTCCCGTCGCACCCCGGCGAGCACGTGGAAGCCTCGTTGCGCCATCTCGCGGGCGGTGGCCGCGCCGATACCGGTTGAGGCGCCGGTAATCACGATGAGCTCTGTTTGAGTTGACAATGTCATCTCACGATCGTACGTAGAGAGTTGACGTTGTCAACTAAAGTGATCGTGTTATGAATCGCAAGGAATCGGCCGCCGCTACCCGCCGCGCGCTGATCGATCAGGCCGCCCAGCTGCTCGACGGTGGAGGACTCGAGGCGGTGACGTTGCGCGAGGTCGGCGCCCGCGCGGGGGTGAGTCGCGGTGCCCCGTATCGGCATTTCGCCGATAAGGACGGCCTACTCACGGCGGTGACCGCCGACGGCTGGGAACGCCTCGCGGAGGCGATGGCGGAGTTGCGAGCCGATGCCGGCCTTTCACCCCTCGAGAAGGTGCGGACCGCGCTGGCCACAGTCGTCACCATGAGCCGACACCAACCGCATCTGTACCGCCTGATGTTCCGCCCACCGGAGGGGGATCCGTCGGCTGTTTTCACTGCCGCACAACGCATGTGCGATGAGTTCCAGAGCATCGTAAGCGGTATTTCCGGTCGTGGCGACGCTGAGCGCTACGCCGCCATGCTCCTCACGGGTGTACATGGTGCGGTGGGTCTGGAAATGAGCGGTCTTCTCCACACCGACAAGTGGCAGACCACGGCCGAGGAACTCGCCGAGAACCTCCTTGCCCTCGTGCACGACGCGACTCGTCGCGGACTCGATTAGGGCGTGTTGCTGAAGGTTGATTCGTGGTGTGCGCGTGACGCTTGGAGCGTGTCGCGTACTGAGATCTCCGATGAGGCCTGGGCTGTGATCGGGCCGCTGTTTCCTGCCGTGAAGGCGACGGGGCGTCCGCCGGTGGATCGCCGCGCTGTCGTTGAGGCGACCGCGTGGGGATACCGGACCGGCGCGCCATGGCGGGATGTCCCTGAGCGATTCGGGAACTGGAACACGATCTACAAGAACTTCAACCGGTGGACCGCCTGCCTATGCCAGGCGGATCGGTAGCCTGGGAGCATGCCGGAACTCTTCCGAAGTGCCGCCGGAAGCTTGCAGGAAGCCGGGTGGACGTTTGAGCCGCCGACGTCGATGGAGAACGGCGTTCCCTCCCCGCTGCGCTCGGCACCCGAAACGGTGATCCGCTGGGTGTCCTCGTTCTCACTCCTGTCGAGCTCAGACGAGACGGTGTGGTTCTTGTCCCGCGACGACTACTCGACCGGCGCGGAGGGGGCGTTCGCGTGGAACGAGTGTGAACTGCTGAGTATCCAGGCTGCGACGACGGATGATGAGGCGGTCGCGGTCTCCCGTTTCTGGAGGCGCCACGCACCCATCCTGCTTTCCGTTCGCAACGGATACGAGTACCTGGCGGTGCGAGACGACGGAGCAGTCGTCCACGGTTCCGAGCCAGAGTTCGAAGAAGCGGTCGTCGTGTTCTCTCACTTCGAAGATCTGCTGAGGTACACCACCGCGCGGCCGGCCCGGCGCGACCAGGTCGTCGACAGCTTGCTGTTCGGTGCCGCCGACGTCACTGACCCGACGCCAGGCGACTAGGCCGTCTGCACGCGCTCCCACCTGAACCCTGGGACCCCGGGCCGGGGAGCAGCCCCGGGCTCGATCACCGATCTCCCACGCACACTGCGGTATTGACCTTGCCCTTAGGGGAGGCCGCACGGTGAGTGCGACGAAATCGGCGCGGGCCGCCCGCGGCATTCCGAAGGAGACGCCTGACGTGTACGAACAGTTCGGCAAGTACGGCGCTTGGCTCAATCCAGCGCTCGGTGATACCCCCGGATCGAGTACGCCGCAGAGCTCGAAGAACTCGGCTATCAGACGATCTGGGTAGGAATCGGCGCGGGCCCCATGGGTGACCTGGCTCTGCTCGTACAGATGATCGCCGAGACCAAGACAGCGATCATCAACATGTGGGACGACGACTCCCGCAGTATCGCCGATCACTACCACCGGATCGTGGACCGTTACGGGCTCCGGTTGTTGCTGGGCATCGGTCTCGGCCACCCCGAGGGCTGGGACAACTACGAACGGCCTCTCGCGCGGATGACCACATTTGTCGATACGCTCCTGGAATGCGGCGTGCCGGCCGAGGCGATCATCATCGCCGCCCTGGGCAGGAACACACTCACGCTGTCCGGCGAGAAGACACTAGGCGCACATCCCTATCTCACTGTGCCTGCGCATACCCGCTGCGCGCGAGAACTGCTGGGCAGCAGCGCCTTTCTCGCACCAGAGCACAAGGTGGTGCTGTGTCAGGACCCCGATGAGGCTCGGACGATCGGCCGGTCGCTGGTAGACGACCCCTATCTCGGCCTGCGTAATTACACCAACGACCTGCTACGGCACGGGTTCACCCAAGCCGATATCGACCGTCCCGGCAGCGACGCACTCATCGATGCTCTCGTTGCGCACGGTTCACCGGAGGCCATCTACGCCGAGCTCGACAAACACTTCTCGGCGGGGGCGGACCACGTGGGTATCCAGGTCCTCGCCGCGGATCTGACCGCCTCACCGATGCAGGCTTTCCGTACGCTGGCCGAGCACCGACCGGCTCAGTAGGACACTTCGACTCGGGTTTCGGGTCGCCACTGGGGGGATGGGCCCGGTCGTCACCGGATGCACACTTGACTAGGTGAGCCTCCACGAACCGCTGCTGACCCCGACACTCGTCGCCGTCTGCGTGCTGATGGCTTTACTGGCTGCCGCGGTGAATCGCGTGGTCTTGCATGGGTCGCCCTGGGCCGCGCCTATTGCAGCGCTGCGGGCCGCAGCGCAGTTGGCCGCCGTGTCCACCGTCCTGACGGTCGCACTGCAGCAGCTGTGGTCATCGCTCGTGGTGCTTGCGGTGATGTTCACCGTCGCTTCGTTCACCGCGGCGCGCCGCAGCCAGGCGCGGCATGGAGCGGGGTGGTTGGCTGCCGCCCTGGCAGCCGGAATGGTCACCGTCATTCCACTATTACTGCTGACCGGGATCGTCCCACTCGCCGGTGTCGCCCTGGTTCCGGTCTTCGGCATCGTGCTGGGCGGCACCATGACCGCATCGGCTGTTGCGGCCCGACGGGCGCTGGACACGTTGGGGGAGCGCCATGGCGAGGTAGAGGCTGCTCTCAGCCTTGGCCTCTCGGAACGCTTCTCGAGGATGATGGTGATCCAACGCCCCCTCTCGGATGCGCTCATCCCCAATCTCGACCAGGCGCGGACCGCTGGATTGGTCACCCTTCCGGGCGCCTTCGTCGGCGTCTTGCTGGCAACGGGGTCCGCTGCCCAAGCCGGCGCAGTCCAAGTCCTCGTAGTGATTGCCCTACTGCTGGCGCAGGTCTGCGGGGTGGCAGTGGTGGGTGAACTCGTCGCCCGCGGATCGATCACGCGCTCGGGACCGGCGCCCGATCAGGCCCGGTAGTGTTGACCGTCGAACTGCGCCTTTCAAGTATGTCTGGCGAAAATGACGGTCCGCGTAGTCGCCTCGTGTGGATTGGCGCACGGACTATGGGCCTACGGCACAGATGCGGGTGGGCCGGAAGAAGATGGCAGCTCGGCGTTCGGTGAGCATTGTGTGGTCGTAATCGCCCCAGTTGTCGTGGCTACCGCCGGCGGCGATGAAGATCTCGCGAAGCAGGAGTCGTGATCGTTCGGCGTCCAACCACGTGCGAGGGTCATCGGGCCCGGCGATCTCGGCGTGGAGGCATCGGCTCGTAGTGTTGAGACGACGGCGAGTCCGCGGTCGGCTTCTGCGAGTTTGACTGCTTCTTGCAGCGTGGTCATGGGATTCCTAGGTCGTGGTGGTGTACTGGGGGCCTGAGGCGGGTTGTGTTCGAAGTCGCGGATCTCCTGGCTGATGGCGTGCAGGTCGCATTCTTGGATCAGGTGTTTGGCGCCGATCAGCACTCAGGTGTGGTGTCGGGTCGCTCTGCTGCAACGAATTCTGTAACTTTTCTTCCCTAGCTCGTACGCAGACTATTGCTCGGACGGTGCGGCGGGGTGGACCGGTCGAGTTGCACCAGGGGAGGAGGCGCGACCGGTTCCATACGATGTTCACAGCCGAGACCTGCGGACCGCACAGGATCGCCGGGAAGCATGGACAAGTGCCGCCCTCTCCAACGCCGACTCCGGCGCCTAGCCCCGTCGAGCTCCCCAAAGATCTACTGGCGACGAGGAACGGCATCTCGCTGCTGGAGGGTTGGTTGCCTCTGACCATCGAGATCGCAGTCATCGTGGTACTGATCCTGGCCATCGGGTGGCGGACAAGGCGGTGGCGGTTGGTATGGCTTCCGGTGTCCGCCGCGGTGGGCGTGCTGGTGGCATTGGCGGCCCGCAGTTACATGAACGACGAGGGCCTGGCTTCGGATCCAGCGCCGTTCGCACTGTGGGTGTGGATCGCGGTCTTCGGGCTGGCCGCGGCGGTTGGTGTGCTCGGCTGGCGCAGTGCACGCTGGTGGCGACGGATCATCTCGGTGCTGGCGGTCCCGCTGACGCTGCTGACCTCGGCGCTGGCCCTCAACCAGTGGGTGGGCTACTACCCTTCACTACAGTCCGCGTGGGGAGCCCTGACCGCGGGCCCGCTGCCCAACGAGGTAGCGGCCTCGGATCTGCCGGCGCTGCGCAACACCGCACCCACCACCGGCAAGCTGGTCGAGGTTGACATCTCCGACGCTGCCAGTGGATTCAAACACCGAAGCGAATACGTCTATCTGCCGCCGGCGTGGTTCGCCGGCGATACACCGCCGGCCCTGCCGGTGGTGATGATGATCGGCGGCGAGTTCAACACCCCCGCCGACTGGATACGCAGTGGCAACTTCGTGCCCACGGCGGAAGGCTACGGCGCCGCACACGGCGGGCAGCTTCCCATCTTCGTGTTCGTCGACACCGGCGGCAGCTTCAACAACGACACCGAGTGTGTCAACGGTCCGCGCGGTAACTCGGCAAATCATCTGACCGAGGACGTCCGGCCTTATGTCATCTCGACATTCGGGGCGTCGGCGGCCGCCGCGAATTGGGGAGTGGTCGGGTGGTCGATGGGCGGGACGTGCGCTGTCGATCTGACCGTCATGCACCCGGACCTCTTCTCGGCGTTCGTCGACATCGGTGGTGACGCGGGTCCGGTGTCGGGCACCGAGGCGCAGACCGTCCAGCGGCTCTACGGCGGGGACAGGTCCGCCTACGATGCCTTCGACCCCCGGACCGTGATGGCCAAACATGGCCCCTACAGCGGCGTTTCGGGGTACTTCGCGGCCACCATAAAACCGGCCAACGCCGAGTCGGTGATGAAGGACTTCCGGTCGGGCGGACATCATTCGGGCGGTGAGGGTCTCGGCGGCCGCGACGAGATGGGGCCACAGGGTCCCGAAGCCGAGGCCGCCGCCGACCTCCTCTGCGATGCAGCCCAGAAAGTTGATATCACCTGTAGCGTGCACAAAACCGTCGGCTTCCACTCGTGGCAGTTTGCGTCCACAGCATTCGCCGACGCATTGCCCTGGCTGGTCCAGCGGATCACGCCCACCGCGCACGACGTCGAGGGCTCGCACGCGTGAACTCTTGCATCATGGAGGAGTAGCAGCACCTCAACTCGGGTCCGCCAAAACCAGCGGGCGCCTTTGGTCGGCGACTTCCATGTGAAGCGTCGGCAACAACTGCAAGACTGGACGCATGAGCACCACACCACAGTGTTGGCTGACCGACATGGATGGCGTCTTGGTCCGGGAGGAGCACGCCCTGCCAGGGGCCGCGGAGTTCCTCCAGGCGCTCAGCGAGCGGCAGCGGCCTTTCCTGGTACTCACCAACAACTCGATCTTCACACCACGTGACCTGGCGGCCCGGTTGGCGCGGTCGGGCCTGGTCGTGCCCGAGGAGTCGATCTGGACCTCGGCCCTTGCGACGGCGGCCTTCCTGCATGACCAGCTGCCCGGCGGTTCGGCCTATGTGATCGGCGAGGCCGGCCTGACCACGGCGCTGCACCATGTGGGCTACACGTTGACCGACGTCGGTCCGGATTTCGTCGTGCTGGGGGAGACGCGGACCTACTCGTTCGAGGCCATCACCAAGGCAATCCGCTTGATTCTCGGCGGGGCGCGTTTCATCGCCACCAACCCCGATGTGAGCGGTCCGTCGGCGGAGGGTCCGCTGCCTGCCACCGGCTCGGTCGCCGCCCTCATCACCAAGGCGACCGGCCGAGAGCCCTACTTCGTAGGCAAGCCGAATCCGATGATGTTCCGCAGCGCGATGAACCGTATCGACGCCCATTCGGAAGGCACCGTGATGATCGGCGACCGGATGGATACCGACGTGGTTGCGGGCATCGAGGCCGGGCTGGAGACGATCCTGGTGCTCACCGGCTCGACGACGCGCGAGGAGATCGAACGCTATCCGTTCCGGCCCAGCCGGGTCTTCGAATCCATCGCCGACGTGATCGAACTCGTCTGACGCGACGTCCGCGGTCGCGGTGGGTTACTGGTGGGCATTCCTCGGGCCTTGCGCGACGAGTGAGAGCAGGTTGGGTCGCTGCGCGATACGGAACGCTTAAGTTGACATAATGTGGATTATCGGCGAAATGATATTGCTACTGCATACAAGCGGTACGGCCCACCTGCCTTCGCCGCCGCGCATCTGTCGTTTTGCAGTTGATCTCTGACTTTTTCAATCGTTCGAGGACCAGCGCATGATCCTTTCCACTCCTTCGCCTACTGGATGTCGCATCTCGTGACGCTTCCGCGCCGATGGCGTGATCAGCTTTCGCCCGCGGTCCGCCCCGCACCGTCCTCGATCGCTGCGGCCGCGGGACCCGACTAATTCGTCACTGTGACGTATTAGTCGGTTCGGGCTTCTCCATTAGGCCCTCGTATGGCGGTTACGCTCCACCCTCATTGCTGTCTTGGATCCTTTGCGCAGGGCGGTCCCGGGCGGCACGCCTATCCGCATCAGCAGAGAGATCATCAAAGTCCGAGGCCAGTTGGGCATAGCCAACATCAAGGGCTTGTTCATGCAGTGCGTCTGCCCCTGTCGTTTTGCAGTTGATCTCTGACTTTTTCAATCGTTCGAGGACCAGCGCATGATCCTTTCCACTCCTTCGCCTACTGGATGTCGCATCTCGTGACGCTTCCGCGCCGATGGCGTGATCAGCTTTCGCCCGCGGTCCGCCCCGCACCGTCCTCGATCGCTGCGGCCGCGGGACCCGACTAATTCGTCACTGTGACGTATTAGTCGGTTCGGGCTTCTCCATTAGGCCCTCGTATGGCGGTTACGCTCCACCCTCATTGCTGTCTTGGATCCTTTGCGCAGGGCGGTCCCGGGCGGCACGCCTATCCGCATCAGCAGAGAGATCATCAAAGTCCGAGGCCAGTTGGGCATAGCCAACATCAAGGGCTTGTTCATGCAGTGCGTCTGCCCCGGCCCTGAGCAGCGCACGAAGCACGTCGGCTTCCGTTGGAATTTCGGCTGGGACCCACCCTTGCTGCCTGGTCCATCGTCGCAGAGCTTCCGCCGCGGGCGAATCCTGACTGAGGTATGGGGATATCACCGCTTCGTCGGCGTCCCTCAGGATCAGGCTGACGCGTCTAACCACGTTGTCAATGATGACATCCACCGCCACCCTCGCGTTTAGTCACTGTGACGGTTTGGGTCGTATTAGCCGGTGGCCTTGTCGGAGCCGAGACCTATTGTGAGGGCTTGTTGTGCGGCGGAATAGGTGAAGGACGGGCAGATGGCCAAGCGTGGTGACCGTATGGCGGCGAAGCGGCGCCGGCAAGAGCGCGAGAAGCAACGTCGTCATACGGTTCCCGAGACCGATCCCGGTCCGGAGGCCTTCGGCATCAAAATGCCATCGCCGGCCGCTCCAGGCGGCCCCGCCTCGCGGCCTGACTTCTCGGAGGTGGATTGGGACAAGCTCAAGGCTGCGTACCCGGACGGCGCGCACGGGCTCATGCGAGCGATGTTTCTTGGGCTCATCGGTGAACGCGCCAAGCGAGCGAAAGATCTTCTGTCGTGGGGTCTGCGGCCCAATCCGATCCATCGCGAGAGCCGCCTCGCATTCGACGATGTGGCAGTCACACTCGAGGATGAAACGAATCTGGTTAGCTCCACGGCGCTCTATCCGACCATGAACGCGTGCGAAAATCTCGCGGCGGCGGCCGAGGTCATTGCGCTGGCACTCACACAGGGGCAAATCCGAACGTCGGCAACGGCGGCGCTGTGCCGTATTGCGATGGAATCGTCGGCCAAGACCATCTGGCTGATTTCCGAGACGGACACGGAAGAACGAATTCGCCGCTGCTACGGATTCCTCAAGGCTGAGCGTGGCCGGCAAGAAGAGTTCGAGAGGCTTGAGGCTGAGGCTCTGGCAGCACGAACAGACCCACTGGCGGAAGTCGATCTGACCAACTTTGAGAAGCGGCGCGAACGGGTGGCTGCTCGGCAGGCCAAGATCGCGGCGTTATCCGCCGAGCATATAACTGGGCCAAGTGGCGGACCGCTCAAATTGGTTGAAGGCGCGGAGATTTGGATGGACGAGCAACTGCCACGCAAGGCTGACGCCGAGTTGGACGCCGTGATGCACCCACGTAGCGCCAAGAGCTTCTACTCACTGGGCTCGGGGTTCGTTCACGGATTCAAGTGGCTGATGGGATACGTGCTCAACGACGAAGAACTCGACGACACGCCACTGCTGGCGATCACTCTCGACTCCTTTGGAAACGCAATTCGCATGACTGAGGCTGCAGTGTCGCTATACGAGGCACAGTCGGTTGGCCCCCGTCCAGACCCCAAGCGAGCTCGCAACTATCCCGACGGTGTGGCAGACGCCGTAGAGGTACTGGCTCCGCTTTATCGGTTCGCGGAGAACGCCGACTGAGCCCGGTGACGGCCACCGCGGCAGCGGAGCATGACAGTGGATGGGCATCGCCGGTCATTTGGATGCGGCTCTCCATATCGGGCGATTCAGGCGTGTCGGACGAGTAGTTCGCCGATCTCGGCCATACGATCAGAGACGTGCCCACCCATGGGCGCGCGGCGGCGCAGATTCGAAACAGCGAGCTGATTGACTATCGGCCCGCTGAGGGTGAACCTGTCGCTCAAATTCCGGTCGACGAGCTGTGGTCGGTACAGTTCGAGAAATGTGCGCCGGTCCGCAAAGCCTCGACGTACAAGGGTCAGAAGAACTTCACCGGCGAGTGGTGGTGCTCGGCCACAGAGTCGCACATCTCATTCGAATCGTGGGTTGAACGTGATTTTCTGATCGCGGCCGACTTCGATCCAGATATCATTGGAATATCAGTACAGCCCTTCGCTTTTCGCTTCGTTTCGGCCGCAGGCAAACAGCGGCGGCACACACCTGATGTGTTCCTCCGAACGAGATCCGGCGACGGCGTCGTCGTGGATGTTCGACCAGACCGACTCGTGGACGGTGACGCACGCGAGGCATTCGAATCGACCATTGCGCTGTGCATGCGTACTGGGTGGACCTACCGCCGTGTTGGAGATCAGCCTCCGATCCGAGCCGCGAACTTGCGTTGGCTCGCCGGCTACCGGAACCCGCGAAATCGACGGCAGGACGTCGTTACCAACCTGACCTCGCTACTGGCCCACAACCCGAAGACAATCGGCGCAGCCGCCCTCGCGGCGGGCGAACCGATATTGGTACTACCCACTCTCTATCACCTGCTCTGGACACACGAGATCGACGTCGATGTCGACTCGGCGCCGATCGGTGAACATACGCTGATCCGGTTGGCCACACGATGACTGCTGAGCCCGCCAAAATCGCCATCGGCGACTTTTGTCGCTACGACGGCAAGTTCTGCGAGCTGGTGGCGATCGACGGAATGATAGCGAAGCTACGTCGCGAGGACGGTCAGCTGGCAGCAGTCAAGATTGCGGACTTGTTCGCGGACAGTTCATTCGACGTCCTATCCCCCAGCGTTCGTCGCCGCCCAATCCCACCCGACTACTTCTCCGCGCTGCCGAGGCGGGTCCAGGAGCGCGTCCTCTGGCTCGAGCACCACATCTCCGAAGTGGTCGACGGGATACCAGTCGGCTCACCGCCGCAGACCACTCCGCGCAACGGATACGACATTCGATCGACAGCACTCGGCCAGCGAGAACGCAACAAATGCTCCGAACTTGATGCCGCTGGAACCCCATTGGGCCTGAAGTACCTTCAAGAACTCCGTCGTCGTTACGAACGATCCGGCGTTGCCGGGCTGGTTGACGGCCGTCTTCACCGCAGGCGCTCGCCAACCCGGCGGGTCGATAGTCGCTACGTGGGCGTGCTGTTGGAGGTGCTGAACGAGAACGAACTGCAGTCGACGCGCACAGAGATCGCCTTGAAATGGCATGTGGACCGGCGCGTGGTCGATAAGTTCGGCGACGGAGTGAAACTACCTTCTCACAGCACGTTTCATCGGCTGATGAAGCAGCTCCCCCAGGCGCGGCACGCAACTGGATCCGCTCGAACCCGGCAGACGAAGTGCCATCAGCCGGAGGGCGTGTTCGGTAAGGTCGTCGCGAGCCGTCCCGGTGAGTGGATGCAGATCGACACCACGCCGTTCGATGTCGGCATCCGGCTCGATGAGTCGGTGAGGGGCAGGGTGGAGCTGACGGGCCTCGTCGACGCTGCGACGCGCACAATCGTTGCGGCGGTTCTCCGACCTACAACGAAGGCAGTAGACGCATCCCTTCTTGTCGCGAAATCGATGACGCCGGAACCGATGCGGCCAGGGTGGATCGATGCCGTCCGAATGTCGAACTCGGTCCTGCCCTACCACGCAATGCGGCCTGTCGATGACAGACTTGAGCACGCTGCTGCCCGCCCCGTCATCGTTCCCGAGAACATCGTGTACGACAATGGCGCCGTCTATCTGTCGAGCACTTTCCGCTCTGCATGCCGATCGCTCGGGATCAGCATGCAGCCAGCACACAAGGATGAGCCCACCGATAAGCCGATCGTGGAACGCACCCTGGGATCGGTCAAAACCCTTTTCGCACAATACGTCACAGGCTACCTCGGATCCTCGGTCGAGAACCGAGGGAAGAACGCCGAGCAGAATGCAGTTTTCTCGCTGCAAGAGCTTCAGGATCTGCTGGACGAATGGATCGTCGTCGCCTGGCAGAACAGACCCCACGATGGACTGCGGGACCCCTTGAACCCGCAACGAAAGCTGACCCCGAACGAGAAGTACGCGTCCATGCTCGCCGTCAGCGGATACATCCCCGCGCCATTGACCTCCGACCAATACATCGCACTCCTACCCAGCCTGTACCGGACGGTGACAGCCGCGGGCATCACCATCGACTACCGGACCTACGACAGCGACGACTTGGACGCTGCGCGGGGTGAGATCTCCGGGGTACCCGGCAAGGGCACGCAGTGGCAGGTCCACTACGACCCCTACGACGTCAGTCGCATCTGGGTTCGCAACCACCACGGCGAGGGTTTCCTGATGGCCTGCTGGACGCAGCTCCACACCGCACCGCAGCCGTTTGGGTCGTCACTGTGGGAGCATGCACGTCAACTCGAGACAAGTCGAGGAGAGCGACGAACCTCGCAAGAGGCGATCACGGCCGCAGTCGAGGACCTCTTGGGACGTGCGTCCGTGGCACCCGAGCCGCCGACTCGGCGTCGCCGCACCGCAAAGGACCGCCGGGCCATCGCCCGGACGCGGGCGGCGGCGGCACTACCACCCACAGTGCCGCCAGCAGCGAACCAGCCTACGGCTCAGTTGTGCCCGGAGGAAGACGACGATATCGCCGACGTCATCCCACTACCCGTATTCGACGCCGAGAAGGAATCCGACACATGGTGATTCGAAGATGACTGTCGATGAGCAGGCGGCCGAGCCCGACCTCGACCCCCGTCAGCTGCCGTCAGTAACGCTTGATGGTTGGCGCAGATTCGTCGATGCCAAACCCGCAGTATTTGACCTACCCGATCACGATTACTACAGCACGCTCACCGGTGCGGAGAAGCTCGCCTTCGATGACCGACGCATGGCCTACCATTCGGAGTTGGTCATCATCGAGACTTCAACGGTCCGCCACATCACCCGCCAGGGCCGGCTGCTGACTCTGCTCAATCAACGTGAATGCGGCGCCCGCCGATCCATGATCGTGTCAGGGCCGTGGGCGAGTGGGAAGACCACCACCATCAAGTTGCTCGGAAAGATCCACGAGCAGAACGTACGCCGCCGGTACCCCGGCCAGGACCGGATACCTGTTGTCTACATCACGACACCGCCGAAAGGCTCGCCCCGCAAGCTCGCTTCAGAGTTCGCCAACTTCCTCGGACTTCCTACGCGGCAACGTCACAACACCACAGACATCGCCGATGCCGTGTGCCACGTGCTCACCGAGGCCCGGACCGAGCTCGTCATTGTCGACGAGATCCACAACCTGAACCTTGCCAGTGCCGCCGGCGAGGACATGTCCGATCATCTGAAGTACTTCAGCGAGCACATGCCCGCCACATTCGTCTACGCGGGCATCAACGTGGAGCGCTCCGGGCTGTTCACCGGAGTCCGCGGCCGGCAAATCTCGGGTCGGTCCGTTCTGATCAAGACGGGCAACTTTCCATTCAACGACGAATGGAAATCACTTGTTGCATCAATGGAATCAGCATTGCGCCTCTACAGGCACCGAGAGGGCACTTTGACTCGCAACTCGAAATACCTACACCAACGAACGGGTGGGTCGATCAGCAGTCTGAGTCATCTCATCCGGGTCTCCGCGATCACGGCCATCCTCAGCGGAGACGATGCGATCACACGGGAGGCACTCGACGCAGCCATTATCGACCACGCAGCGGAGTCCGCAACCAGCCACCCGATCGCCCCCAAGGCCGGGTAGGTCACGATCATGACAACGCTCACCTCCAGCATCGGCAACCCAACACTTCCCCGCCCGGTGAGACCGCTGCCCAACGAAGTCCTTGCCGAATACCTCGCCCGTCTGGCGAAGGCGAACGGCATCAGCCGTGCTCGCCTGGAAGCACTTCTAACCCGCCGAGGACCAACGATAAGAGCTGCTCTCGCCACCAGCGTGTCGATGAGCGATCGAGCCCTCGCCTTCGCGCTGCCCGAACTACGAATTGCGGGCGATATCGACGCCTATCCTGAGTTGCTGCAACACGAAGTGGAATCGGTCGGGCCCGGATGTCCATTGTGCGCGTCCAGGCACGGGCAACGAATTTCTTTCCCGCGCGTCTGGTCCACCCACGACAACGTGGTGTGCGTCAACCACAGCATATGGCTCAACGGCACGGCCTTTCGTGCCGACCCAACCCGCCCGATCGTCAAAATCGTTGGCGCCTCACGTGCCGATATTCTGCTTGCACACCGGCGGCATCAACGTCTCATCCATCAACACGGCCGGCCCGCGATTCTGCAATCTGTCACCGACGCCTACGACATCGTGGAGCAGTGGAACTACTGGCGACCGCTGGAAGCGATCGGATTCCGACTCTCCGAAATCCAACCCGATGAAGCCCAACGAGGCGCGGGCAGTGCGAGCCGCAACGCAGCCATGTATCCCGAGATCATTCGGCTGGCCACCGTGCTCAGCGACTCGGCGTGGCGCAGGCGGCTGCTCGCGAAAGACAGAGCAAGACGCGGCAAGGCCATGCTCGACCTTTTTGAACTCGTCCTGGATGGCGACGCACCCTACCGTGCCGCGGATCCGATCTACGAATGGAGGCTGCGCCAATTGGCGGCAGCGGATGTCAAGAAGCTTGAGCGCAGGGGCAGTTAAAAGAACACGAGGGATGATGATGACGACAGTCGATCAGGTTGGACCTGCGCTGCCCCACGGCGCAGCAGGATGCACCGACTGGCAGCTGGATGGCGACGAGCTATACAGGATCGTCTACACCGACGAGGAAAGCGTCGAGGGTTACGACGTCGGCGTACACCTGTCCGCCATTCAACACCCCACCGGAGAACTCAGCTCGCATGACTTCGTCGAGATCTACCTTGACATCGCTGGTAATGGTCCGCTGTCCGCGGAGCAATCACGAGCGCTGGCTCGAATACTGCTCGACGCCGCCGAACAAGCCGAGCATTGGGCGACAGTGCTGGCGCGCTGAGATTTCAAGGTAGTCAAGCGCACTCGCCGGCATGGATCGTAAAGCACGACGGACACACCGCGTCACCTGAGCGTGTGCCAGCGGACTTCTGATCTATGCGCTGGGCCGCGAGCACCGCTTTCTGAAGCTCGCTTATGACGTGCTCGTTGCGGAGCAGCCTGCCCACCCGTTCCACAAGTTCGCCAGCCGATAGCGATTGGCCGGCGGACACGGTGCGGCAGTACTGCTGCACCTCCCTCGGAGGCACAATATCGATGGTCCTCGGGCCGAGTTCACGTGCGACGGTTGATGACTGGTTCCGCAGTCTGAAAGTCCGTGGTTTGTTGCCGGACTGGTTCAATGGGTTTTCCGAGACGATGCGCTGCTGCCGGTCTGCAGCTGAAATAGCCCGATTGAGCAGACGCGAGAACTCATCGTGAGACTCTCGGCCCGTCGCGCACTTTCGGTAGACCTGGTGCAGCCGCCACCCAGTCAGAGGACCTTCCGCACCCACGATGCGAACGATATTCTCGATGATGCGGTCGGCCGGTGTTTGGGAGATCGGCGATAAAGGCTCAGAGAAGACGGGATACGCCCGCAGCGCGGGAGGTGCAGAGCTGGAGGTCTGCGGCCGCGCATCGCTGATCGGAACCGGTGATTGAAGGCGTTCTGGAACCACGCGACGCGGTCGGTCCTGGAGGCTCTCTGACCGGGTCGAATTCTGCACTGGCGGTGCAGGTCTCACAACGCGGTGCCGAGTCGCTGGCGCAATCGGTCTGACGGATTCTGTCGTGGTCGTTGCCGGTCGAGATACGGTGGGCTTCTCAGTCGGGGGCGACGTCTTCGGTGGCTCACCTGGCGCTGTCGAGGGCGCGGTCTTCACCGATTGACCGAAAAGTCGCTCGCGTTCGGCAGCGATGATGTCGCGTGCGAGCTCGGCCTCGGTGACGTCGTAGGCTTCCGGGGCGCTTGCTGCGGTTTCGCTTTCGCGGGCAAAGCTTTCGAAGAGTTCCTTCTTGGTGGCCAGAATCTCACGAAGCCTCTGGTCGACTCCTTCGTCGGACAGAAGTCGGTGGACTTGAACGGATTCGAGCTGGCCCATGCGATGCGCGCGTGCGATAGCTTGCCACTCGGTGGTTGGTTTGAGCTGCGGTTCGCAGATCACAACGACCGAAGCCGCCTGGATGTTGAGACCCACTCCGCCAGCAACGATTTGGGCCACCAGCACGGCGCCCTTGTTGGCAGCTGAGAAGTCGTCGACCATTACCTGGCGTTGGCTGGCGGCGACCGAGCCGGTCAGTGGTCCAAAGACCCGGCCCGGCATATGCCGTGCAACGTCGCTCAAGATATCGAGGAAGTGCGAAAAGACGACGATGCGGCGGCCGCTGGCCTCTGCCTCTTGAACGATCTCGACCAGGCGTTGCATCTTGGTCGATTTGATTCCCTGCTTCATCGTGGCCTGGCGCATCGCCATGAAGTTGCGCTGCTGCACGGCGGAGCGGTACGCCGCGGCGTCGTCTCCTGACATCGGCATCCACTCATCGACCTCCACCAGTTCGGGAAGCTCGGTGAGGACATCTTCTTGGTTGCGGCGTAGGTATGCCGGCGCTACCTGGTGGCGAAACTTCTTAGGCGCGAATTCGTTCGCATCCAACACGAGGTCCGGGCGGAGGTAACCGACGAGGTTGCGGAACTCGTCGAGTCGATTCTCCAGTGGCGTGCCGGTGAGCAGAATCGCCCGTTCACACGAGTCGATGAGCTGTGCGGTTCGTTGCGTGCGAAGGGCGTCGGGATTCTTGATGTAGTGCGCTTCGTCGACGACCACGCAACTGAGCGCCGGAACCGACACCTCATCGTTGAGCCATCGCAGCGTATCGAAGGTCGTGACGCCCACGCCGCCGTTGCGTTGCCAGTTCTTCGCCGCCCATTGCCGGTCGGGGCCGTGCAGACGGTGTACGGGCAGATTCGACTTCGCGCTGACCTCGCGAACCCAGTTGGTCACCACGGCGGCGGGGCACACGACCAGGAAGTTGTTGTCACCCTTTGCTCGCAGGTGCGCCAGCGTGGCGATAGCCTCGACGGTCTTGCCCAGGCCCATCTCGTCTCCAATGATGACCTTGCGCTGGACCAGTGCGAAACGTGCCGCAAAGCTCTGGTAGCCGCGTAGCGATGCAGTGAGGTAGTCGCCCTTCAACTCGAAATCACGTACTGCTTCGATGATTTCGGTAGGCAGGTCACCGTGAGTTTTCTCGTCGTCCTCAGTGATGAATCCGAGTTCAGCGAGGAGCGCGAAGTAGTCCGCGGGACGGGTGAGGAAGTCTTCCCAGGGGTCGCCGGTTGTCGCAGCGTCTCGGGCGTCGGCGATCGCTCGGGCTGCCCGGGCCACGATCTGAACGGCGTCCCGGAAGTCCGCGACAGTCGACAAGGCGGTGGGGATGATGATGGCGTGGGTGACCGTGTTGTCGATCGCGGCCGCGACAGGCGCCAACTCTTCGACAATTGCCATGTCGGCCGTCGACGCGGATGCCCGGCGTGCCGCATCCCACGCGCGCAGGTGGCGAAGGAACTCGGTGTGCTCCGGGGTGCGATTCTTGATGTCGATGCGCATCGGCATCTCGTCGTAGGTGTTCTGCCGCAGTGTCCGGGCGGCTCCGCGGATGCGGGTTGCAGACGTCTGCCCAATGCCGTCGAAGTGCTCGAGGATTGCTTCGTTCACCAAGACCTCGAGGACAGTGGTGATGCCGTTGTCGGTGAGAGCGCCGACGCGGATCTTGTCGCGGGTGGCTTCGCGAAGCCGTTCCACTGACATGTCGGCCAGCATGCGATCGGTCTCTTTGGCGCGGACGGCGTTACCGGCGTCGACCGCAGCTTTGCGCAGCTTGGACTCTTCGGTAGCCGCACGGTGGATGACGGCGGTGGCGTTCGGGAGGATCGCGAAGGTCGTCGAGTCGACCAGCTCGGCAGTTTGGCCGTGGTCGGGTAGCTGCTGTTTGAAGCCCACCCAGTCGGTCAGGATGTCGCGGACAGTGAGGGCGCGGATCCGGGGATTATCGACCGGCTTGGCCTGGTCGATCGCCTGTCCAACACCACTAGTCAGGAACCACCGTCTGTAGTCGGTGAGGAATTGCGCCGCTTGATTTGCTTTGTCTCGGGTTCCGCCGAACAGCAGCAGGCGGCCGAACCCCGTGACCTTCCTCAGGTCCTCCGTGGCCGCGGCGACTTCGGTGGTGAGCCGGTCAAGTTCTCGCTGGAAGTCCGGATGAATTGACGGGAGGCAGGATGCCCTGGCCATGGCGTGGACAAGCGGCAGATCGTCGGCGCGTAGCGGGATGACGTGCCAGAGGTAGCGGTTGTTGCGCAGCGCCTTCGCGGTGCGTGCTCGTAGCGCGGCGGATTGGGTGCCGGCCGTGCCAGCAATCTCATGGCGTGCAGCTGCCACCGCCTTGGCCGCATCTACCCAGCCTCGTACTTCATCACCAATCGCCGCTGTTGACGGCTGTGCGTCGCTGCTCATGGTCCCCGTTGATCGACTTGCTTCCTGCGGGAGATTAGCGGACCTAGCGACGATTCGCGGACTACCCCGGATATTGTCGGAGGGGTGGACTAGCGTCGTTCAGCTGTCTACAGGGGAGGACAAGAAGTGCTGCTGGAAGAGTTGAAGCCTGGCCTGCGCATCGACGGCTTGATTCCAGCCCAGGTGATCACGGTGATCTTTGCCCAGTGGCACGGCACCGACGCTCTGGAGCTGACCTACAAGACCAACGACGGTGCGCTCGGCCAGCAGGTGGTGTTCCGCAAGGATCAGGACAACCTCACCGTCGCCCAGACCGGCAGCCGGGCGTTCGATGCCAACGCCACCGACTTCAAGATGGTCGCCGAGGCCCAACGGATTACCCTGGCCGGGTTGTTCGACCCGATGTTGGCCGTGGCCACCAGCGACGTCAGGCCGCTCCCCCATCAGATCAGGGCCGTCTACGGCGAGCTTCTTCCCCGAACTCCACTGAGATTTCTGCTCGCCGACGACCCCGGCGCCGGCAAGACCATCATGGCCGGCCTGTACATCAAAGAGCTGCTGCTGCGCGACGACGTGCGCCAATGCTTGATCGTCGCCCCCGGCGGGTTGGTCGAGCAGTGGCAGGACGAACTGTTCTTCAAGTTCGGGCTGCGGTTCGACCTACTGACCAACCAGCTCATCGACGCCAACGTCAACCTCAACGTCTTCGAAAGCAACCCACTGCTGATCGCGCGGATGGATCAGCTGTCGCGCAATGAGGAGCTGCAGGCCCAACTCAAGGAGACCGAGTGGGACCTGATCATCGTCGACGAAGCCCACCGGATGGGCGCCCACTACTTCGGGGGCAAGCTGGAGAAGACAAAGCGCTTCCTGCTCGGGGAGATGCTCGGCCGCATCACCCGCCACCTGTTGCTGATGACCGCCACTCCTCACTCCGGCAAGGAAGAGGACTTCCAGCTCTTCCTCACCCTGCTGGACCGCGACCGCTTCGAAGGTAAGCACACCAAGACCGCCAACACTGACGGCATCATGCGCCGCATGGTCAAAGAAGACCTGCTGACCTTCGACGGGAAGAAGCTCTTTCCGGAGCGCCGCGCCGAGACCGTGCCCTACGAACTCACCGAACTGGAGTACTCGCTCTACGAACAGGTGACCGCCTACGTCCGCGAGGGCATGAATCGTGCCGACCGGGTGGGCGGCAAACGCAAGAACACCGTCGGCTTCGCCCTGACCGTGCTGCAGCGCCGCCTGGCATCGAGCCCCGAAGCCATCTACAAGAGCCTCGTGCGCCGCACTGAACGGCTCGAGCGCAAGAAGCTCGAAATCCTCAACGGCACCTACACCGACAGGGAGCCGACCGTCGATGTCGAAGGACTCGACGCCGATGACTACAGCTCCGAGCAGATCGAGGAACTCGAAGAGGAGCTCCTCGACGCCGCCACCGCCGCGCAGACAGTCGAAGAACTTGATGCCGAACTGCTCGAACTAGCCGAGCTGACGACGGTCGCCAAGCAAGTTCGCGATTCCGGCACCGACCGCAAGTGGACCGAGCTCAGCCACATCCTCCAGGACGAGGCGCTGACCGTCGACGCGAACGGCTGGCCGCGCAAACTGATCATCTTCACTGAGCACCGCGACACCCTCGACTACCTGGCCGGTCGCATCCGGACGCTAATCGGCAAGCCCAACGCCGTGCAGGCGATCCACGGCGGAGTGCGCCGCAGAGAGCGCCGCATGATCACCGAGGAATTCACCAAGAACAGGGACTGCCAGATCCTACTGGCCACCGATGCCGCCGGCGAGGGCCTCAACCTGCAAGCTGCCCACCTCATGGTCAACTACGACCTGCCGTGGAACCCCAACCGGATCGAGCAGCGCTTCGGCCGTATCCACCGCATCGGCCAAGAGGAAGTCTGCCGCCTCTGGAACATCGTCGCCAGCAATACCCGCGAAGGTGACGTCTTTGTCCGGCTGCTTGCCAAGATTGAGGAACAGCGGAAAGCTTACGGCGGCAAAGTCTTCGACGTCCTCGGCGAAGCATTCTCGGAAACTCCCCTGCGGGAACTGCTTCTGGACGCGATCCGGTACGGCGAACTTCCCGAAGTTCGCGCCAAGATGCACGAAGTCATCGACCACAAAGTGTCCGACGGGCTCAAAGAACTGCTCGACGAACGAGCACTCGCTTCGGACCATCTCGCCGACGCCGACCTCGCCAAGCTCCGCGCCGCCATGGACGAGGCCCGCGCACGCCGACTCCAGCCGCACTACATCGAGCTGGCATTCAAGGCAGCGTTCACCCGACTCGGTGGCCGCATCGCCAAACGCGAGCGAGGCCGCTACGAAATCGCCAACGTGCCGGCACAAATCAGAGCCAGCAAGTACCAGCCGATCGCGACAAAGTATGACCGCGTCACCTTCGACCTTGAACATGTGCACTCCGAAGAGCGGGCACGCGCCGACCTGCTCGCACCGGGACACCCGCTGCACGACGCAGTGATGGACGAAGCGATACGACACTTTGGCGGCACCCTCAACAGCGGCACCGTGCTGGTGTCAGCGACGCTGGAGGAGCCTCACCTGCTCGTCGGCGTTGTCGAAGAGGTCGCCGATGCCACCGGTGCTGCGGTGTCCCGACGTTTCGGCTACGCCTACGTCGACAGCCTCGGCACCGTTACGCCTGCGGGTCCGGCACCCTATCTCGATTGCGTCGCCGCACCCGACACACCAGCCGTCGCCACCGCGCGCCAACTCCCCTGGCTGGCCGACGCCGAAGACCGCGCCAACAGCTGGATCATCACGACCCAACTCCCTGAATACCTATCCGAGGTGCAACCGCGTCGTGCCGCAGAGCTCGCGAAGTGTCGCGATCTAGTGGTGAAACGCCTTGAAGGTGAACGCGATCGGATGCTTCTCGACGCTGCTGTGGCCGCCGAAAAGGAGCAGGCCGGCGAAAAGCCGAAGGAGTCCGCCGAGAGCCTCAACCGCAAGGCAGTCGAGCTCGACGCGCGCCTACGCAACCGGCTTGAACTGCTCGACAAGCAATCACTGATGTCGACCAAGCCACCGCGCATCGTCACCGCGGCACTCGTACTGCCCGTAGCGATGGTTGACGGTGAACTTCCCGCGTCGGCGCCAATCCACGCCAAGGAAACCAAAGAGGTCGAACGCCGTGGTGTTGATCTAGTGATGTCGACGGAACGAGCACTTGGCCGCATACCAGTCGAACAGCCTTTCAATAACAAAGGATTCGACATCCTATCGTCGGACTCAGGGGGCGACACCTACCGTATCGAGGTCAAAGCCAGGCTAGACGGAGCCAAGGACTTCTTCGTCACCCACAACGAGGTGATGGTCGGCAAGAACGCGGTCCCGCGATACCGGCTGGCATTGGTCAGGGTTGATCCGCGAGGGTCGGACCATGATGAGGTTCGCTACCTCGACAACCCCTTCGCATCAACGGATCTGGGTGATTTTCACTCGACCGGCATCCGCGGCGATTGGGCGAAGATGTGGGCGAAGGGGACTCAGCCATTTTGAGGCAACCGCACAACGACAACCCCTGCCACATCGCCGGGCATGTTCGACGACACTTCACCGACGCCGAACTCCCGCGACTCGATTTCGAGGACGTAATCGGGTGGAACGCGACGCAGAGGGCCGAGCACGTGCTTGAAGTAGGGAACACCAAAGTGGCCGGTGTCAGAGGGCAGGTCCGGGAAGACGGGTCCAAGGCGGTCATGGCTACCGTCGTGCATCGTGCTCGGTACAACTGGCGAATCTGCGCTGAACTGCCCCGCACGCACCCTCAGGATCCGGTCGATCGTCGACTTCGCCACTGCCCGGACACCTCGCTGAGGCGTCAGCAGAAAGTTGACGAGTTCAGGATCGAGCTGTCGACTCAACCCGGGTATGAACAAAGGACTGCTCGGGCCAGGCAGCCACATTTCTTCGAGTGCAACCGAACGTTCGTACGTGGTCGCGGAATCGTTGACGATCACCGGGTCGGCCAGCAGAGCCGGCATCAGGGAAACAGAGCGTTTCACACACGACGGACAGCGCCTCACTCGGTGATCGTCGGAACACCGCTCCCAGTTCCGGTAGTCGCCCGTACCCAGGTACAACGCGCACACCGGTACCAGATCCAGATTCGCCGCTGTCGCCCTCAGACTCGACTGCTGACTGCCCGCGGAGCTGCCGTATCCGAAGTCGAATCGCCATTTGCCTCGGTGGACGTTCAGACGCTTTGCCTGCACAAGCATCCCGTAAGCGGAGTCGGCGTCCACCCACCACCAGATCCAGTCGGCGCCACTGGTGGCCTCTGCGGGCTGAGTGAACGGAACCACGCTGACGGCTGTAGCGGAGCGGGAGATCACGATCTCGGTGACAGCCGTTTCACCCCACCGCAGAAACGCTCGCTCACAGGCCGCCATGTGCTGCACGGAATGCTCTCGCGCCCGCCTGAACGCCGCCTCCACCGTCGCCACGGCCGAATACTCGCATATGCGATAGGTCGAGTCTGTGGGATGAGCCGGGTGTCGTCACGCAATTTCGATGGGTTTCAGCAGGCAGTGGCGCCGCGGCGCCGCGTGGTCATGCCCGAGAGCTGGGCAGAAGGGTCATTGTGGTTCAGAAGCGCAAGTTGATCGAGGTGGCACTTCCTCTCGAGGTGATCAACCGAGAGTCGGCCCGTGAGAAGTCGATTCGGCACGGTCATCCCTCCACGCTGCACCTGTGGTGGGCCCGACGCCCCCTCGCTGCGGCCCGTGCGGTGCTGTTCGCGCAGCTCGTCGACGACCCGTCGTCGAATCTCGAGGAGTTCCCGACTGAGGAGTTGCAACGCAAGGAGCGCGAACGGCTACACAAGCTTATCGAGCGGCTCGTCGTCTGGGAGAATATTCGCGACGAGAAGCTGTTCGCTGAAGCCCACGCCGAGATCCTCAAATCCACCGGCGGCAATCCACCGCCGATCCTCGACCCCTTCGCCGGCGGTGGAACCATTCCGCTGGAGGCACAGCGACTCGGGCTGGAGGCACACGCATCGGACCTGAATCCCGTTGCAGTGCTGATAAACAAGGCGCTAATCGAGATTCCGCCTAGGTTTGCTGGCAACGCGCCGGTATCCCCGGACGTCGCCAAGGACCAACTCGCCCATCCGTGGCCGGCCGCAACCGGACTGGCTGAGGACGTCCGCCGCTACGGCCAATGGATGCGCGACGAAGCCGAGAGGCGCATTGGACACCTCTACCCCATGGCCACCTTGTCCGACGGCTCGCAGGCGACCGTGATCGCATGGATCTGGGCACGCACCGTCACCTGCCCCAACCCCGCCTGCGGCATCGCCATGCCGCTGGTGCGCTCCTGGTGGCTAGGAAAGAAGAAGGGCAAAGAGGCTTACGTGTTGCCGTCCGTCGTCGAAGGCGAAGTTCGCTTCACCATCGGGCATGACCCAAAACGAGCTCCCGGCAAGGACACCGACGGAACCGTGGGCCGCACCGGCGCCATCTGCATCGGGTGTCGATCTGCCACAGAACTCAACTACGTCCGCGCTGAGGGACGGGCCGGACGGATGGGTGAACAGCTCATAGCCACCGTGGCCGAAGGCAACCGCACCCGTATCTACGTTGAACCCACACGCGAACATGAGGCGGCGTCCGAGATTGAGCGCCCCACTGACGCGCCGGGCGGTGATATTGCAACGAATCCCCGTTGGTTCTCACCACCGGGTTTCGGCGTGACCACGTTCGCTGATCTCTTTACGGCGCGGCAACTGACGGCCCTTACTACGTTTAGCGACCTTGTCGCCGAAGCCCGTAGAGAAGTGCTGGCCGACGCCCTCGCCGCCGGCATGGCCGAAGGCGATCGCCTTGAAGTCGGCGGCACCGGAGCTGCGGCATACGCCGATGCGATTGCAACCTACTTGGGTTTTGCCGTGAGCCGTTTGGCCGACTATGGATCATCCATTTCGACATGGATGCCGGATCCAAAGAACGAAGGAATCCGAAACACGTTCGCTCGCCAAGCAATTCCCATGACATGGGACTTCGCTGAAGCAAATCCGCTGAGCGCGGCGTCAGGAAACTTCTGGTTCATGCTGCGCGGTATCGGCAGAGCGCTCGACACGGTTCCTGCGGCGTCGTCGGCTGGAATAGCGGTCCAGAGCGATGCTGCTTCGAGACCAAGGAACGATGTCCTGGTATCAACCGACCCGCCCTATTACGACAACATCGGCTACTCAGATTTATCCGACTATTTCTACGTGTGGCTTCGCCGATCCCTGCGGACTATTCATCCGGAGCTGCTGAGCACCATGCTGGTACCAAAGGCTGAAGAACTCGTCGCCAATCCCTACCGGCACGGTGGGAAGGATGGTGCGCGGGAGTTTTTCGAAGACGGGTTCCGGGAGGTCTTCCGGCAAGCACGCGAGTCGGCGCTACCGGATTTCCCGATCACTGTCTATTACGCATTTAAGCAGTCCGAAACAACGGAAACTGGTGAAGCGTCTACAGGCTGGGAAACTCTGTTGGAAGGGATGATCCGATCCGGGTGGGAAGTCACCGCAACCTGGCCGTTGCGAAGTGAGCGAGGTGGTCGGATGATCAGCGTGGGTACCAACGCTCTAGCGTCATCGATCGTCCTAGCCCTCCGCCCGCGGCCGCAGGATGCCACGCCGACAGATCGCCGCCAGTTCGTCGAGACCCTCAAAGCCGAGCTTCCTTCGGCACTGAAAGAACTCCAGCACGGCGCGATCGCACCGGTTGATCTGCCGCAGGCAGCCATAGGGCCGGGTATGGCCGTGTTCTCCCGCTATTCGGCAGTGCTGGAACCCGACGGGTCGAAGATGTCGGTGCGTTCTGCGTTGGCCCGGATCAACGAGATCCTCGACCAAGTGCTCAACGAACAAGAAGGCGATTTCGACTCGACGACGCGATTTGCGATCGCCTGGTACCGCCAACACGGATACAACACAGGAACTTTCGGTGACGCTAACAACCTCGCCAATGCCCGCAACACCACTGTCGACACGATGGACCGCGGCGGCATCCTCACTAGCCGGGCGGGGAAAGTCCAGCTGATCAAGCCGTCGGATTTGAGCGCGGACTACGACATGCTCACTGACCTGCACGCCAGCAATTGGGAAGCCCTGCACCACCTCATCAGGGTCATGGAAGGCGAAGGCGTCACGCCCGCCGGGGAGTTCCTGCGCACCGCGTTGAGACGCCCCGACGGAGCCATCGACGCCGATCTTGTCAAGGAGCTTGCGCATTTGCTGTTCCGAATCGCCGAGGCCAACGGCTGGACCAAAGATGCGCTGAACTTCAACACCTTGGTTACTAGCTGGCCGGAGATTCACGACGTCGCCAGGTCCGATGCACCGGCGGGGAGCTCGCAGAGTGCATTCGACTTCACTGAGGAGGACTGACGTGGGATTCCTGACGCCGATGCACGAGTTGGGTGAGTACCTGGCGTGGACTCGCTCGGGCGAAATCCAGTTGCCGGACTTTCAGCGCGGTTACAAGTGGGAAGATGAACGCATCCGTCAACTCCTGGTCACGGTGCTGCGCGGACACCCCTTAGGCGCCGTGATGCTCCTGAAAACCGGCAATTCTCACGTGCGATTCAAGCCTCGCGCAATCGAAGGCGTCGATCTGGCAGCGGGTGTCGAAGCGAAGTTTCTACTACTGGACGGACAACAGCGCCTCACCTCACTTACCCAGGCGCTCAGCGGTAACGGCGTCGTTGCGACGAAGGACAGCCGAGGCAAGCTGCTCGACCGCCGCTACCTCGTCCACATGCAGACGGCACTGAGTGACTCCAACCGTGTCGATGAAGCGATCATCTCGATTCCCGCCGATGGTGTCATCCGCACCAACTTCGGCAAGGACGTCGTCCTCGACCTGAGCGAGCCCGAAAAACAGCGCGAACATGGCTACTTCCCGCTGCACCTGCTCTACGGGGACTACATGAGCTGGATCCTTGAACTGCAGGACCGAGAACTCGGCAAGAAGTTCCACGAAGGATTCATCAAACCCGCCGCTACCTACGATATCCCGGCGATCATCCTCGATGAGAACACCGACAAGGCGGCCGTGGCGACTGTCTTCGAGAAAGTCAACATCGGTGGTCTGCCGCTCAATGTATTCGAGTTGCTGACCGCCGTCTTCGCCGGCGATGCGCACTACTTTGAGTCGGCGGGGGAAGACTTCCGCTTGAACGACGACTGGAAGGAGACCCAGCTCAAGTGGGCGTCCTCCCCAGTGCTGAACGCCGTCGAAAACACCGACTTCCTGCAGGCCGTTACAATGCTCACCACCCGGCAGCGACATCTCGCCGACACCTCCGACCGACCACCGGCGATCTCGGCGAAGCGTGAGGACGTGCTGAAGCTGACGCTGACCGACTACCTGCAGTGGCGTGACCCGCTGCGGGAGGCATTCGTCTGGGCCGCGACGTTCCTGGCGGACCGCCATATCTTCGCCCCGCGCGACGTGCCGTACCCCAAGCAACTCGTTCCACTGGCGACCGTCAAGGTGGCGCTGGGCAAGGACGCGGATCTGGTCAGCGTCAGCGAGCGTCTAGTCCGCTGGTTTTGGTGCGGGGTACTCGGCGAACTCTACGGCTCGGCGAGTGAAACACGCTTCGCCCGCGATATCGAAGCGGTCCCCGCGTGGGCGATCGACGAGTCCGCCCCGATACCGCGGACCATCCAAGACGCCAGCTTCACGGAGTCGCGTCTGCACTCCCTGCGGACCCGAAACGCGGCGGCCTATAAGGGTATTGCGGCGCTCATCCTCGCCAGAGGTGCACGGGACTGGATGGAGGACAAGGCTCTCGACAAAGTGCAGTACGTCGACCTCGCTGTCGACATCCACCACGTGTTTCCGCAGAAGTGGTGTGACGACAACGGCATTGACCCCGAGCGCCGCGAAAGCATCGTCAACAAGACGACGATCAGCGCTCGCACGAACCGCACCATCGGTGGCGCGGCGCCATCCTCCTATCTGTCGGTTATCGAAGCCCGTGCGCAGATCGCGGAGCAACGACTCGACGAGCTGGTCGCAACTCACCTCATTCCGGCCGAGTTCCTGCGCGCAGATGACTTCGACGCCTACTTCAGCTTCCGACGCGAGTCGCTTTGCCAGTTGGTCGAATCGGCGATCGGCAAAGCCGTCCAACGCGATATCGACCAAGGCTTCGCCAATGAAGACTCTGCACAGTTCGAGCCCGACGATCTGAACGACGATATGAGCTTAGGGGACGATTGATATGGCTTTGAGTAACCGCGACCGCATCAACCGAATGTTTGAGGTGATGGCCCCGGCGCTAGATGACTTCATCGCATCGGTGATCGGTCAAGGCGACCCTGCGCTCGGCGCCGCGTGGACCAAGCTTGTCCAAATCAAAGACGGCAAGAAGGGCGCCCCAGCAGATAAGACCTACAATCCCCACGATCCCCAAGTGCAGTTCCGCATCCTCACTGAGAGCAGCATCACCAGCAGTTTCAAGGCCGGCTGGTATCCGTTCAACAAGTCTTTCGGCAAGGCCGGCGAGTCCTTCGCGATCGAACTGCGCGAGGTCCGAAACAACTGGGCGCACAACGGAACCTTCTCCGACGACGACGCCTACCGCGCACTGGACACCGGCGAGCGACTGCTCAAGCTGGTTGGTGCCACCAAGGAAGCCGACGAGGTGCACGCGATCCGGCTCAACCTGCGTCGCGTCACCGCCGACAAAGAGGACAAAAAGACTCTGAAGGCGGCGGTCGACAACCCGGAGGCGTCCGGTCTCAAGCCTTGGCGAGATGTGCTTCCGCCCCACGATGACGTCGCCACCGGGAACTTCGCCGCCTCCGAGTTCGCCGCCGACTTATACAAAGTCGCATTCGGCGGCGAACAGGATTCTGGCTACGCGGATGCGGTCGAGTTCTTCAGACGCACTTACCTCACCGAGGGGTTGACCGATCTCGTTGGCCGCGCTGTCCGTCGTATCTCCGGCGACGATAACGCGCCACCGGTGATCAACCTGCAGACCAATTTTGGTGGCGGCAAGACCCACTCCATGCTGGCGCTGTGGCACGTCGCCGCCGGACTGCCCATCGGCGAGTTTCCTCAAGACACCCAGGAGCTACTGTCCGCCAACGGATACTCCGGCGCGAAGATAAATCGCGTCGCAATCGTCGGCAACCACTTCAGCCCCGCCGGTGAAACCAAGGACGACGGCACGCACGTCAATACCCTGTGGGGCGAGCTGGCCTGGCAACTCGGCGGGCCCGAAGCCTACGCACTGGTCGCCAAGGCCGACGCCGAACGCACCACCCCCGGCGAAGCGTTGCACGACCTGCTGCAGAAGCACTCCCCTGCCGTCATTCTGATCGACGAATGGGTGGCCTACGCACGCTCGCTCGTTGGCCGTGACGACCTTGCTGGCGGCACCTTTGACGACCAGTTCACCTTCGCGCAGTCGCTGACCGAGGCTGCCAAGGGCACTTCGGGTGTGCTGCTGGTGATCTCGATTCCCGCCTCCGAGACCGGAGACGCCCCCGACAAGATCGCCGCCGGTAACGCTGAGGAAGTTGGTGGTGCCCACGGCCTGGAGGCGCTCAAGCGGTTGCAGAACGTCGTGCGTCGCGTCGCCGACCAATGGCGACCGGCTTCATCGGTCGAGGCTTACCAGATCGTGCGGCAGCGGCTATTCAAGCAACCCGATGCGGCAGCCCTCGCATCGATCAGTGCAACCGCGCGCGGCTACGTCGAGATGTATCGCAAGTACAGCGACGACTTTCCCCGCGAAGCCCGCGACGGCGCCTACGAAGACCGGATCAAGCGGACCTACCCCATTCACCCCGAACTGTTCGACCGACTGTACGAAGAATGGTCGTCCCTGGAACGGTTCCAACGCACCCGCGGCGTGCTGCGCCTGATGAGTACGGTGATCCACGCCCTATGGACCGGTGAAGACGCCTCACCGCTGATTATGCCAGGCTCGGTCCCACTGGCGACCGCCAACGTCAATTCTGAACTCACGCAATACCTTCAGGATTCGTGGAAGGCGATCATCGACGCCGACGTCGACGGCCCAACCTCCGAACCCGCACGCATCGATAAGGACAAGCCGCTGTTCGGTCAGCGCTCGCTGACCAAGCGCCTAGCCCGCACCGTCTTCTTCGGCGCCGCGCCGACCATCGGCTCGGCCCACAAAGGCCTCGAAACCCAGCGGGTGTTCCTGGGCACCGCCGTGCCCGGTGATGTGCCCGGCAACTTCCACTCCGCGCTCACCCAACTCGGCGACCGGGCCACCTACTTCTACTCCGGCTCCGGCAAGTACTGGTACGACCTTCAAGCCAACATCACCCGCACCGCCAAGGACCAGGCCGAGCGCCTGCACAAAGAGGATGTGTGGGCCGAGATCGTCCGCCGCCTACAGGCCCAGGCCCGCACACGAGGCGACTTCGCCGGAGTCCACGTCTGCCCCGAAACGAACGCGGACATCCCCGACACAGACGAAGCACGCCTGGTGATCCTGCACCCGAAGGTCGCTCACAAGCGCGGAACTGACTCCTTTGCTAAGGAATTCGCCCGACAGTCCACCGAGCAGCGCGGCACCGCCAACCGCGCCAACCGCAACATGCTGGTGTACCTCGCCGCAGACGAAGCCCGGCTCGAAGAACTCGACAACGCCACCCGCGACTATCTGGGTTGGACGCACGTCTTGGCAAACGAGGCCGACCTGGACCTCACTCAGAATCAGAAGAACCAGGCCACCCAACGACAGTCGCAAGCAGACCAAACCGTCATCTCCCGGCTGATGCAGACCTTCACCTGGGCCCTGGTCCCGGCGCAACCTGACGCAGGCGCTCCGTTCATCGTCCGCGAGACCAAGGTGGAAGGACAGTCCGAATCGTTGGCGGAGCGGGTTTCGCGCCGACTTGGCAACGACGGTGACCTGTCCATCCGTCAGGCCGCAGTCAATGTTCGACTCGCCATCAACAAGGTGCCGCAAATCTGGAACGGCGGGCACGTCGCGCTCGGTGCGTTGTGGTCGCTGTACTGCCAGTACCCGTATATGCCGCGCTTGCGAGACCGAAAGGTGTTGCAGGACGGGGTACTCGATCTGCCGATGATCTGGCAGACCGATGCCTTCGCACTTGCTACAGGCTTCGACGAGGGCACCGGCCGGTACATCGGGCTGTGGATTCCGACCGACACAAACGCCGCGCCATCGGCCACCGACGCACTTCTGCTCGTACGTCCCGACATTGCCGTAAAGCAACGTGACGAGGAGACGCCATCCAATGAGCCAAACGATGCTCCGCAGCAGGAGACCAAGCCTGGTATCCCAGCTGATTCCCCCAAGGTAGACGTCGCATTCCCCCCATCGAAGACGCGCTTTTACGGGGTGAAGACCCTCAGTTCGGACAAAATCGCGCTCGACTTCAAGAACGTCGCCGATGAGATCATCGCTAACCTGCGGGAGCAGGGCATCGACCTCGTCGTCAAGATCGAGATCGAGGCCGTTGACACAAATGGATTCGACGAGAACAAGATTCGGACGCTGTCCGAGAACGCAAAGACGCTGAAATTCGACCAGTCGGGGTTCGAGTCGGAATGATCGATTACAGCCTGACCCCACACAGGAGACCGTGAAGTGTCGCGATTCACTCCACGACCGCAGTCGACCTCGTTCTTCGACAGAGTGTTCGGCTCCTCTGGTGACAGCAGCGCGCACCAGCTCGATGAGTGGCTGGAGAGCACGCTCAAGCGTGAGCTCAAACTCGACTCGATCGAGCGTGACGATGACGGCGACATCGCGCTGGTATCAGGCAGCGCCGTCGTGTACGTCAGTACGAGCGACGACGGAACGCCATGGATCGCAGTTTTCTCTCCGCTGCTTGAGGGCTTCGCCATGCGCCCCGAGGTGTACGAGGCGGTTAATGCGATCAATCGGAATACGCCGAACGCGAAGGCAACCGTCGACCCAGATGGACCACAGATAGTGCTTTCGGCGGAGCTCTACATTTTCGATGGACTTTCGCCCGAGCAGCTCATGGCGACCATTGATCACATCGCAGACCGCGCGGACCACTATGACACTCGGCTGCAGAAGCGATTTGGCGGACAGACCATGCTCGACGACGATGATGGTGACGAGTTCGATGTCTAATACATCGGGACGGTTGCTTCGGCAGTTCAGCGACGAGATTATCGGACTGGCCGAACGCGTTGTGCTTTCTACTGCCATTGTCAGAGCACAGACGCGTGATTTCGACGAAGGTAGCGGATCAGCGTTCCTCTACGACGTCGAGCACCTCGTCACGAACAATCATGTGGTCGAAGGAATGGTCGACCCGATCCACGTCCAGCTACCCGGCGCTCGACAGACCGAGGCACGCGTCGTGGGACGAGATCCCTTGACCGACCTCGCTGTCCTGCGAGTTGATCCGCAACCCGCTGAGCCGCTCTTGATTTCGGCCCGCGGGGCGCGGCTCGGAGAACTCTGCTTTGCATTCGGTAGCCCCCTGGGTGAGTTCCCGGAGAGCATCAGCATTGGCATCGTGAGCGGTTTGAAGCGAAGCCTTCCCACCGGGGATAAGCAAGCGATCTTCGACGTGATCCAGACGGATGCCGCAATCAACCCCGGAAACTCCGGCGGGCCATTGGTGAACGTCGACGGTCTTGTCATAGGAGTGAATACGGCAGCTATCCCTGAGGCCGATGGCATTGGCTTCGCGGTCCCGGCCGACACCGTCGCGGAGGTAGTCCAGGAACTCATCACCTACGGTGCGGTTGAACGCGCGTCATTGGGGGTCAGCGTCGCACGCCGATCCGTCGATAGAGCACCGGGAGGGCATGCTCTTGTAGTGACGGCTGTTCGCGATAACTCAGCAGGCCCCTTTGAGACTGGCGATGCGATCGTCACTGTCGGGGATCGCGACATCCACTCCCAGAACGACCTATTGCGCGCGTTGCGACGCGACGTCGCCAATCGCAGAGTAGCAGTCGTGGTCTTGCGTGGTGACCACGAAGTCTCGATTGAATGCCTGCCGCGGAGCGTGCGAACATTCAGCTGAAACACCCGCGGGGGAAGGCGCAGTTCAACGTGCGGAGCTCGGGTTCGTCTGGCCGAGTGCGATCAATACCTGATCCACTGCTTTCCGCACCTGTGCGGCGAACTCATGCTGGTTGTCAACCGCGAATGCTTCTGCGTACGACCAGGTTCTGCGGATCTGGATGCCGGGGCGTATATGAATCTGTATGCCAGCCTTCTTGCCGTCTAACCAATGGTGAAGGCTTTCCTGCTCCGCGGCAAGAGCGTAGCGGCGCTCTACCAGCCAGCCGAAGAAGTCCGGATCTGCTATCTCATCGCGGGTTCGGCCGCCGGCGCGACCGCTTTGGAAGTCGTCGATCCACTGGCCTAGGTATTCTTCCGCGGATAGCAGTCTGGTCGGAAACCAGCGTTGAAGAGGTTGGGCGAATCGATGGGCCAGCTGGAAGTTGGGTTCAACGGTGAAACCGGTGAGAGCCTCGAGTTCAAGCACCGATTCGACTATGTCCCGATCGGAATACAAGTACGTGTACTGAGATTGGAGTTCAGCCGGCCAGACGCCCAAATGAACGAACTGCCCATCGGCAAAGAGTGCAGCCCGGTCGGCACCCCGGACGTCCTTGGCAACGAATTTTGTTGTGACGCCGGGTGACAGCGTGTCCCCGCGCGGAAGAAGGGTTCCTTCCACTGCGCTGGCCTTCGGGGAAAGCCCTGTCGCCCACTGCAGGACCGTACCGAGCCGGTCGAGAACGATTAGAGTGTCACCGGCATCTGACGTCGATGGCATCGAACTGGATCCTTTTTGGGCAGAAGCCGGCGGCCGCGGTGGTCGCGGATGCTTGACGCCACTGCCCCAGCCGACCTCCCACCCCTCGCTGGCGTCGAAGTAGTCGGCGTACGCGACAGGTAGTGCCTTGGTTCGCTCAACAACACGAAGGAGCTCGGCGAACCAGGCCATGTATTCGGGGTCGTCGTAGGTTGGAGTGACGTCGCGCAAGGCGCTCAAAATGAGATCAGCGACCCTCTCGGGTGTCGTCGTCACCGTTACCTCTCCGCCGGCGAACTCGGTGAGCCCGCCGGTCGAGTACAGCAGTGCGATGTCCCAGTCGGTGACGTTCGGGTAAGCCGCATCGTCAATTAGATTGTCGCTGAGTGTGATTGCAACTCGCCAATACATCCCTGAAGGGCTGACTCCCGGCAGGATGCGCAGCCGATGGTAGCCGCGTTGATGCAGCACGCGGACGCCTTGCAAGATCCGGATCGGTGTCGACGACGCCAATTCGGCGCTCACTTGCTCGTGCATCTCGGCGTCGAAAGCCACCAGGCGCATCTCCTCGACACGAGAATTGGCCGCGGCAATGCTTTCGATCGCGGCGGCGATTGCATCTTGGCGCGGCCAGCCGAAGGCGCCGGTGCTGATGAGCGGAGAGGCAACGACTCGAGCGCCGAGCTCGTCAGCAACTTCCATGGCTCGGCGATAGCAGGACTCCAACAGCGATCGGTCTCGCTGGCCAGCGTTGTAGTTCGGTCCGACCGTGTGGATGACCCACTCAGCCGGTAGGTCGCCAGCTGTCGTCCATCCGGCGTCACCTGTGGCCAGTCCGTTCGGGAACCTCTCGATGCAGTCGCGGAGGATTGCGGGACCTCCTGCACGATGAATTGCGCCATCGGCACCGCCACCCCCGCGCATGCCGGTGTTCGCGGGGTTAATGACGGCGTCTACCTCCTGCTTGGTGATGTCGCCACATACCGCGGTGATCTTCAGCACGCAGCTAGTATGCATCTGTACACCGACGTCGATGCAGCCTTCGCCTCCAGCGGACGATGCGCTCGGGATCGGGCCGAACCCCCAAACACTGCTGAACGGTAAATTCGAGGGGACGACTGCGCTGACGAATCTCGACCTAATGGCCCAGCTTGGTGGGTCTGGCCAAAACGCGGAATGCCATGCCGGGCCCGCCGACGGACTCAACGCCCTCCCAGTCATCAGCGCCGTGTCGCTCTGCGATCCAAACGTCGCGGGGTCGGAGTTCCGGCGATGCGGAGATCCACTCGACGTCACTATTCTCATCTGTCGCCGAAAGGATGACCCAGTAGATCTCGTGCGGTCCCAGCGTCGGCGTGCCAACTGATTGCAGCCGAATCACCTCCACGGTGTTCGAGCCGCGAACACTGACGGGCCAGCGTTCGAGTACATCACTGTCATGGTCGTAAGGAGTCGCAAGGTCACCCTTCGACAGACGGACCTCGGCCATACCGGTGCTGCCGTTCCGAAGTCTCAAGCCGATGTCGATCCCATCAAGGTCGACCGGGTCGCGGACATAGAAGGATTGGGCGACGAGGTGTTCCGCGGCCGGGTTGCCACGCTTGGCTCCCGTCGCAGAGCGCGATCCGCCCGGATCACACTCGTCGCGGGGTCCGAAGCCGTCAGTGATTACTTCCATGCCACTCGATATAAAGGCGGAATGCTCACCAATCTTCGCCAACACCCATTCGATGCCCCGCAACAGATCCGTTGAAGTCCAGCGTGAGCCTGGATCCTCGCGAACGGTGTGGTTGACAATAACCGAAATATAGTGTGCAACATGCTGGTCTGCGACAGTTAACGAATCGCGTTCAAACCGCTCTCTCACGAAAACCGTTCTACTGCTTGTCATCCAGTGGAGAACTTTTCCGAGGCTGTAAACATCACTCGCTTCCTGAGCCGCGTCGAGGCTTCCCGCACCGCACTCTGGCGCTGCGAAGGCCGCATTGCCGAACCCTTCCACTGTCGTGAGCATCACGCCAGATCCCATATCCGCGCAGATCCCGAAGTCGACCAAGTACGGCTTGCCGTTCTGATCGACAACGATGTTGTCGGGCTTTATATCGCGGTGTACCACCCCCTGCGCGTGCGCATCATGGACGGCGGTTACCACTCCTTGGAATCGTTCGAAGATGGCCCGGGGTTCAACAAGATCCGGAAGCGCGGTGAGATTCTCACCTACGTAGGCCGTCACGAGGTAAGAGGCCTTTTCACCGATGTCGGCGTCCACGACGGCGGGGATATGAGGCGACTTCAACCGCGTCAACATTTCGATCTCGCGTTTGAACCGGTCGATCCGCTTGGGGTTTTTGAGTCGCTTGAGTACCCACCCTGTAGACCTGTCGTCGCTATTACGGACCAGGAATGTATGCGCCTGGCCACCCTCCCCTAAGGTCTCGATTGTCTCCCATCGTCCATATCGCTTTGCCATGTGGACTATCCTCTCGCGCTCACGACGGCTGGGGTGCCGGGCTTGTCAGCAGCCGCGCAGCTATTCGAGCAAATTCGGTCCAGACGATTAAGTGACGTCTCCCGCTGAGCGAACTGCAACCTCGACGTGCCATTCCGCGCGAGCGACGAGTTCGTCGAACGTGATGATTTCAGGGTCATGAAGGTTTCGCCGGAATAGCTCGAAACTTCGAAATTGGTCGGGAATCGGCCCTCCCGCAGCACCAGTGAGTTGCGCGAGCGTTCCTGCGATCACGAATGATCGCGGGCGGAGAAGGAAGGTGCCCGAGGGCAGTAGCTCACCGTCGGCTGATGTGTCCCGAAGGTATTCACCTATATCGCGGCACGCCAGGTGTACAGACTGTTGGACTTGCACGACAGCTCCTGCAAGTTCTTTTGCTGGAGACCAACATCCGGATCGATACTCGCCTTCAAGTAACGGAGTGCGATGGTGTTTGATCTCAGCAAACGCCAGCGCCCGGATGACGCCGGCCGTGCGGAGCAATGCGTCAACCCTCTTACCGACGCCACTGACGCTTCGGCCGACTACGGTTTGTTCTAGTCGGTCGTTGTCCCATGAAGTCAGAAGTTGGCCGCCCAACCCGATCCCGAGAACCCAAGGATTTTCCTCGAGGAGGCTCTGCCACGCGCGTTCGGGACCGCCGGCTGCCCCTGCCGCCGCATCGAAAGCGGCATCGTCGGTTAACCAGCGCCGCATTGTTTCGGCCACGTGCTTTCGACGCTGGAGAGCAATAACATCGTCGGCTTCGGCATCGGTTTCGATGAGCGCGCGGAACCGTTCTGGGTCTCGTGAATATAGGTTGTGGAAGGCAGTCGGGTCGTCGAAGAGGTCACGAAGAAGTTGGTCGTCGACGTATACCGAACTGTCACCCTCAATGGGGACCATCTCGATCGCACGCAGCATGTCGATGAGACGAGTGGCTTGATCCCGATCGAGTTCGAGCACGGTTTCCAACCGCGTGGCATCGCCGCTTGTCGGAACCTTTTGGAGGCGCAGCTTTCGAACCGCGCCCTGTTCACGAGCAATTTGAAGTTGTAGTTGCTTTCGCCCGCCGGGCGTTTCGTACACCACTTCCCTTGTCCATTCACAATGTTCGTCGTCAGCTTGCTGCACCTCGTCAAACACGCGGTAGATGTAGCGGGATGGATGGCCAGCATCCCGCCCAAACTGTGCGAGGAAGCTCCGAGTCGCATACGTACGCGTTGTCAATCGCCCCTCGGCGTAGGTCACTTCGTTCGGCTCGGCCGGAACGTCAAACTCGAACGTAGGCACCCCGCTCCCCGAGCATTTTTCGGACCAGTTCGTCGGCAACTCTACCGTCGTGGCGACCCACCGCGAGGGATTCGTAGGGTGCTGCGGGATCTATCTAATTCTGTAACCGTCGAGACATAGTCCTGAGATCAAGACGGCTCGTCGACGGAGGTAAACCGAAATCGGCGGCGATGCACCTTTTCAGTTGATCGCTGCGCTGCAGTTCAGCGCCCTCCAATGGCGTTAGTCCTTTGCAAACTGACAGCATCCGCACTTAACAACGGGCCGTCGAGCCAGACCGCAAGACTGCCACCGATTATTGATCCTCACTCCAGCACTAGCTGGCGAGCGACAGCCGCCCCAGACTTCTGACCGAGGCGCACCTAGCGCACCTGCCATCCTTCAAAGGACAGCTCCGTGACATTGCGCGACCGTTCGCCGCGCCTGAGCCTTGCCGGCGGCCGGACCGGCCAAAGGCGCGGCACTCACCCCTGTCCGACCGCACCCAGCCTATTCGTCACTGTGACGTTTTAGGGAAGCGGAATCAGCTGCGGCGCAACGGCGCCCATCAACCGTGCATGGTTATCTCAGCCTCTGGCGTTCCAGACGAGCGGTGCCTGGTGGATCCACCTGGGATCATCGACGGTGTCGACGAGGAAGGCAGCAAGATCGGCACGGTTGATGCGCGAGCCTGGTTTGTCAGTTCCGCGCACCGCGGCCCGGACAGGTCCACCGGCCGGCTTGTCGGTGAGCGCGACCGCCCTGACCAGAGTCCAGTCGGTGCCGGAGGCACGCACAACCTCATCGACTCCGTTGTGGTCGATGAAGCCGGCCTTGATATTCGAGATGTTCACGAAGAATCTGGCGAACGGGCTGATCCGATTCCAATCGTCGCCGGCACCCATTGAGGAGTTGACGACGATCCGGCGGATGTTCTGCTCGGTCATCACCGCCAGGACGTTACGAATCGCATCGGTCATGAACATCGGCGGGCTGACGGCCTTGGCCCACGGGTTGTCGGATGCGCGCGAGTTGTTGAGCGTGCTGATCACCGCGTCCGCACCCTGAGCGGCCTGGCGGATGTCGTCGATGTTCGACGGTGAGCCCGCGATCAGTTCGACGCCGTCCGGGGCGCGAACGGCGTCGGGGTTACGCACCAGGGCCCGCACATGATGGCCACGTGTCACGGCATGCGCGAGCACATGGACGCCGGTGCGACCGCTGCCGCCGAGGACAAGCAGATTAGTCATGTGTTCTCCGTTTCGATGGGTCGCGCGCCAGTCATGCGAGACGCAGCAGCGTCCCAACCTTTTACTTAATGGACGAATGCATATGGCTGAGGTGGAGCCATATCAGGTGCTGGCCCGTGCCAGCCGCGCGGCGTTGGCGTTGAGTTGCTCGAAGATCGGTCCGGCGACATACAGCGCAAGCCGTAACGCTTCTCGATCGCTCGCCGTCAATGTGGACAGAAGAACTTCGAGCTTTCCGTTGTCCTCGTCGCGTAACCGATTCAGCAGCTCTCGCGCATGATCGGTGACGGCGACGATGGTTGCGCGGCCATCGTCGGGGTCGGCTGCACGAGTTACCAACTCGCGGCGTTCGAGACGCTGAATCAGCTGCGTCATCGCCGGCTGGCTTATGCGGATGACCTCGGTGAGCACCGTGAGCCGGGTCGGGCCCTCGACGCTCAACGTGTGCAGCACCTCCATCGCGGACACGCTGAGTTCTTCGCGATTGAGCAGATGCCGAGTCGCCAACAGTGCAGACTGCCGAACGGCTTCGGCAAGCCTATCGATACCGTCGCCTGCTGCCATGTCCTCAATATACATCATGGTGCTATGTATATTCTCGTGAAGAGTGGATGGCGCGGTGATCACGCGTCCTGTCGGCGTCGAATACGCCGTGCTGTCAGCGAATTCTGATACCGGAGATGGCTCGAGAGATCACCAGCCGCTGAATCTCGGAGGTTCCCTCGAAGATGGTGTAGATCTTGGCATCTCGGAACCATCGCTCGACAGGATGCTCACGGCTGTAACCAGCGCCACCCAGGATCTGCACAGCCCGTTCGGTCGCCCACACGGCCACTTCGCTGGCCTTGAGCTTCGACATCGAACCTTCACCGGCCTCAAAGGCTCTGCCGGAAGCGGCCATCCACGCTGCGCGCCACACCAACAGCCGAGCGGCGTCGATCTCGGTACGCATGTCGGCCAACGCAAAGGCGATGGCCTGGTTGTCGATGATCGGACGGCCGAAGGCATTTCGTTCTTTGGCGTAGTCGAGAGCGTATTCGTAGGCGGCCCGCGCGATGCCCAGCGCTTGGGCACCGACGATGGGACGAGTGAACTCAAAGGTGCTCAACGCGTTCTGAGTGCCGGTGCGCGTGCCTTCCCGCGCACGCGCCAGCCGCTCGTCGAGCCGATCCTTTCCGCCCAGCAGGCAGTGTCCGGGCACCCGGACATCGTCGAGGAACACGTCAGCGGTATGCGAGGACCGCAGCCCCAGCTTGAGGATCTTGCGATTGCCGACCAGCCCCTTGGTGCCCTCGGGGATCACGAAGGTGGCCTGTCCGCGGGACCCCAGCTCGGGATCCACCGAGGCGACCACGACGTGGACCGCCGCCACACCCCCGTTGGTGATCCAGGCTTTTTGCCCGTTGAGCACCCATTCGTCGGTGGCCTCGTCATAGCGGGCCCTGGTGCGCAGCTTCGACACATCCGAGCCGGCGTCGGGCTCGGACACGCAGAACGCCCCGACCTTCGGGTCGGACTTGTCGCCGAGACACTGCGGGCCCCACTCGGCGAACTGCTCGGGAGTTCCCGCGGACAGCAGTCCCCCCAGTGCGAGGTTGGTCCCGAACAGCACCATCGCCGCGCCGGCGTCCCCCCAGAAGAGTTCCTCGGCAACCAGACACAACAGCAAGCCCGTGGGGTCGGCGAAGAACTGGTTGAGCGCATCCCAGCTGTACAGTCCGATATCGGCTGCCTCTTTGAGCACCGGCCACGGAAGTTCCTCGCGCTCATCCCATTCCGCGGCGGCCGGGCGCAGCACGTCGGCGGCGAAGCCGTGCACCCACTTCTGCAGATCGCGTTGTTCCTCGGTGAGATCCAAGTTGAAGCCCATGTGCTGTTCCAATCGTCGAAGGTGGGTGGTCAGTTGGAGGCTGCCTCGTCGGCCAGCGCCTCGCGTGTGATGCGGTCGAACTGCTCGGCCATAGCCGCCGAGAGCGCTTTGGCCGCCGAGAGCGGTCGCACCATCACGGTGAAGTCGTCGATGAGACCGTCATCGTTGACGTGCAGAAAATCGCAACCGGCGATCTGCTTTCCGTCGACGACGGCGTTGAACACCAGCGCCGAGTCACGGCCGCCGGCGTCGTTGATCTCTCGGACGTAGTGAAAGTCTTCAAACACCCGCAGTACCGCGCGCAGGATCGCCGCGGTGATCGCTTTCCCCGGATACGGCGCAAAGGCGACCGGACTGGTGAACACCACATCGTCGGCGAGCAGATCCGCGATCGCCTGTTCATCGCGCGCCTCGACAGCCTGACGGAACCGCTGCATGCGGACCACCCTTCAATAGTCACCAAGTTGAGTAATCGCCCATGACAGTAACCGCACTGTCGACGAGATGTTCACAAGCGACTAATCAACTTGTTGACTAAGTGCTGTAAGGTCCAGCCATGGCTCTTCGCGATGCGGTACTTGCCTCACTCCTGGAAGGTGAGGCATCGGGCTATGACTTGGCCAAACGCTTCAACCGCTCGGTGGCCAACTTCTGGACCGCGACCCCACAGCAGCTCTACCGTGAGCTTGAACGCATGGACGATCAAGGCCTTATCGAGGCACGCGTCGTCGCCGAAGGCCGCCGGCCCGCCAAACGGCTCTACCGCCTCACCGCGGCCGGCCGCGAAGCATTTCGCTCCTTCACCCGCGACCAGCCCACGCCCATTGCGATCCGTGATGATCTGCTGGTCATGGTGCAGGGCCTGGAAGCCGGTGACGTGACGACGATCCGCGATGCCATTGCCAAGCAAATTCATTGGGCAAGCGAGAAACTCACCGTTCTACAGAACCTCCAGGCGCGCATGCTCGGCGACCGTTCCGAGGACGACTACCTGGCGAGCACCGACGCCGCAGTGGGTCCCTATCTGACTCTGCTGCGGGGGATTACCTTCGAACAGGAGAACATTCGCTGGGCCGAACGTGCCCTGGCGGTGATCGATCGCAACGAAAGCCCCTGATTCACCGAGGCCGTCGGCAGCCACTCCCCTGGTCCGTGACCTCGAGGCGATCGTCGAGATAGTCGAAGAACCGTTGGGCTGCCAGTGCCCGCGCCATCGGCTCGCAATGACCGGCCGCCCCCTCCGCCCTGGTGAAGCGGACGAGGGTCTTCTCCCCCGGGATCATGTCGTAGAGCCGCTGGGGCTGCCCCGCGAAGTAACCCTCATCATCGGGGTCGCCGATCAGCACCGGTGTGGTGATCCGGGCAGCGAGTTCTGGCGTGATGCGATAACGCGCGGCCTCGCCGAAGGTGTCGAAAAAGCTCGCGCAACCATAGGGTTTGGCTCGCCATGCGAAGGTCCGCCTGGCGTGGGCCGGAAGCCGCTCGACCGCGGCGTCGAAGCCGGCCCGATCACCGCAGCGCAGCAGCTCCTTCAGCTCGGGCGAGAGCATCGCGTGCCACGCTTCGGACACGTCGACCACCCCGTCGTCGATGACGGCGGCGGCGAAGCGGTGCTCGAACGCCAAGGCCCGCGGCGCCCAATACCCGCCCTGGCTGACCGCGTAGAGAGCCACCCGCCGTGGGTCCACCTCCGGCAATCGCAGTGTGACATCGACAACCGGAGAAAGGACCTTCTCGAAATCTGGCCGGAACCCGACACCTCGTTCGAAGAGCATCCGTTGCTGCCCGGGCCCGTCGAAGAGCACGACGTGGTAGCCGCGCTCGGATGCCTCAGAACCGTAACCGGGCCACAGATAACTCGTCGCGCCGTCGGCTCCATTGACCATCACCAGGGTCGGCTTCTGACCTCCGCCCGCAGCCCGGAAGAACCAGCCAGGCAAAGTGGTGTCCTCGTACGGGATCTCCAACGGCTCGGGTGGGTTGTCCAGTAAGCGCAGATATCGCTCCCAGCAACGGCGGTAGGCGGAGAACGTGCGTAATCGCACCTGATCGGGCTCCGCGCATCCGTCGGCCACCACGACGCATGTTGCGTAGTACGTCGCCGCGCGCAGTAGTGCATTCCGGCCACTGAGCCGATGGCCATTTCGCACGCAGTCGTCTCCGATCGCAGCGACCCGGTCGGCGGTGGACTCCCATTCGCGTGCCCATGATGCGAGGTCGCCGTCGGTGATGCGGTCGACGGTCGTCAACGTTTCACCGGTGTCCGCCGCACGGGTGTAGACCCGCCCGAGCATTGCCCGGGTCATCGAGTTCATCACCGGGTCGGCGAAGAAGATCGTGCGCTGCCCCGCCTCGGGTGCCCTGTCCATGTTTTCTCCGCATCGCCGTGGCCGCCACACCGGCCAACTCAAGAGATCAATCCATTTCTTAACGACAATACACTTTAAGGAATGGAAAGCTCTCCTATAATGAGCAGGTGGCTCAGCCAAAAACCGGCACGCAACGACGGCGCGGACCCGAACTCGAGTCGGCGTTGCTGCAGGCGGCATGGGACGAACTCGTCGAGGTGGGATTCGCAAAGTTGACCATGGAGTCCGTGGCCGCACGAGCCCGCACGGGCGTGGCGGTGCTGTACCGTCGCTGGGCCAACAAGGATGACCTGACGCTTGCCGCGCTCGCGCATCATCGCGACAGCAATCCCGTTGAACTCCCCGACACAGGCAGCCTGCGCGGGGATCTGCTGGCCGCGCTGACGGGCATGAGCCGCACTCGCGCAGCCTTTTTCGCCATGGCCGCAGCGGCGGCATTCTCCGGACTGATGGCCGCCAGCGAGCTCACCCCCGCCGAGGTGCGCGATCGAATCCTGGGCGACCAACCGACGGAACGGATCAGGGCCATCTACCAGCAGGCCCACGATCGAGGTGAGATCGACGTGGACCAGATCCCCGCCGCATTGCTCACCATGCCTTTCGATCTGGTGCGCCACGATCTGCTCATGGATGTCGAACCCGTTGCGCACGAACGCATCCGGTCCATCGTCGACGACCTGTTCCTGCCCCTCGTCGACCACTACGCGGGATGACGTTTCTGATCAGATATCGAGCTCCCCAAAGGTTTTCCGCCAGCGCCGCGGATCGCGGCCCGTCCAAGCAACCAGCCGCTCGATGACAGGAGCATCCTGCGCGATCGGGACAGCCTCGGCGAACGGTACGGTGACCTCGTCGAACCCCCTCGCCGCCGAGATCTCCTCGTAGCGGGTCAGCCGGTTCTCCACCGGCAGCATGCCGCGCATCGCGTCGAAAGCCGCCGCCACCACCACGTCATCCCATTCGGGCCGCTGACCCGTGGCTACGGCCAAGTCCCACGTATGGACGGTCAACTCGCTGACGTAAGAGGCCAACACCTTCGCCCCAGGACCTTCGATCCACGGTAAGGCCATGTGTCGGTGGAGCGCGGCGCCGTCGATCCAGGCGCCGGTGGCTCGCTCCGCCGACACGCGCCAGGCGTCGAGCCAGCGATCATCGTCCACCGCACGATCGTTGACGGCCAGCGGATTTGCGCCGTCACCAAGTGCGGCGATTCTGTCCAGCACACCGATGAGGTGCGCCAGCAGCGCTCGCACGTCCACACCCACGCAGGGTGTCGGACCACTGATTCGCTGAGGCGGTACGTCGGCGACGACTCCCCCAGCCGTGGCAATGGCGCGGTCGAGGACGCGCCGGGGATCGATGAGGTCATTCTTGCGGGAGCTTGGGATGTTCACGGCGCCATTGTGCGGACCTAAACCGGTCATCTCATGACCGGTTTCATGTGCCATTGTGATGGCATGCGAGCTGACCGGCTGATCGCCATCCTGCTCCTGCTGCAACAACGCGAGCAGGTCACCGCGACTCAGGTCGCCCAGGAGCTGGAGGTGTCGGAACGCACCGCGCGACGCGACCTTGAGGCGTTGTGCGCGGCAGGGGTCCCTGTGTACTCCGTACCGGGACGAGGGGGTGGGTGGCGCCTCGTCGGCGGCGCGCGCACCGACCTGTCCGGGCTCACCGCACAGGAGGCACGCGCATTGTTCTTGGTGGCAGGCCCGGCCTCGACCGCCACCCCCGAAGTGAAGAGCGCGCTGCGCAAACTCGTTCGTGCGCTGCCCGAGCCCTTCCGGGCACAGGCCGAAGCGGCGGCGTCGTCGTTGATCGTCGATCCACGGCACTGGGGATCCAGCCATCCCGAGCCTCGGCCGCCCCGCTTCCTCGACGAGTTGCACGAGGCGGTGATCCGCGGCGTGCAGGTGCAACTCGGCTACGTCGACCGTCAGGGCGCAGAGACAAGTCGGATCGTGCACCCGCTGGGCATCGTGGCCAAAAGGCCGACGTGGTATCTGGTGTGCGATACCGAAACCGGTCCACGCACATTCCGAGTCGACCGCGTCTGCGCCGTCAAACTCACCGATGATCCCGTTCGGAGGCCGCCGGGATTCGACCTTGCCCAGAGCTGGCGCGACATCGCCGATGAGGTCGACCGCCGTCGTACGCCCCTGGAAGCGCACGCTTTGTGCTCACCTGCTGGGCTCGCGGCATTGCGCAGGATGCTCGGGGAACGGCTGAACGTGGGGCACCGCATGCCCGATGGCCGAATCGAGGTGGTGATCCGCGGCGCAGACGAATTCGTTCTGGCCGGTGAGCTCGCCTGGCTTGGCGAATGGCTCGAGATCACCGGTCCGCGGGGTGTTCGCGAACACCTTGCCCGGATCGGCCATGCGCTCGTGGCACGGTATGGGTGACAGCTTCATACCGCTTGGCGCACAAGCACTCACGCAGAACGGTAGGTAGCGATCTCGACCAGATTCCCATCCGGATCGGTGCAGTAGTACGACGTCATGTCACCTTGTGCGCCTACCCGATGAACCGGGCCTTCGGTGACAGCCACTCCTACGTCAGCCAGATGGGCCGCAATCTGCGCCGGTACCACATCGGCGATCACGCACAGATCCAGCGAGCCGGGAGCATCCACCGCCCCGGTCGGCCAGCCGTGCGAACCGGTGGGTCGCAGGTTGAACTTCTGGCCGCCGAACACCAACGCGGTACGATCGCCACGAAAGATCTCGCGCCGAACGCCCAGCGCCCGCTCATACCACTCGGCAGTGACCTCGATATCGCGGCAATTGATCACCACATGGTCTATTCGATCGATGGCGAAAGTCATACCCCACGCTACAGCCGACCCCTGGATCAGTGCGGAGCAGAATCCGCGATCAGCCCAAGTCGACTGCACAGCAACAGCTCTGATCACAGCGACAAGCTGACAGTGCTGGGCCCAGAGGACACCCGTAGGCTCAGCGGATGGACAACGTGACTCTGGCCAGCCCGGCGGTGGCCGCGGCGCTGACAGCAGGGCTGACGGTCTACGCGGCATTGATTCTGACCAGCATCGCGGTCGCCGTCTACTACGCCCGAAGGCAACGACGACGGCCGGCGATCGCCACCGCGGTGTTGGTCGGGATCCTCACCGTTGGCGGCTTGGTCATGGCCATCGTGAGCAGCATCGCGTGAGCACACCCGTGCCACGCTTCCAGGAGAACACGTATGCGCACCGGTGCGCTTACACAAATGCGTCACGGTGGGCCACCGCCCATTCGCGATAGGTAATTGCATGCCGGCCGGTGACCTCGTGGACTACCTGCGTGACGACGGCTTGCTCGGTGGTTTCGAACTCCCACTGGTCCATGAGCAGGTCGAGGTACTCCGGTGGTAGCACCTTGCCGTAGAGCGAGCGCGCGTCACGTTCGGAGAGCACCGTGATCCCAATGGGCTCACCAATCGCCTCGCCGATGATCCTGACCTGGTCGCGCATGGTCAACGAGTCCGGCCCGGTGAGCACGAGCTTCTCACCATCGAGAAGTGGTGTGGTGATCGCCCGAACAGCGACCGCAGCGATGTCCTCGTCGGCGATCGGCGCCTGCTGGGAATCCGGGAAGGGCAACCCGACCGTGCGATCATGGCGAATCTGCGACGCCCAGAAGCGGATGGCGTTGCGCGCGAAGGCACCCGGGCGCAAAGAGACGGTGGTGAAGCCGCCGCCGCTGATGGCGTTCTCCACGGCGAGGTGCCGTTGCTTGTTGTATTCGACGAACGGCTCGTGCCGGGTGGTGTCGATGGTGGAAAGCACCACCACCTTCGTCACACCGGCCGCCCTCAATTCCTCGACCAGTTCGGGTAGCACCTCCTGCCGGGTGAAGCTGAACAAGAACACACAATCGACGCCTTCGAGGGCCGGTCGCATCGTCGTCGGCCGATCGAGATCACTGGAAACTATTTGCGCACAAGGTATCTGATCCGAGTGCGGATGGCGGCACGTTGCCCGCACCTCCACTCCGCTGCCGTGCAGTTGGTCGATGATGGCCGAACCGACTCCGCCGCTGGCGCCGGTGATGAGCACTCGCATCATGGTGTCCTTTCTTTCCCGGTGGACTCGACAGTAGGAAGGACAGTTCATCAACGCCAATAATGATCTTTGATATGAGAGATTCATCCGGTGAATCTTTCTGGCGTCGACCTCAACTTGCTCGTCGTCTTGCACGCGGTTCTGGAGGAGCGCAGTGCGACCAAGGCGGCGACTCGGCTACATCTGACCCAACCCGCGGTCTCGAATGCACTGGCACGGTTGCGGGCGCTCCTCGGTGATCCATTGGTTGTGCGCTCCGGTCGAGGGCTGAGCCCCACCCCGGCGGCGCTGGCAATCTTGCCCCGACTCGACGCCGCACTGCAGTTGGTGGAGACCATCGTGCGCGACCTCGACGATTTCGAGTTGATGACGATGACCCGTGAATGGGTCATCGCGTTTGCCGACCTGTACGGACCACTGGTGCTACCGGGCCTGGACCGCCTGCTCGAGCAGCGGGCCCCTCGGCCCAGAATCAGGGTGGCACCGCTGGACCGGATCAGCGTGGTCGATGCTCTGGCCACCGGCGAGATCGACCTCTACCTCGGAATACCTACGACGATCCCGTCGGCGTGGCATTCAGAACCCGCCTTCGTCGACGACATGGTGGGCGTGATGTCTGCACACCGTCCCGATGCAGGCATCGGCATGACCCTCGAACGCTTCGTCGATCTGCCGCATGCACACGTCCAGATCAGCCCAGGCCGGGGCCGAGAGGTCGACGATGCCCTGGATCGGTTGGGACACGCACGACGCATATGCTTCACGGTCTCGCACTACAGCTCGCTGTTTCCGATTGTCGAGAACGGTCGGTGCATCGCCGTCGCGCCACGACGCCTTGCCCGTCACCATGCACAGCGCTCGGCAATAACGCTTTTCGAGCTGCCGTTGACGCTGCCGCCCTACGAGGTGAGATTGTTCTGGCATGACCGGGTCGACAACGACCCCGGCATCGCGGGCCTGCGTGCAGTCTTGCGAGACGTGCTCGATGCCCTGCCTCCAGACTGAGACACCACGGTCAGCCTTTCGACGGCGCCCGGCTCATCTCGATGATTCGTCACGGTGCAGATCGATGAGTTCGACGAGATGTCGGTGCACATCGTCCAAGGGCGCGGTGGAGCGCTTCGCGATAGCGATGACCACCGCACCTTCGATGGACGCAATGGCCATGGTCGCCAGGCTGGCCCGTGCCTCCTCAGGGATCCCGTTATCCCGCAGAGTTGCCGACAGCAACTGAGCCCACTCGCCGAACACCGTCGCGGCAACCTCGGCAGCCTCGGGCGAGTCGCTGCGCCCCAACGCCGCAGCGACGATGGGGCACCCCGCCGCAAAGTCCGCAGCCACCAGCATGGCCTTCCATTGGTTCACGAACGCAGACAACGGATCGGCGACACCGTTGAGCGCGGCAATATAGGACCCGATCGCAGCGCCGGCGCGAGCGGTCGCCGCCGACACCATCTCGGCCTTGCCGCCCGGGAAGGCCAGGTAGATGGAACGCCGAGAGACACCGGCACGCTCGAGGACGGCGGCGATCCCCGTCCCGGCAACACCGAAGCGCTGGATCATGTGGATGGTGCTCTCAATGAGCTTGTCGCTCGCGGCCATTCGCCGTGACGCCCCTTTCGTGATGGCCATCACACGTGACAGGTCGTTGTCACTATACCAATCGGTGTACTAGCGTCCGGTAAACCAATCGTTCTACCAACGGAGGCGCGACGATGCTGAATGGTCAACGATGGCTGGTGGTCACCATCGTGGGAGTCATTGCCGTCTCGGCAGCGGTCATCGGCTCGCTGCGATTGCGCGATATTCCGGACCGTGCCATCGGGCATTCCCCTCCCCCGCATGCGGTGGCCGATCCGCGCGAGCGACTCATCGAATACCGGCTGGACGGTGATCCTGGACGCCATGCCGTGGTGTCCTACCTCACCCCGGACGGGCACGTCGTTGATGCCGATGTGGTCCTGCCGTGGCGCACCCAGGCACCCACCAGCACACTGACCGCCGCCGTCGGCCTGGCTGCTCAGACCAGCGGCAGCCGTCTGCGTTGCGAGATCGCCGTCGACGGACACTCGCGAATTCTCCGAGAGGCCTCGGCGAACGCCGCCGTGGTCAACTGCTCGGTGCCGGCGGTCTGACCCGTGATGATGCCCAAGACCCTCCGCAGTCTCGCCAGCGAATTACGAAACCCCCTGCGCATGAATGACATCCGCACCCCCGCACGTGGCCGTCCGTGGTGGGCACGAGCGCTCTACGGGGCCTCACTGCCCATCGTGCTCGGCTGGCTCATCGTCGTGGGCGCCCTCAACATCGCCGTGCCACAACTGGAAACGGTGATCGACCAGCACGCGAAGTCATTTCTCCCCGACGAGGCGTCCGCGGTGCAGGCGCTGGTCAAGATGGGCGATCACTTCGGCGGCGGCGGTAGTAACAACTTCGTGTATCTGCTCGTCGAGGGCCAACAGCCCCTCGACGGGCCGGCACGTGACTACTACGACGCGGTTGTCCATAGACTCGCTGCCGATGAGCAGCACGTGAGTTCGATCATGAACCTGTGGTCGGATCCCGATCTCGCACCCGCCGCCCAGAGCGCAGACGGCAGAGCGGCCTACGCGCTGGTGAATCTCACCGGAAACATGGGCACCGCAGCCGCAATGGAGTCCACCCGCGCCGCGCGCGAGATCATCGCCGCGGTGCCGGCACCCGAGGGCGTCTCGGCACACATCACCGGTCCATCGGCCGTGGTCAACGACGAGTTGGTGGCCATCTCGGATTCGATACTGCGGCTCATCATTCTGTGCTCCGTCTTGGTGACCGCCGTGCTGCTGGCGGTCTATCGTTCGCCGGTAACAGCTTTGGTGCCGCTGATCACGGTCGCTGCCAGCCTCGGCGGCGCCCGGGCGCTGATCGCCCTCTTCAGTCAGATGGAATGGATCGGCGTGTCGATCTTCGCCGCGGCACTATCGGCCGTGGTGGTGCTGGGCGCCGGTACCAACTACGGAATTTTCCTGGTGGGGCGCTACCAGGAGGGCCGCCGCCGCGGACTGGACTCCGAGACCGCCTTCTACGCGGCACTCAGCGGTGTCGCACACATCATCATCGCCTCGGCACTGACGGTGGCCGGTGCCATGGCGTGTCTCACGCTCACCAGGCTGTCGATCTTCAGCACGTCGGGACTTCCCTGCACCATCGCGATTGTCGTAACACTCTGTGCGGCTTTGACATTGGGACCAGCCCTACTCGCGATACTGATCCGAATGGGATACGTCGAGCCCCGCGGCGACGGCTCCGCCCGCCGGTGGCGACGCATCGCCACGGCCGTCGTGCGGTGGCCGGGGCCGGTGCTGACCGGAGCCTCGGCCATCTTGCTGGTGGCGATCGCCTTCGTGCCGATGTACCAGCCCAGCTACGACGAACGGCGCGCCCAGCCCACCGATTCCCCCGCCAATGTGGGGTTTGCGGCGGCCGACCGCCACCTGCCGCCCAATGTCATGGCCCCGAGCGTGGTCATCATCGAAGCCGACCACGACATGCGCAATCCGGCCGACCTGATCGCCCTGGAACGGTTGACCGCCGCCATCGCAGGCCTTGACGGTATCGACGCGGTGCAAGGCATGACCAGGCCGTTGAAAGCGCCGATAGCGCAGGGCACTTTGGCAAGCCAGGCCGGTTACATAGGAAGCCGGATCGAGCAGAGCGCGGCCCTGCTGAATGCTCGGTTGGGTGACATCGAGGCCGTCGAATCCGCCCTCGACGGCCTCGACGGATCTGCCAGGGCACTCTCGGGCGCTCTGTCCCAAGGGCAGAACGGTGCCGGCGACGTGGTCTCCGCCATGACCGTCCTGAAATCCGAAGCCGTGAACCTGACCTCGAAGCTGGCCGTCGTGCAGAATGCCAGTCAGCCCGCTGTCGATGTTCTCAGGGGTCTTCCACAGTGTCAGTCGATCGAAGTCTGTCAGGGCGCGTTGACCGGATTCTCACTGATCGATGACGTCCGCGGACTCGACGAGCTGTCCGCGAAGGTTGAACAGGGAACCGCCGCAGCCGCCGCAGCACTTCCGCACGCAGCATCGCAGATCCCGGCCATCACCTCGGCGATCGCCCAAGTGCGCCAAGTGATCCAACCGCTCAAGAGCAGTCTGCAGGCGCTCATCCCGCAGACCACCGAGATCACAGCATTTCTTGACGAGGTGAGCCGTTCCTACGCCGAGGGCGCACCGTCCACCGGGTTCTTCCTACCCGCCCAAGCCATCAACAGCCCGCTGTTCCGTAGCGCGGTTCCCTATTTCTTCTCCTCCGACGGCACCGTGACCCGCATGGTGGTGACGCCCGAGATCGAGGGATTCAGCCGTCAGGCAATGGATTTGAGCGAGCGCGTGATACCTGCTGCACTGGGTGCGATCAAGGGAACCTCGTTGCAGGGCGCGACCGTCAGCATCGGTGGCCCCGGCGGGACACTACTGAACATCGAATCCTTCGCACATGAGGACTTCATCGCCATCGCTGTCGCGGCATTCGCGTTCGTCTTCTGCGTCGTGCTGGTGCTGTTGCGCAGTCTCGTCGCCGCGGTGGTGGTGATCGCGACAGTCGGGATCTCGTATCTGGCGGCGTTGGGGCTGGGCGTGTTCGTCTGGCAGACCCTCGTGGGCAACCCCTTGCACTGGGCAGTGGCGCCGGTCGCATTCTCCTTCCTGGTGGCTGTCGGCGCCGACTACAACATGTTGCTGGTGAGCCGGATGAAGGAGGAGATGGCCGCCGGTACGAGCACCGGGCTGATCCGCGCAATGGTGGGTACCGGCAGCGTGGTCACCACCGCCGGCCTTACCTTTGGGGCCACCATGTTCGCGATGCTCGGCAGTTCGGCCACCAATATCGCCCAGATCGGCACGACAGTCGCGTTCGGGTTGGTGATCGACACACTGATCGTTCGTTCCCTGATGGTTCCGGCCATCGCGCGGTTGTGTGGCCGATGGTTCTGGTGGCCGACGGTATTCGTCAGAATGCCTGCGCACGCCGGGTCCGCATCACCCACACTGGACCCGACGAGAAATGCACGGGAGGAACGACTACACACATGACCGGCGCCGCCGAATTCGACTACGTCATCGTGGGTGCGGGCAGCGCCGGCTGCCTGCTGGCGAACAGGCTCAGCGCCAACCCCGATCATCGTGTGCTGTTGGTCGAGGCCGGTGGCAAGGACGACTGGTTCTGGATCAAGATCCCGGTCGGTTACCTCTACACCATCGCCAACCCGCGGACCGATTGGTGCTACACGACCGAGGCGGATCCTGGCCTGGCGGACCGCAGCATCATCTACGCGCGCGGCCGGGTGATCGGCGGTTGTTCGTCGATCAACGCGATGATCCACATGCGGGGACAGGCCAGCGATTACGTCTCGTGGGCGCAGGCGACCGGTGACGACCGATGGCTGTGGGGCGGTCCGGAATCTGCCGGTCAGACGCTGTCCATCTACAAGCAGCTGGAGGACTACTTCGGCGGCGCCGACGAATGGCACGGCACCGATGGCGAGATCCGTGTCGAGCGACCGCGGGTGCGCTGGAAGATACTCGACGCCTGGCAGGCCGCTGCCGCCCAGGTGGGCATCTCCCCGATCGAGGAGTTCAACCGCGGGGACAATGCGGGCAGCGCGTACTTCCACGTCAACCAACGCCGGGGACGGCGCTGGTCGATGGCCGACGCATTCCTCCATCCGATCGCCCACCGGTCGAACCTCACCGTTTACACCAAAACGCAAGCGGTACAGCTGTTGACAGATGAGCAGGTAGCCGATAGTCAACGACGTGGCGCCTGGACCACCGCCGCACACCGCGCCACCGGTGTGCGGGTGATCAGGGATGGACGGTACCTCGACGTACGGGCCCGGCGGGAGGTGATCCTTAGCGCCGGTGCCATCGGATCGCCCCACTTGATGCAGGCTTCCGGTCTGGGTCCCGCTGGGCTACTCGCGGCGCATCAGGTGCCGGTGCGCGTCGACCTCCAGGGCGTAGGCGAGAACCTGCAGGACCATCTTCAGCTCCGAACGGTCTACCGGGTCCAGGGCGCACGCACCGTCAACACGCTGTATCGCAACCTGTTCACCCGGGCCGGTATGGGATTGCAGTATCTACTGACCCGGTCGGGTCCGATGACCATGCCGCCGTCCACCCTGGGTGCCTTCGCAGCCAGCGACCCCGGCCGCACCAGTCCGGATCTTGAGTGGCATGTGCAGCCGCTGTCGCTGTCCAAGTTCGGCGAGCCGCTGCACCGGTTCGGAGCCATCACTCCCTCGGTATGCAATCTACGACCCAGTTCACGCGGCCACGTCCGACTGAGGAGCGCCGATCCCCTGACCTATCCGACGATCTCGTGCAACTATCTGTCCACCGACGACGATCTTCGCACCGCCGTGCAGGGCTTGCGGATGACACGCACCATCATGGCGGCACCGGCGCTGGCGCCCTACCGGCCGGAAGAGTTGCTACCCAGCGGACACCTGATCAGCGATGACGACCTGCAGCAGGCGGCCAGAGAACTGGGCACCACCATCTTTCACCCGGTCGGCACCTGTGCCATGGGCGCCTTCGACACCCATGGCCGGCCGCGGTCGAGCTCCACGGTGCTGGACACCGATTGTCGGGTATACCGGGTCGCCGGTCTTCGGGTTGTCGATGCCTCGGCGATGCCGACCATCACGTCCGGGAACACCAACGCACCGGTCATGTTGATCGCCGAACGCGCCGCGAGAGCCATCCTGGAATAAACAGGGCCACGACCGTACTTGGCTCAAGAGTCCTGCTCCCCGACTCTGGAGTGTCCATGAATCGACCTGTCCGCGTCGCTGTCCAGGTACAGCCCGGCGGCACACCCGACTACCGCACGTGGCGAGACGCCGTCTTGGCCGCCGACGACCTCGGCGTCGACGTGATCTTCGGCTATGACCACTTCCACCGGCCGGCCATGAAGGGCATCGTCGACGGCAAACCCGTGATGTTCGACGAACAGCCCGACGTCGCGAACTTCGAGGGCTGGACCGCGCTGGCATCATGGGGCGAAATCACCTCGCATGCCGAGATCGGGCTGCTGGTCACCGGCGTCGGATACCGCAATGCCGATCTGCTCGCCGATATGGCCCGCACCGTCGACCACATCAGCGGCGGTCGCCTCATCCTGGGTCTTGGTGCGGGATGGTACGAAAAGGATTACACCACCTACGGTTACGAGTTCGGCACCTTCGGTTCACGCTTCGACCTGTTCGACGAGAGCCTGATCCGCATCGAGAACAGGCTGGCGGCCTTGGTGCCGCCGCCGGTGCGCGAGCTTCCCATCCTCATCGGCGGAACCGGCCCCAAGCGTTCGCTCCCGGCCGTCGCCCGACATGCCGACATCTGGCACGCATTCCAGGACCTGGACGGCTTTCGCCGGTCCAGCGACCGTGTCGACGAACTGGCGGCGACATTCGGCCGCGACGGTACCGATATCGAACGATCGACGCTATGGCAGGACCCGGACAGCGCCGATGCTTTCCGCGAGGCAGGCGTCACCTTGTTCCAGACCGAACTCACCGCCGATGACGGCTACGACCTGACATCGCTCAAGCAGGTGCTCGCCTGGCGCGATAACAGGTGAGCAACCGGCATCGACGTCAACGAACCCCCCGATCGCCATAGCGCCCGCCTGCGACCATGTCACTGAGTGGCTGAAGTTCGGCCAGCGCCTCGACGTCCAGTTCGACGTCCACGGCGGCCACATTCTGGTCGAGTCGACCGGCGTTGCGCGTTCCAGGGATGGGCACAACGGACACGCTCAACCGCCGCGCTTGGGCGTACACCCATGCCAGTGCGACTTGCGCCGGCAGGACACCGAGGCGCGCCGCGACCGCCCCGACGGTGTCGGCGATCGCTTGATTCTGTCGGCCAGCAGCGCCGTTGAATCGTGGATTGCGCGCCCGGAAATCGTTGGGATCCAGTGCCTCTCTGCGCACCGAGCCGGTGAGGAAACCGCGCCCCAACGGGGCGTAGGGCACCAATCCCACACCCAGCTCGGCCATGGTCGGAGTGACCTGCTCGACGTCCCTTGTCCACAACGAGTATTCACTCTGGACGGCGGCGATCGGGTGGATGCGGTGCGCACGCCGCAACAGATCGGAGTCGACCTCGCTGAGACCGAGATACCTGACTTTGCCTTTTTGCACAAGCTCCGCCATCGCGCCGACAGTTTCCTCGATCTCGGCATTCTGCGGAGGTCGATGCAGATAGAGCAGATCGACATGGTCGACGCCGAGACGCAGCAGCGACGCCTCGCATGAGCGCTTGACGTAGGGTGCATCGCCGCGGTGCACGCGCCTGTCGTCACCACTGCTGCGATCGATCCCGAACTTGGTGGCAATCTGCACGGCGTCGCGCCTACCGACGATCCCGCGCCCCAACAACACCTCATCATGGCCGGCCCCGTACTGATCGGCGGTGTCGAAAAGCGTGACTCCCACGTCGATCGCGTGACCGATGGTCGCGAGGTTGGCATCCCAGTCGGTGGCCCCGTAGTACTCGCTCATCCCCATGCAGCCAAGGCCTTGTGCGGACACATCGAGACCACCGAGAACTGCTCTTTTCATGTCGATCCTTCCGCGGTCGCCTGTACCGACTCCAGGATCGGCCGCCGGGGGCACCGGGACAATGGGTGCATCACACCCAGGCACGCCCACTCCCGGGACGGTCCTGCGTACCGAAAAATGGACTCGGATGCTGGTCGGAAGCCGCATCCAGCAGTTACCGTTGACGACGTGAGGACGTTGGTCCGTTGAGCGCAGGTATCGGCTCTGCTGCCAGTGAGGAACGCCGGCTTCGGACGCTCCATTCGTACGCCGTGCTCGATACACCGGCCGAACCGGCCTTCGACGACCTGACCGAGCTGGCCGCCGAGTTGTGTGCGGCCCCGACAGCACTCATCTCGCTCGTCGACTCCGACCGGCAATGGTTCAAATCTCGGCGCGGGATCGACGCCCAAGAGACCCCTCGAGGGGAATCGTTCTGTGTGCACGCGCTGGCATCCCATGAGGTGCTGGTCATTCCGGATGCGTCGCGCGATCCCCGGGTAGCCGACTATCTGTGCGTGCGGGAGGAGCCGCATTATCGCTTCTACGCCGGCGCACCGTTGATCGCCGCCGACGGTGCAGTACTCGGCACGTTGTGTGTCGTCGATACCAAGCCGCGCAATCTCGAGGCGACCCAACGCAGACATTTGGCGGTGCTCGCGGCCCAGGTGATCGCCCAGCTGGAAATCCGTCGTCAGGCCGCCGCGCTCGCCGCGGTGGTGCGCGAGATGCAGGAAACCAAGCGGATGCTCGACGGCGTGCTGCGGCACACCGATGTGCTGATCTATGCCAAGGATGTGGCCGGCCGGTATGTCATGGTCAATCCTGCGGTCCAGCAGGCGACACGGATTACCGAGGACATGGTCGGTCGGACCGATCACGACCTGTTCGCCCATGAGATCGCCGACGAGTATCGCCGTAATGACAGGCGCATCATGTCTGCCGGTCAGCGCCAGGTGTTCACCGAGCGGATCGTGCACGAGGACGGAACGCACCGCAGTTATCAGTCGACCAAGTTTCCCGTCTACGACGACGCCGGTGTCGTCATCGGCATGGCCGGTGTCTCAACCGATGTCACCGACCTCGAAACCGCCAGGGCCGCGCACGAAGATGCGGAGATGCGGCTACGCACCGTGGTGGAACAGTCACCGGTGGCGATCAGCGTCATCGCCGAGACAGGTGTCCTCGTCTATGTGAACCCGGCGGCAGTCGCACTGTGCGGGGCGGCGCATAGTAGTGATCTGCATGGCAGACTCGCGTTGGATCTGGTGGTCTCCGATCAGCGCGACGGCATCGCCGCGCTCATGACTTCGGTGCTCGCGGGCGAGCCGACGACCAAGAGCGGCCGGACCCAGCTCCTGCGCCTGGACAATCGGATGGTGCCGGTCGAGTTCACGATAAGCCGCATCCAGTACTCCGGGGGCCCCGCGCTGCAGGCCGAGGTCCGCGATATCACCGCCGACCTCAGCGATCGTGAGCATCTCGAACTCGCCGCCAACACCGATGCCCTGACCCAGCTCCTGAATCGCCGAGCCTGGACACTACGTGTACAAGCCATCATCGACGAGCGTTCAGCAGCTTCACAATCGGGCGTGCTCGTGATCGTGATGATCGACATCGACCACTTCAAGGTCTACAACGACACGTACGGTCACCCCGCCGGGGACGATCTGCTCCGTCACATTGCACAGGTATTCCAAGCAAACGTCCGCCCCGATGACGTCCTCGCGCGCTGGGGCGGAGAGGAATTCGTAATCGCACTCCCCTGCCCCACCACAGCCGATGCGCTCGGAATCCTGCACCGGCTCAAGACCGCCATGCCGACACCGCAGACCTGCTCCATCGGGTACACGGCCTGGACTGAACACGACGACCTGGACACCTGCATCAACAGAGCCGACAAGGCCCTCTACGCCGCAAAGAACGCCGGCAGAAACCGCATCATCGGCTTGCCCGCCGAACCGGAGTCGTAGCTACCCGGTGATATCCCGGCCGATCAACCGCCGCGCAATGATCCACTGCTGCAACTCGTTTGCGCCCTCGAATATCTCCAAGATCTTGGCATCGCGGTACATTTCCTCGAGCCGCACCGACTCGCCCGTCTCACCGACCTGCCGCGCGAATCCGAGCGCGCCATATATCTGGATCGCCTCTCGCACCACGTCGTTGGCCAACCGAGTCCCGTAGGCCTTGGCCATCGCAGCCTCCGGCTCGGCGGTCCGGTCGCCACGGTCGACCAAGGTTGCAGCCTTCTGGTACAACGTTCGCGCACACTCTAGTTCGGTGGCGCGCTGGGCCATGACGAATTGCCAATGCTGCATCGCGCCCAGCGGAGCACCGAATACCTCGCGGGTGCGCAATCGATCGACGGCCAGGTCCACCGCCGCCTGAGCCACACCCACGCCGGCGGCACCGATTCCGATCCGCCCACGCACCAACGCCGACAGGGCGACCGCCATCCCGCCACCCGCTTCACCCAGCAGCTGGGATCGCGGGACGTGCACATCGGTGAACTCGATGTCCGCGGTGATCTGGCCACGGTGGCCCATCTTCAGATCCGGCGTGCCGATACGGACGCCAGGTGAGGCGAGGTCGACCAGCAGCATGGTGGCCCGATCACTGCCGGCGCCGGCCCGCACCAACACCGACACCCATCCCCTGGCGACGCTGTTGGTGATCCATCGCTTGCGGCCGTTGACGATGAAGCCGTCCGATGTCTCCTCTGCCACGGTCTGCAGACGCGCGGCGGTCAGGTCCGAACTGGTGTCAGGTTCGGTGGTGGCGAACGCGAATGCAACCCGGCCGCTGACCAATTCGGGAATCAGTCGGGCCCGTAATTCGGGCGAGGCGAACGTCAGCGTCTGCGGTACCAGGATGCACTGGCCGTCGAAGACCCCCGCCAACGACGACGAATGATAGGCGATCTCCTCGGTGACGGTGCACGTGCCGAGCATCGGATGCTGAAGGCCCATACCGAAATCCGCACCGAACGGCACCCCGAACAGACCCTTGTCGGCCAGACCTCGGAAGGCCGTCCATGGGAAGCTCTCCGCCGACTCCTCGCGTTGCCCGATCTCGCGGGCGTACGGCACGACGGCGCGACCCACGGCCTCGCGCGCGAGCTGGCGTACCCGCACGATCTCTTCGGGCAACCAGACGTCATGGGTCATGCGGTCCTGAGTGCGTTCGATCACCGACTCACAATAACAGTCAGCCCTGACGGTCATTGCGGTTCCGGATCCCCAGGTCCTAACAACCACCGGACGGCCATGTCGTTCCACAATCGAAGGTGCGGATCGGTATCGGCACCGCGCTCGCCCAGCGAGTAGGTCAGCGCCACCCCACGCATGCTGCTGAACAGCAGCTCCCGCAGGTCGGAGAACCCGGGGTGGCTACTATGCACCGGCCCGAACATCGTCGCGATGACGTGTTCGATGGCCCGACCCAACCTGCGCTCGGCTTCCACCAGTCCGGCCCGCAGCCCCGGATCCGTCCGGGCTGCGATCCAGAGCTCCATTGCGGCCCAGAAGTAGGGTTGCCGAAACGTCCTCCAGAGCAGGCTGATCGCGTACTCGATCCGAGCGGAACCGCCTGCGGCACCGTCGGGCACAGCCGCGTCGAACCACCGTTCCATCTCAGCGATCCGTTCGATGGCCAGGTGCTGGGCGGCGCCGACGAGCAGAGCGTCCCTCGATGGGAAGTAATGCAGCAGCCTGCCCCGGGACACCCCAGCCATCTGTTGGATGACGACGGTGGTGGCACCGCTGTAGCCGTGCTCAACCAGAGCGCGCACCGCCGCATCGAGGATCAATGCGCGGCTGTCGGCCCGCCGATCCGGGCGCGAAACGCGTTCCGCCTTGGACTGTGTCACCACGACCACAGCCTAGGCGAAACGGTCAACTTTGACCGCAATGGCGTCATCACCACTCAGTTGAGTTTATTAACCGCTCATTTGAGCTGTTACGGTCGACTCATGGTTTCTGAGACGCCCGACGCGATCAAGGCCGGACGCCGCGAGTGGTCCGCGCTCGGAGTACTGGTGCTCGTGGTGACGCTGCTCGCGATCGACGGAACTGTCCTCTATCTGGCAGTTCCCGCACTGACGGCCGATATCGGGCCCAGCGCCACGGAGCTGCTGTGGATCGGGGACATCTACTCCTTCGTCTTGGCCGGTCTGCTGATCACGATGGGCAATATCGCCGACCGCATCGGTCGCAAACGGCTGCTGTTGATCGGAGCCGGCGCCTTCGGGATCGCGTCGACACTTGCCGCATGTGCACCGGATGCCAGCACGCTCATCGTTGCTCGTGCGTTACTCGGCATCGCAGGAGCCACCCTGATGCCCTCCACGTTGTCGATAGTGCGGGCGATGTTCGCCGACGCGAAACAGCGCACGACCGCCATCGCGATCTGGTCGGGCGGTGCGATGGCCGGCGCGGCCGCCGGCCCGCTGGTCGGAGGCCTGCTCCTGGAGCACTATTAGTGGGGGTCGGTCTTCCTGATCAACCTGCCGATCATGGCACTGGTGTTGACCGCCGGGCCAGTCCTGATCCCGGAATCACACAGCGGTGTGGCGAAGAAGATCGACGTGTGGTCCTCGCTGATGTCGATGGCGGCCATCGTGCCGATCGTGTATGCGGTCAAGCACTGGGTGGGCAGCGGCTGGGACGCAGGCGTTCCGGTGGCCGCGCTCATCGGCATCACGAGCGGCTGGCTTTTCATCCGACGGCAACGCACGCTGCCCCATCCGCTCCTGGACATCACGCTGTTCCGGGTTCCGGCGTTCACCGGTGCCGTCGCCTCCAACGGGCTGGCCATTTTCGCGTTCATCGGGCTTCTCTACTTCTATTCTCAGTACCTGCAACTCGTTCGAGCGTTCAGTCCACTGCAGGCCGGGTTGGCCGAACTGCCCGGCACGCTGGCCTCGCTCGCGGTGATCGCCGTCGTCGGCACCGTGAGCGCGCGGTTCGGTGCGGGAAACGCGATCGGGTTCGGGCTGGGAATCGGTGCGCTCGGATTGGCGGGCATCGGCGTGAGCGTCTTCCACGCCGACTACTGGCCGTTGGCTCTTGCGCTCGTGGTCATCGGATTCGGTATCGGTATCGCCATGACGTTGTCTACCGACGCGGTCGTGTCGGCGGTACCCAAGGAACGCGCGGGAGCGGCATCGGCGATTGCCGAGACCGCCTACGAGCTCGGTACCGCACTCGGTATCGCGGTGCTGGGTTCGGTGCATTTCCTGATGTATCGAAGCCATCTGGACCTGCCCGGGGGAACCGCCGCGAACGATGCCGAGGCCGCGAATTCCTCTCTTGCCGAGACGATCACTACGGTATCGGACCCGGTGGTCGTCGAGCACGCACGTGACGCGTTTGCCACCGCCGTCCAGACGACGTCCTTCACCGCGGCGGGCCTGCTCGTCCTTGCCGCCGTGGCAGCATGGCGGGTGATCCCGTCGGACCGCACCCAGCGAAAGGACAGCCATGGCAGCGAACGAGCCGACGGTCACCCGTGACAAGGAGCGGACTCGACGGGCGATCCTCGTCGCAGCCGAGAAGATGTTCGCCGAACGGGGATCCAAGGCCAGTCTCGCCGATATCGCGTCGACGGCCGGGGTGACCCAGAGCGGCCTTCGACACCACTTTCACAGCAGGGAAGCGCTGCTCTTCGGCGTTGCCGAGAACATCGTGCAGCGCTACTGGACCGAGATCCACAACATGGTCGATCTCTCCGAGAATCGGCCGGGGAAGCTGATGCGGGCGTATATCCGCGCACTGACCGGCGCCGACGATCTGCTCTCGACACTGCTGGACCCCGCGGCCCTCAGCGCCGCTCTCGGGCACCCGAAGATCTTCGAAGATCTGTTCACCCGAGACGCCGAACGTTGGCGGGCCGCGCTGGCCGCCGATGGTTTGCCGATGGATGTGGTCCTGGTCATCCAACATGCCGCCGAGGGTCTGGCCATGGCCAGGAAGAGTCCGTATCTGACCGAGACGGATCTGCAGTCCGCCCGAAACAAATTGCTCGCGATGACCGAAGATGTCTGACCATTCTCGGCTGCTTATCTGACGGGCGGCTAGTGTCATCCTCGCCCCGACCCCATCAACGAACACGACGGATGACTGCCCCCACCGAGCTACCGCTGGCCGAGCCCGGCCACACGCCGCGCAAAGTCATGACCATCGCGGGTTCCGATTCCGGTGGGAGCGCGGGCCTGCAGGCCGATATGCGCACCTTCGCCATGCTGGGTGTGCACGGGTGCGCGGCGGTGACCGCCGTGACGGTGCAGAACACCCTCGGCGTGAGCGCCTTCCACGAGGTGCCCACCGATGTCGTGGCCGGACAGATCACCGCGGTGGCCGGTGATATCGGGATCGAGGCAGCCAAGACCGGCATGCTGGCCTCGACCGAGATCATCCGGGCGATCGTCGCGACGTGGCGAAGCGCGGGCCTCACCGGATCGGTGCCACTTCTGGTCGACCCGGTGTGTGCGTCCAATGTGGGCGAACCCCTACTGCATCCGAGCGCGCTGGACGCCATGCGAACCGAGCTCATCCCCGCCGCCACGCTGATCACGCCCAACCTGGACGAGGTCCGGCTTCTCGTCGGCGTCGATGTCGTCGACGATGCCACCCAACGCGAAGCCGCACGTGCACTGCATGCGCTGGGCCCGCAGTGGACACTGGTCAAAGGGGGCCATCTGCGTACCTCCCGAATCAGTTCCGATCTGCTGTTCGACGGTGCTGATTTCCACGAGTACGCCGCGACGCGAGTCGACACCCGTGACGATCACGGCGCAGGCGACACGCTGGCCGCGGCTATCACCGCAGCACTGGCGCACGGCCACACGGTCCCCGAGGCCGTCGGTTTCGCGAAGCGGTGGGTCACCGACTGCATCCGAGCCGCCTATCCGCTCGGTCACGGCCTCGGGACGGTCAACGGCCTGGCAAGACTGTTGGGCAACGGCGGCGCTTAGGAACCGGACAAACCGGGTAAATCACCGACGCCAATTTCGCTGGGCTCGACATCTGATCCCGCCCAGCGGCCGTACTAGCAGAATCGAGCCGTCAGATGACCGTCCTTCGAATCGCCCGGACTCTCCCGCTCGCGGCCGCCGTGTCGGGTGCAGTCCTCTTCGGCGGATTGACCGCCTGCAGTTCCGACAGTGAGTCACCGGACACCACGACCACGACCTCGACCACCGAATCGACCATGTCGACGACGCCGTCGACCGGCGCGGCCACGACCACCCTCGCGCCGTCCTCGCCCATGCCGCCCGCCGGCGGTGGCGCCGATGCAGGCCCGGGCGGAGCAACCGCCAGCGTGCCGGGGGCCAGCGCGGGCGCGGGCCCGGGCGGTGCCAACGCCGGCGTTCCCGGTGCCGGAGCCGAAGCAGGCCCCGGAGGCGCCTCTGCAGGCGTTCCTGGTGCCGGAGCCGGAGCGGGACCCGATGGCGCCGGAGCGTGCGTCGGCTCGCTCTGCGTCGGCACCCCGTAGCACAGTCGGAACGTGGCGGCCCTCGGGCCGCCACGTTTCGAATATATGTGCGATGGGCATCCGGTGCGCATGAGCGAACACACCACATCAGCACCGCAGGAGAACGCCGAAAAGGACACCTCGGATTGGGTCACCGGGGATGAGCCGATGACAGGCCCGCAGCGCAGCTATCTGAACACCCTGGCTCAGGAGGCAGGGGCGGAGGTGCCAGACGACGCCACCAAGGCCCAGGCATCAGACCTCATCGAGGAGCTTCAAGCCAAGACCGGGCGTGGATGACAGCAATCAACACGAATGTGCTCCACCACCGAACGGTGGTGGAGCACATTGGTCTGACTGTCTCAGGACGACGCGACCTCGGTCGCCAGGCGTGACAGTGTGTCATCGAGCTGCCCCTGCGTCACCAAGGGAAACTTCACCTTCTCCAGTAGCTTCTTGTCCGTCACTTTCGACCAGTCATAGGTGTGGCGCACCAGGGTCTCGTTTGGCCCCTGAGACTCCAACTCCCACAACCATTCCCAGCCGGGAGGTTCGGTACCGGCCGGTGCGGTCTGCCAGGCGAGCAGCTTATCCTTGGCATATCCGGTGACGTGGTTGTCGGTCTGATACTCCCCGCCCATGTGATCACCCTGCATGTTCATCGTGAACACCTCGCCGACCTTCTGAATCCGATCGGCATGATCCACGCTGCGCACGAATCCCGAACCGTCGAGAGCGGGATGACGGTGCGGATTGGACAACACATCGAAAACCGCCGCCACCGGTGCGGCGATGGTTCGTTCCACAGTCACTTTTTCGTTGTCGGTCATAGCTTCACACTGCCCAAACTCGACCGATCGGAAACGCCGGATGGATCCCGTCAGTGCAAATGCCGAACGATCCGCACCGTCGCAGGTGTTCGGCACGGGTGAGTTGTACTGTGCTGGCCATGCGCACACCCAGGAATCCGGACGGTGACGCACCACTGTGGAAGCGCCTCGCTTTCGAACTCAAGTGCGCCGTCAAACGCCGGATCGCCCCGAAAGGGGTGCCCGTCGCCCCGCCGGACCAGCCCTACCTGATCGTCGCCATCCTCGGTCAATCCAACGCCTTCGGAATGGGTCTGCCGCTCGACCGTGACGGTGCAGACCGGCCGCACCCTCGAGTGCACCAGTGGGCCAACAGCGGTCCGTCGAAGAACACTGTCGTACTCGGCGCCGATCCCCTGTTCCACGAAACACCCTCCCGGCGAGTCGGTTTCGGAGTCACATTCGGTAAAGCTCTCGCCGACGCGACCAACAGGACAGTGCTGCTGGTCCCGTGTGCCCGCGGAGACACCTCATTTCATCCGAAGAACGGTTACACCTGGGACATCACCGACACCTCCACCCGACGAAACCTGTACCGCGAGGCGGTGCGCTCCATCGACGCCGCGCTGGCCCAACGCCCCGGCAACACGGTCGCGGCCGTACTCTGGCACCAGGGCGAATCCGATGTGCCCCTGATATCCGCTTCGCAGTACCAGCAGCATCTGGATGCGCTGTTCGATGATCTGCGTGTCCGGTACGGCCAGGACACCCCGATAATTCTCGGCGGTATGGTTCCCGAGGAGATGGAACGCAGCGGAAAGGACTATCCGCCCATCGACGCCGTGCACCGCGACACACCCAACCGCATCCGACGGACGGCCTTCGTGCCGGGTAATCGCGGCATGTTCAACAGCGATGTCGACCGGCACTACAACGCCGCGGGAATTCGCGCCATGGGTCACGACATGTGGCTGGCCTATCAGCGCATCGCCACCGACGCACTCGCCGAGTACCGTCGCTGAGTCACGACGGCGCCGGCACCGCCCGCTGCCACCGGGTACGGCGTTGCTCAAGCGACTGTTCCCACCACGGCGGCTGACCACGTTCGCCCAAGGCCACCTTGACCGCCTGCACGCCCGCCCGCGAAGAGGCCTCCGCCTCAGTGCCTTTGGTACGGCGCACCTCCCGGCGCCACGCCATCAGGATCGAGACCAGTTCGGATCGTCGACCCTCCGGTATCGCCGGATCTGTCGCCCGCCATCGACGCCCGTTGATCACCACATGGTGTCCGTCTGGTGTGGTCTCCGGCTCCCTCATCACCCGATGGTAGGCAATGCTGCCACGAGTGGAAATCCCCGGCGGCCACGATGCCCCGCGGCCGCCGGGGATTCACATTCAGCTGAGGACAGGATCAGTCCAGATCGAACCGGTCGTTGTTCATGACCTTCACCCACGCCTTGACGAAGTCCTCGACGAACTTCGCCTGGTTGTCCTGCTGGGCGTACACCTCGGCGATCGCCCGCAGCACAGAATTGGAGCCGAACACCAGATCGTTGGCGGTCGCCGTCCACTTCACCTCACCGGTCGCGCGGTCGTATCCGGTGTAGACGTTCTCAGCCGACTCCGAGCCCTTCCACTCGGTGCCCATGTCGAGCAGGTTGACAAAGAAATCCGTCGTCAACGCTCCCGGCCGGCTGGTGAACACACCGTGCTTGGTGCCGCCATGATTGGCGCCGATGGCGCGAAGTCCACCGATCAGCACGGCCATCTCCGGGGCGGTCAGATCCAGGAAGTAGGCCTTGTCGACCAGCAACTGCTCCAGCGCGGTCTTCTCCCCCGGCCGAACGAAGTTACGGAAGCCGTCGGCCTGCGGCTCCAACACCGCAAACGACTCCACATCGGTGTTCTCCTGGGTGGCGTCGGTACGACCGGGCGCGAAATGCACCGTCACGTCGAACCCGCCGTCCTTGGCCGCCTTCTCGATGGCGGCCGAGCCGGCCAGCACGATGAGATCGGCCAGCGAGATCTTCTTACCTCCTTCGGCGGAACCGTTGAAATCCTGCTGGATCTTCTCCAGCACCGGCAACACCTTGTCCAGTTCGGAAGGCTCGTTTGCTTCCCAGTTACGTTGTGGCTCAAGTCGGATACGTGCACCGTTGGCGCCACCGCGCTTATCGGTGCCGCGGAAGCTCGAGGCTGCGCCCCACGCGGTCTTCACCAACTGGGGCACCGACAGCCCGGATTCGAGCACCTTGGTCTTCAAGGCCGCGATATCGGACTCGTCGACCAACGGATGATCGACAGCGGGTACCGGGTCCTGCCACAGCTGCGGCTCGGGAATCCAGGGGCCGAGATAACGGCTCACCGGGCCCATATCGCGATGCAGCAGCTTGTACCAGGCCTTGGCGAACGCGGCATTCATCTCTTCCGGATGATCCAGCCAGCGCCGGGTGATCTGGCCGTAGATGGGGTCGACGCGCATCGACACATCAGTGACCAACATCGTGGGCTTGCGCGGCGGCCCACCGAATGGGTCGGGAATGGTGGCCTCGGCGTCCTTGGCCTCGAACTGCCACGCGCCGGCCGGACTCTTGGTCAACTCCCATTCGTTGCCGTACAGGATCTCCAGGTATCCGTTGCTCCATTGGGTGGGGGTCGCTGTCCAGACCACCTCGAGTCCACTGGTCACCGTGTCGTTGGCATTGCCTGAACCGAACGGGCACTTCCAGCCGAGTCCCTGCTGCTCGATGGGCGCGCCCTCGGGTTCCGGGCCGACGTTGACATCGGCCGCACCGTGAGTCTTGCCGAGGGTGTGACCGCCGACGATGAGCGCCGCGGTCTCCTCGTCGTTCATCGCCATCCGGCCGAAGGTCTCACGGATGTCGTGAGCCGCCGCCAGTGGATCGGGCTTACCCTCAGGACCTTCGGGATTGACGTAGATGAGGCCCATCGTGGTGGCACCGAACGGCTCGGCCAGGTTGCGATCGCTGTCGTTGCTTCCGCCATAACGCTTGTCGGTGCCCAGCCAGGTGTCCTCCTGCCCGTAGAGCACCTCCTCGGGCTCCCAGATGTCCTCACGGCCGAACCCGAAACCGAAGGTTTCGAACCCCGCCGACTCAAGCGCGACGTTCCCGGCGTACACGATCAGATCGGCCCAGGACAACGCATTGCCGTACTTCTGCTTGATCGGCCACAGCAGTCGCCGTGCCTTGTCCAGGTTGGCATTGTCGGGCCAGCTGTTCAGCGGTGCGAAGCGTTGCGCACCCTGACCACCGCCGCCGCGACCGTCATAGATGCGGTACGTACCTGCCGCATGCCAGCTCATCCGGATGAACAGCCCTGCGTAGCTACCGTAGTCAGCCGGCCACCAATCCTGCGATGAGGTCATCAACGCCAGCATGTCGGCGCGCAGCGCCTCGAGGTCGAGCGTCGCGAACGCCTCGCTGTAGGAGAAGTCGGCGCCGAGCGGATTCCCCTTGGGGTTCTGCTTGTGCAGCACCGAGACATCAACCTGCCCTGGCCACCAGTCCTGGTTGGTCAGCGGTGCATGGGATTTCGGCTTCGGCGAATCGATGACGGGATTCTCGGACTCACTGCCGCTGTGGGTCTTGGTGTCGGAGTGCGGAGGCCGGGCATCAGAGGTATCGGACATGGATTCGCCTTTCGTCGGTTTTCGTGCGGGCTGCACAACGTCGTGGCATCGATCAGGAAGATCGCTTTCGTACACACTCGGGACAAAGTCCCCAGTAGATGACCTCGGCCTCGTCGATCTCGAACCCGAGATCATCGGAGGCCGAAAGGCATGCCGCCTCGCCGACCGCGCAATCGACGTCGGCAATGGTCCCGCAGGACCGGCACACCAGGTGGTGGTGGTTGTCGCCAACCCTGGACTCATACCTGGCGGTCGCGCCCGCCGGTTGAATTCGGCGCACCATCCCCACGGTGGTCAGCGCACCGAGGGCGTCGTACACGGTCTGACGGGATATGTCGGAAAGGACGCGACGGGCAGCAAGGAAAATCGTGTCCGTATCCGCGTGCGGATTCTCTTGCACAGCGTCCATGACCACCAGCCGGGGCCGCGTGACCCGAAGTCCGGCCGCCCGCAGCATCGTCGCGCATTCTCCCGCCTCAGCCATCATGTTTCAGTGTGACCCCTTATGTGGAAGCAATCAAGAAATCGGCGAAAAACGTTGCCGTAGCAAGTGAGACAGGTCTTCAGTCAAGACACTGAACGAACACACAGGTCCGGGCGGCGACCATCGCAGTGATGGTCGCCGCCCTGCGTGAGTCGGCTAAAACGCTGTCCGATAAGGATTTTCGCGGCTCGCCAGTCAGTGCACCTGCGGGTCGGGCGGGTTGTCCGCGGCACGTCCGGTAGCCGCATCGCGAATGTGGTCCATGGTCGCGGTCACCATCCCGACCGTCTTGAGAACACCAGCGCTCGGCGGGGTGTCGGGATGCGGCCGGGTCGGGGCGATCTTCTTCGCCCGCTCCAGCTTCTCCCCCAGCTCCACGAGCCGCTCATGCGAGACAGCGGCTTCGAACCGGGGCCACACCACGTCCTGCTCGAACGCGATGTGCTCGCGACCGAGGGCGACGAACTTCTGCAACGCATCCTGATACTCAGGTTCACCAGGCACACCATCTTCCAGCTGCTGGAGTAGCTGCTTACCCTCCTGCTCCTGCTCCACGGCGCGGTCGGCCAGCTCGTCGCCGTCCTCGAGCACTTCTCGAACCACCGGCCAGAAATACTGTTCTTCGATCGCCTCGTGTTGGGACTCGGCGATGACCAAGTTGGTCACCATCGTCTCCTGGCCACTACGCTGCGCCCCTTCGCCCGAGGGCGCCCCGTCGAGCACCTCCAGCATGCCCAGCACGCTCTTGTGGTCCTCGCGCAGAAATGTCAACGCATCCATGTCCACTCCTTGTCGATCGGTGGCTCAGCTCGTGGCGGCGTGCTGCTCGTGGGTGAACGGCTTGTCGCCCTCGACTGCGGGTTCGCCATCCGGGTTACGTTCGGCCCCGGTGTTGCCGCGCAGCGATGTTCCCAGCCACTGCCGCTCGGGGTCTTCGACGTAATCCCACTCGATACCGTCTGGCCATGGACCCTGACCTTCGTTCCAGGGTCCGCGCACTGATCCGTCACCGTTGCTCATGTTGAAGGCGACGTTCTGGAACCGGGGATCACCCGGCAACTGACCTGGCGGGAAGTTCACCGGCAATTCGTTGAGCGCGGCGGTGAACTGTTGATAGTGCGCGATCTCTCGGGTCATCAGGAACGTGAGCGTGTCCTGGACACCGGGATCATCGGTGAACTGCTTCAGGTACTCGTAGACGACCTTGGCCCTGGACTCGGCTGCGAGGTTGTTGCGCAGATCCACGGTGGGATCTCCGTTGGCGTCGATGAACGCTCCGGTCCAGTTGTTGCCCGCGGAATCTTTGACATCCGGCCCACCCCCGCTGAGCACGAGGAACATCGGATTCACGGCGACCTGGTGGATGGCCTGTTCCTTGCCGGTCTTGCTGGCCACCGCAGGCATCCAGTCACAGCGCTCGTGGGCGACCTTGAGATTGTCGTTCAGTCCGTCGAGCAGCATGGTGATGGTGGTCCCGACGATCTCCAGGTGACTGAGTTCCTCGGTCGCGATGTCCATGAACAGGTCGTACATCTTCGGGTTCTTCTCGCGCAGGACGAACGCCTGCGTGAAGTACTGCAGCGCGGCGGTGAGTTCACCGTTGGCGCCACCGAACTGCTCCATCAGCAACGACGCGAAACGCGGATCCGGCTCACTGACCCGGACTTCGAACTGTAGGTCTTTGTTGTGGGTGAACATATCGCCTCCCGGCACGGTCGATCGCGATCCGCGACCGAAACGGAGCGGTCACGGATATCACTGGTTGACTGGGCCACAGATCCAACGGGGCTGTAGATCGCGGTAGCCGGGTGTACCCGAGGCCGGGATGCCCAAACACCCACATCGGAGTTACCAACGCATGGATTCAAAGACGTTGTGCGCCAAGGGCTGGGCTGCTTTGCAAATGGAGCCCGTCGAAGAATACTGTGATCACGTGCATTCTTGGCACGGCGGCAGGCTCAGTCGGAGGCAAACCGAACTGGTCGAATACCGGCTTTCCGAACCGCGCATGATCGCCGACATGAGCTGGGACCAGCGCGGCACGGCCGTGCTCGATGTCGAGTGCGCACAGGGCCGGTTCGTGATCAAGGCCGCCGGAACCGCCGACCATCACATCGATCGAGAGATCACCGCCTACCGCACGGTGACCGGTGCGCTGTCCCGAACCGGGCATGCTCCGCGACTGCGCTACCGAGACAGCGCCGAAAAGCTGATCATCGTCGATCACCTGGCGGGCGAACTCGTGCAAGGATCGACGGCGGAGTTTGCTGCCGATACCTACCACCATGCCGGTCAGCTCCTGCGCGTCCTCCACGGCGCGGGACAACGCGTCGACCCGGACTGGGAGCGGGCCGAGGTGGCGAAATCGCTTGCGTGGTTGGATAAGCCGCACCGGATACCGGCACGCACCGAATCGGCGCTCAGGAAGATCCTGGGCCAACACCGCTGTCTCCCGGTGACGGTGGTGCCCACCCACGGTGATTGGCAACCCAGGAACTGGCTGATCGACTCCGGCGTCGTGCGGGTCATCGACTTCGGCAGATTCGCGTGGCGACCCGCCGCCACCGACTTCGCTCGACTGGCCGCCCAACAGTGGCGAGCCGATCCAGCCCTGGAGTCCGCCTTTCTCACCGGTTATGGCGCCGACCCGCGTGAGCCCGACCGTTGGCACATGATGGCACTGCACCAAGCGATCGGGACCGCGGTCTGGGCACACGAGGTCGGAGACAGCGATTTCGAGCAGCAAGGGCACCGCATGATCGACGATTCGCTGTCCGCTTTCTGAAATGCGCCCACCGGTTAGCGCAGCGCACTCAGATTCTGGACCGACTTGCGCACGTCGGAGGTCAACATTTTGGCCACCAGCGCCCCGATCGGTCCGTTGAGGAGACCGCCGGACAGCTCGGCCTGCAGGTGCAGGTCAGATCCCGGGTCATTGTCGGCGACCGTCATGGTCAGCGCGATATGCACCCCGCCGCGCCCGGTTCCGCGCATTCCGATCAACCGCGGTTCGTCGTACTCGGTGACCTGCCAATGAATGGTGTTTCGGAAACCCTTCACCTTGATCAACGACGAGACCTGCGTTCCCACCTCGATGACGGCGGGCGGAGGACTGCGCCAGCCACCGAATATGGTCAACCATTCGTCGAAACGCTGCAGATCGGAGGCCAGTTTCCAGGCCTGCTGTGGTGTCAGGTCCGACGAGACCGACACATCTACTTTCGCCATTTCGACTCCGCGGTGTTGAGGACGTAGAAACCCCGGATTACCCGATCTACCGAATCGACACCACCGTGACTTGAATCACATCTGCTGCTGGGCATCCGGCTCATCGACATCCACGGGCTCGACATCCCCACGGCGAACTCTCACCCGGAAGCGCTTGGTGCCCCAGGTGTCCGACACAGTGAAATGCACCCGTTTCGGATTACCGAAGACCGTGGTCGACGCGACCGTGCCGATCGTGCCCTCCGGGACGACCGGCACGTCGATACCCTCCAGTCGGCGGCACGCCGCCACCGTATCGCCCTCGCGAAAACCCACCATGAAAGTCCCCCCTCGACTGTGTATCCCCACCTAAAGGTTGGCCGCACGCGGCGTCTGGCGCAACCGATTAACGTTCCCCGCGAGCATCATTGGTGTGCCCACGCCAGGCTTCCAGGCCGCGGCAGGTAGCGTGACCGGGGTGAACGCCACTCGTCTGCCCTCCGTTGTCACCTTGGCCGCATGCGCCGCGGCCGCCGCCATGACCCTGGCCGCCTGCAGCTCAGATGCCGACGCGCCCGCGGCGAGTTCGTCGACGGCATCGGACGTGTTCAGCCCGCCGAGCGCTCCCGCCGTCCAGCCGACGGCGACATCCGAGGGTTGTCCGAGCACGCCGGCACCGGCCGGCGGCACCCCCGAGTGGACGCTGTCGGGCACCACGGGCAACATCGCGGTCATCGGGTCGACCGAGACTGCCGCGCCCGCGGTGACCGTCGACGGACCGTTCAGCGTGACCGAAACTCAGGTGCAGACGCTCAAGCCCGGTGACGGTCCGGTTGTCGCGCCGGACGCCAAGGTGCTCGTCTGCTACATGGGTGTCAACGGCCGCGACGGATCTGTGTTCGATAGCAGCTACCAGTCGGGCAGGCCGGTGGATTTCCCCCTCGACGGCGTCGTCACCGGATTCCAGAAAGCCATCGCCGGCCAGAAGGTCGGATCGACCGTCGCGGTCGCCATGACACCGCAGGACGGCTACCCCGAGGGCCAGCCGGCGGCCGGCATCCAGAAGGGCGACACGTTGGTGTTCGCGATCAAGATCCTGGACGCGATGAACTGACCAGAGCGGTCAGCGGGCGCGTTTGGCCAGCTTGGCCGGTTCCATGACGTAGATCGTCTTGCCCTGCTGACGGATCCAACCGCGGTTGGCGAATTCGGACAACGCTTTGTTGATGGTCTCGCGCGATGACCCGACCAGCTGCGCCAGCTCAAGTTGGGTGAGTTCGTGATCGACGCGTAGACCGTCGCTGTCGGGCCGTCCGAACCGCTTCGTCAGATCGAGCAGTTGCTTGGCCACCCGGCCCGGCACATCGGTGAAGATCATGTCGCACAGGTCGTCGTTGGTACGCCGGAGGCGACGAGCGAGCACCCGCAGCAGCTGTTCGGCTATCTGCGGTCGCTCGGCGATCCATGCGCCGAGCGCCTGGCGCGGTACCGCGGCGACCCGCACCTCGGTCAAGGTGGCCACGGTCGCGGTCCGCGGGCCGGGATCGAACAGTGCCAACTCACCGAACGTGTCGCCGGGACCCATCACCGCTATCAGGCTCTCCCGGCCGTCGGCGGTGCGCCGGCCGACCTTCACCTTGCCCTCGACGAGCACGTACAACCGGTCTCCGGGCTCGCCCTCGACGAAGACGGTGTGGTTGCGCGGAAAGCTCATCCACTCCAGCTCTTCGCTCAGGGTTTCCATCGCCTCGGCATCGACGTCGGCGAAGATTGCGGTGCGCGCCAGTATCGCGTTCATCGGCGGGTACCCGCGGCCCGGGTTCGGTAGAGGGCATCGGGGAAGGCATTCCGTGCGATCCGTCGAGAATTACTGCAGGTCCGGGTCAATTCTTAGCTCCGAGTGCTCAGGTGCGGCGCGGCCCGGAACGTCTGGTCGACCCGCGAGGTGATGGCATGATCATATTCATGTTCCAGTGCACCCGCGCCATGGCAATCGGGCGCCGCCTGATTCCGGTCACCACATCGGTCCTCGGCGCGTTGGCCGCGATGGCGCTGGCTCCCGGTGTCGCGCCGCACGCGGCGGCAGCGCCGAGCTGCTCCGATGTCGAGGTGGTCTTTGCCCGTGGGACCGACGAATTGCCGGGAGCGGGCAGCGTCGGCACCGCGTTCGTCGACGCGTTGCGGGCACAACTGACCGGTAAGACAGTGGACAGCTATGCGGTGAACTACCCGGCCAGCAAAAATTGGCCCACCGTCGTCCTCGGCGTCAACGATGCGGCCGACCGTGTCCGCGCGGTCGCGGCCGACTGCCCGGACACCAGCATCGTGCTCGGGGGTTATTCACAGGGTGCGGCCGTCGCGCAGTTGGTCACCGCCGACCCGCCGGCAATCCCGCCCAATTCGTTCGCCCACGGAACCACCACAGGGTTGAGCGCCGATGTCGCCCAGCATGTGGACGCGGTGTTGCTCTTCGGCAAGCCCAACGACCGGATGCTCTTCCTCATCGGCCAACCCAACGTGCCGATCGGCGCCGACTTCGTGTCGAAAACTCTTGACCTGTGCGCAATCAACGATGCGGTCTGTTCCGACGGACTCGATCCGGTGGCCCACCAGACCTACATCGCCAACGGCATGGTGACCGAAGCGGCGACGTACGCCGCAGCGCGCGTCTGATCAGATCACGTCCAAGGCTCCAACGAGGTGGTGCTAGCCGGTATCGGCGATGCGCGCCTGCGGCAATGTGCATCGGGCTCTGATACGGGATCCTTGATCCACCACGAACCCGCTCCCGAAGGACCGCCATGACCTCCACACTGTTCGAACGCGTCCGATCACACCGCATCCATCATCTGGCCCTCACCGTCATGGTGCTGTGGGCGGTGGCGATCAGCCCACTGGTGGCGGCGCGGGCGGCCGCGGCCCCACCGGGCTGCTCTGATGTCGAGATCGTCTTCGCGCGGGGCACTTTCGAAGCGCCCGGCATCGGTGCGACCGGGCAAGCTTTCGTCGACGCACTCACCCCACTCCTCGGCGGTGCGTCAGTCGATGTCTACCCGGTCAACTATCCGGCGTCCCTGGACTTCCAGGCTGCGGCCAACGGCATCACCGATGCCGGCAATCGCATCCAGTACATCGCGAACAGTTGTCCGGCAACCAAGATCGTGCTGGGCGGTTACTCCCAGGGCGCCGCGGTCGCCGGTTACACGACGTTCGACGCGGTTCCCGCGGGTCTGACCCTTCCGCCCGGACTTGCCGGCCCGATGCCGCCGACCGTGGCGCCGCATGTGGCCGCCGTGGCGCTGTTCGGCACTCCCGACAATTGGTTCCTGAATCTGGTGGACCGCAATGCGCCACCGATCACCGTGGGTCCGCTGTATGCCGCCAAGACCATTCAGCTGTGTGCGCCCGGCGATCCGGTGTGCGCGCCCGGCGGCCTGGACCGCGCCGCCCACAGTGCCTACAAGAGCAACGGAATGGCCCTTCAGGCAGCCGATTTCGTCGCCTCGGCGGTGGCCAGAACACCATCGTCGGATTGAGAACCCGCGGTGCGGCGTCTTGATTGGCGTTTGCTCACCGGCGTGTCCTCAGCGAGCTTCGCGAGTAGCATGCCGCTCATGGTGATTGGCCGAGGGCTCCGGATCTCGTCAGCCTGCGCGCTCGTCGCGTCGGCGTTGGTAACAGGCCCGACGGCGGTTGCGGTGGCGGCATCCTGTCCTGATGCCGAAGTCGTGTTCGCCCGCGGCAGCGACGAGCCACCGGGCCTCGGGAGTACCGGGCAGGCGTTCGTCGACGCGCTTCGCGCCCAGTCCCCTGGCAAGACGATCGACTCCTATGCTGTCAATTACCCGGCGACCGGCGATTTCGACAACCGCGCGGTCTTCCCGTCCACGATGTTCGACGGTGTCGCCGACGCCGGTGCCCGGATCAAGGCGACGGCAGCGAACTGCCCGAACACCCGGTTCATCCTCGGCGGCTACTCCCAGGGCGCCGCGGTCGCGGCGTATGTCAGCACCTCCGACATCCCGGCGGCGGTGACCGACCGCATCGCCGGCGTGGTGTTGTTCGGCAAGCCGTCCGCAGGGCTGCTGTCCCGGTACGGCGCGCCGGCGGCGAACATCGGATCGCAATATGCGGGGCGATCGCTGGACCTGTGTGCACCCGGCGACAACATCTGCGACGGGTCATCACCCGCATCGCTGCTCGGGTCACTGGTGCACGTCACCTATCCGGTCAATGGACTGGTGGCCGCCGCTGCTGCCGCCGCCGCTGGTCGACTGGCCTGACCGGGTGCTGCTGCCGGCCGACCCGCGGGCACTGTTTCGGTAGCAAACAGCGGGGGTACAGAGGGGCAGGTCGCCATCTGCCGGCAGGCGGGCACGGCGAATCACCGAAGGAGTGCCCGATGATCGTTGGTCAGTCATTGCGAATTCTCGGCGCAGGCGCGTTGCTGACAGCGGGATTGGCGGTCGGCGCGGCGCCCGTGGCAAGCGCGGAACCGGCCTGCCCCGATGTCGAGATCGTGTTCGCCCGCGGTACGTCCGAAGCACCGGGTGTCGGCGGGACGGGGCAGGCATTCGTCGACTCCGTGCGCGCCCAGACCCCCGGCAAGTCGGTCGCGGTATACGCGGTCAACTATCCGGCAAGTAGCAACTTCACGGACCGAATTCCGTTCGCGCAGAACGTCGTCGATGGTGTGCGCGACGCGGGGTCGCATATCCAGGCGACCGCAGCCGCCTGCCCCGACACCAAGATCGTGCTCGGCGGCTTCTCACAGGGCGCGGTGGTCGCCGGATACGTCACCGCCGATGCAGTGCCGCAAGGTGTTCCGAGCGAGTACCTCTCCTACCTCCCGAGTCCGCTACCCGATGAGGTATCCGACCATGTGGCTGCGGTTGTGCTCCTGGGCAATCCGTCGCAGGCTTTCCTCAACCAGTTCGGCGCACCCATCGGGACCATCGGCCCGCGCTACGCACCCAAGACCATCGAGTTGTGTGCCCCCGGTGACACCATCTGCGATGGCACCCCCGGCGCGATGCCGTCGATGGCGCATGCCATGTATGGCATCAACGGGATGACCAACGAGGCAGCCTCCTACGTCGCCGCACGGGTCATGCCTGCTGCCTGATCGGTGGATCGGCCCGATGGTGCGATCATCGTTCGGTGGAATCGACGAGGATCGACCGATGGCTCTGGGCGGTCCGGCTGACCAAGACCCGGCCCGACGCGGCAACGGCCTGCCGGGGTGGGCACGTCCGGGTCAATGGTCGTGTCGCCAAGCCGTCTACCCCCGTGGTGCCCGGCGACCGGGTACAGGCGCGATTGGGTGACCGCGAACGCGTCGTCGAGGTCGCCAGGGTGATACAGAAACGTGTGGGCGCGCCGGACGCCATCACCTGCTACCTGGACCACACCCCGCCGGCCCCGACAGTCGTCGAACCTGCCGTAGCCGTACGGGACCGCGGTGCGGGCAGGCCCACCAAACGGGAACGGCGAGCGCTGGAGAAATGGCGCGCGGGCCTGCGGTGAGCGTTACTGGTTGGCGATGATGATCGGCGGCGGTGGCGGTCCGACCGGGGCAGCGGGCGGCGGCGGGGCCGCCGGGTGCGGCACCTCGGCGGGCGCGGCGCCCGGGGCGCCGATGGGCAGAACGTCCGCGGGCGGTGCGGGATCGGACAAGGACACGAACCCCGGTGGCAGCGGCGGACCGCCCACCCCGGGCGCGCGTTCGAGGGCTGGGGTCGAGGACGCCGGATCGGTCAGCGACGTGTAGCCGGGCGGCAGCTTGGGCGCCGGTCCGGCTCCGGGCGGTGCCCCGCCGGGCGCGGCGCTCGGGTCGGCCACGAGGGCGTTCATCGGATTGCCGGTCTGGAAGGCCCGCCAAAGATCCCTGATGTAGCCACGGGCTCCCGGCGTCTGCCCTTGGCCGTAGACCGGGTTGCTGATCTCGGGAACCGGCGGTGCACCGACAGGCGGCGGGGCCGGCGCAGCCACCGGCATTTCGCCGGGACCGAGAACCACCGGCTGCCCGGGCGGCAGCGGCTGGCCGGGCGGGACTGGCGCGGGTTCGGCGCCGGCGAGACCCGCCGTGGTCAGCGCCAACCCGGCCAGTGCGCCCGCAACCGCGAGTCGCAGGGCCGATAGCCCTCGTTCGGTGATCACCGCTGTTCGTCCTCTCCGGTCATGCCTCGGCCCTGTCGTGATGTCGTTGGGCATGCCTGCGAGAAGGCTAGCGTCTCCAGGCTCACGCGTCACACGATGCGCAAAGGTGCCAACAGCCGGGCGGGGTCATCGCGGTTCGCGTGGGTCCGGATCGACGTTTCCGTCGGCCGCGTCGTCGGCACGGTCCGCGGTCTCGGGTTCCAGCGCCACACTGCGCGCGCGGACGACATTTCCACCAGGCGACGCACTGTCGGCGGGCTGCAGCCGCACCACCCGACCGACCGCCCGACGCAGACCGGGAGGTCCTTCGATGCGGACGAAATCACCCACGCGGCCGGCGCGATAGCGCAACGGCGACCCCAGCAATTCACCCATGACCACCCCACTGCCGATGGCCAGGGCAATGGCCACCGCGGACAGTAACTGCGCGATGCCGTCGATATAGCGCTCGTCCACCGCGAAGAAGAACACCGACCGGAAGACAGCCAGGCCCGGCAGCATCGGGGTGATGCCCGCGGTCGCGATGACCAAGGCCGGCGCCTGCCGCCGGATGGAGATGAGCGTGGCCAGCAGACCCACGCCCACCGAGGCGATGCCGGTGGCGAAGACGACACCGAACTGCGCATGCCCGAGGCCGATCAGCACTGCTTGCGCGGTACCGGCGGCGGCCCCGGCCGTGAGCACCGACCGCAGTGGCGCGTAGGACGCCAAAGTGAGGAACACGCCGGCCAGTGCCGCACCCAGTACCGCGATCCCGATCTTCAGTGGGCCGCTCGGCACGATGATCGATTGTGTTGCATCGATGTGCAATTCGATCTGGATACCGGCGAAACTGGCGATCTGCAGACCCGCGACGATGCCGGCCACGATTCCGGCAGTGAGGAACAGCGCATCGCCCAGCCGGCCGACGGCGGTCACCATGTGCCCGGTCAGTGCGTCCTGGACCGAACCGACGAGCGTCATACCGGACAACAGCATCACGATGCCGGTGGCCACCAGCGCGGTCGGGTTCTGATCGGCGAACCGGTAGGCGGCCACCGCGACCAAGGTGGCGATGGCGGCGCCGACGGCGTGCTGGAAGAAGAACGGGGTGCCCACCCGGTTCAGTAGCCGACCGATCCGGTCGATGACCGCCGAAGTGGCCGCCGCCAAAAGACAGATCTGCCAGGTGCCGCCGAGCAGCATTGCGATACCGAGGGCGAATCCTGACCAGCATGCGGTGGCCATCCACCGCGGATACGGATGCGGTCGTTCGCTCAGCTCGTCCATTGCATCATGTGCCTGTTCGACGGTGACGCCGCCGGAGGTGATCCGCCGGACCAAGTTGTCGAGTTCGGCGAGCCGTGTGTAGTCGGTCGCGCGGTGCCGCACCGACCTGACGATGGTCAACGGCGGGCTGTCCGCGGTGGGCAATGCCGAGACGATGATGGTCGTGAAGGTGATGTCGACGACGCAGTCGGTGAGCTGATACGCCTGGGCGACATCCTGGGCAGTCGCCACGATGTCGGCGGTTCCAGAGCCCGACGACAGCATGACCTCGGCCAGCCGGATGGTGAGGTCGAGGACCTTACGGGTGTGGACGTCACCCACCCTGTTGGTACTGCGTCGGCGTTGGCCCGCGATCGGGGCCGGGTCGCGCCGTCCGCGCAGTGCGCCGCGTAGGCCGCGGCGCAGAAGACGATTGTGCGCGGTGTCTTCCGGGTTATCGGGAGCCATTGTCGACACCATACTGACGTTGCCTGCCGCAGCGGAAACCCCGTGCCCGTACCTTGCACACGATATGGGATGCGGTCGACGGCAAGGCTTTCCGATCGCGTGAGCACCGAACGCCAGAAACCCCGCGGCCCGGTGATCGGGTACCGCGGGGTTTCTGTACGAGTTGGTCTTAGATAACCGAGACCGAGACGGCCTGGGGGCCCTTGGCGCCCTGGGTGATGTCGAACTTCACCCGCTGGTTCTCTTCCAGGCTGCGGTATCCGCTGGACTGGATCTCGGAGTAGTGGACGAACACGTCCGCTGCACCGTTGTCAGGAGCGATGAAGCCGAAGCCCTTTTCGCCGTTGAACCACTTGACGGTTCCTTCAGTCATGCTGTTTGTTCTCTCTTCTTCGAACTTTGGCTGCCGTCATGCAGCCAAGATTGGGGGTACGACCGCCGAATTCTTGTTCTGGTCACGGTCGAAACGGAGTGTGCGATCTCCGGCACAGGGCTGCAATGGGGCGGAACTGACACCCGGCCGCGGCTCGGCCGAACACAGACACGTCGCCTTACAGGTGCGACGTACCAGGACAGCGTACCCAGTGCGCGCCGCCATCGCCTAATTTTCGCGGATCATTCGCTCCAGATCAGCGCGGAACCGGCCCGCGGCCAACGTCTGCGCCCCGGCGGCGCGCACCCGGGCCGCCAGTGCTGTATCCGAGGTGATGACGACGATGTCCTGTGGATGCTCATCGGCATCCAGCAGGCGGATGATCTCGTCGTCGGCAGAGTTGGCGGCTGCCGCCGGAGCACTCGTCACCGAGACCACCGCGGAACTAATGGGCAGCGGCCGCTCCAGCACGACGGTCACCTCGGCGCGCTCACGGCCGGCAAAGATCTCGAGTCGCCCCACGAGCGCTGTCAGCGCGCCCCGCCGGTCACGCCACCAGCCATCGGGCCGAGCCCCGACGACGTTCATCGCATCGACGAGATACCGCACCGGTGTGACATTACGCTCGGGGACGCCACTTGGACGATTGAGTGCTTGACACCTGTCAAGTACTCTGACGGCATGCTTGTTCAGGACGTTCTGACCACGGTGCCGACCTCCACCGACGAGGCGACCGCCCTCTTCGATGCCGCCCCTGCGGTCGAACCGGACTTCATGTTCGGGACCTGGGAGGGTGCCGAATTGCCCACGGCTCATCCGATGGACGGACTCCTGGAAGCGAGCGGCTGGTGGGGCAAGCAGTTCATCGATGAGGAGAACGTGCACCCGCTACTGTTCCCCAAAGACGGTGGCACGGCCCTGTGGGCGCTCAACCCGGTGCTGGCTTTCGGCGGACTCGGTCTCGCAACGAAGGTTCCCGCCGTCCGGAATCTCTCACTGGTACAGCCGATCTCAGCCCTCCGACCGGCGCTACGCACGAAATCAGCCAAGGCGCGGCTGCGCACGACCCGATACCGCGGCGTCGACAGCGCGACGATGATCTACGACAACCTGCCGATCAACGATGTCTTCCGAAAGATCGACGAGGACACCGTCATCGGCGCAATGGATTATCGCGGCGGACGCCGACCGTACTTCTTCGTTCTGCGCCGCAACAACGCTCTGCCGGTGCACTGACACCTCGCGACGGCCAGTTCAGGCGATGATGCGCACGAGATACGGCGTCATGCCCGCGGTACGCACCGGCGACACGGTGACACCGGAATCCCCCGTCTCCAGCATCTGGCCGTTACCGACGAACAACGCGACACTCTGAGTGCCTTCGGGCCCGAAGAAGATCAGATCTCCCGGCAGCGCCTGCGCTGGCAGCACCTTCTGGCCGACCTTGTACATCTCCCCCGATGACCGCGGCAGCTTCACACCGACACCGGCGAAGGCGTAGACGATGATGCCGGAGGCATCGAAGCCCACGACATTGGTGGCCGGCGCCGGCACCGCCGGGGTGGCCGGCATGCCGGGAACCGTCGCCGCGGCGGGCGGTGCCAGACCGGGGAAGTTCAGCCCAGGAACGCCACCGGGAATGGGATTGGCAACGGGATCGGCGGCGTCGGGGGGTGTCTCCCGCACGACGCCGAGGGTGGGCCCGTTGGCGTCGCCGCCGCCGTAGGCAAAAGGCACACCCCGCTGCGACAGCGCACGGGCGATCACGTAGTCCACGGCCTGCTGGTTACGCGCCGGACGCGTGTTGAAGGTATCGGCGGAAGCGACGCCCGGACTCACTGCCAGCATCGCCAGACCGAGCACGAAGGCACAGAAGCTTCTCATCGCCAGTGTCAACTCATTTCCGGACGGCACGTACATCGGCGTCGAATTGACGCCCACTGTCGCTCAATCTAGGTGAGTCCCATGTCGGCGCCCAATCCAACTGCGGCACAACGACAATGAGATGCGAATCCGTGACCCGACGGTGATGCAGCGCGGAACTTCGTGACACAACCGGAACGCTTTCGATGCCGGCTGGTGAGCCCGGACAGCAAGCGGCGCCGGCGGGCTCGGCCCGCCGGCGCCACTGACGATTCCGTCTGCTTACAGCGCCGCGAGGGCTGCGTCGTAATCCGGCTCCTGGGCGATCTCGGGGACCAGTTCGGTGTAGGCGACGTTGCCGTCGGCACCCACGACGACCACCGCGCGACCCAGCAGGCCGGCCATCGGTCCGTCGGTGATGGTGATGCCGTAGTCCTCACCGAAGCTGTCCCGGAAGGCCGAGGCGGTCACGACATTCTCGATGCCCTCGGCGCCGCAGAAACGCTTCTGTGCGAACGGGAGGTCCTTGGACACATTGAGCACCGTGGCGCCGGTGGCGGCAGCACGCTCGTTGAAGGTGCGAACGCTCGTGGCGCACACCGGAGTGTCGACGGACGGGAAGATGTTGAGCACGAGCGCCTTGCCGCTGAACTGGTCGTTGCTCACTGTTCCCAGATCGGTACCGGTGAGGCTGAACGCCGGCGCCGCGGTGCCGACGGCGGGCAGCTCACCAGCGGTGTTGATGGGGTTTCCCTTGAGCGTTATCTGTGCCATGGCGATCAGTCTGTCACAGTGGCTCCCTCGGTTTCGTGGCAGCATCGACAGGGTGATCGACCTGCCCGACGGGGTCCGCGCGATGGCCGCCCGTGGCCCGGAATGGCAGCGCTGGGTCGATGATCTGCCCACCCAGACCGCGGGCGCAGTAGAGGACTGGAGCCTCACTGTCGACGGGTCGGGATTACACGGCTTCTGCTCCCTGGTCCTGCCGGTTCGGACCGCCGATGGGGTGCCGGCAATGCTCAAGGTGGCATACCCCGACGACGAGTCCGAACATGAGCATCTGGCGTTGCGTCGATGGGGCGGTGTCGGGACGGTGCGACTGCTCAGCGCCGACCCGCGTCGGCGCGCACTGTTACTGGAACGGCTGAAGCAGCAGAATCTCAACGAGGTGTGGGACATCGAGGCCTGCGAGATCGTGGCGGGACTGTACCGGCATGTACATGTGCCGGCCCTACCCCAGCTGCGTCCGCTGGTCGGGTTCATCGAGAAATGGAACGCGGAGTTGGCCGAGCTGCCGCGCAGCGCGGCGTTGCCCCACCGATTGGTGGAACAGGCGCTGAGTCTGGGCGCCGATCTGGCGCGCGACCCGGCCAGCAGTGGCACTCTCATCCACGGCGATCTGCATTATGAGAACGTGCTGGGCGCCGACCGCGAGCCGTGGCTGGTGATCGACCCCAAACCGATGAGCGGCGACCCGCACTACGAGCTGGCGCCGATGTTGTCCAACCGATTCGACGAGTTGGAGGGTTACGTCCGAGAAGGGGTGCGGCGGCGGTTCTACACGCTGGTCGATGCCGCCGGGTTCGATACCGACCGAGCCAGGGCCTGGGTGATCATCCGGATGATGCACGACGCAATGTGGGAGCTCACCGAGAACACCGTCCCCGACGAGCGCTACGTGACCAGGTGTGTAGCCATCGCCAAGGCGGTGCAGGACTAGACGCTCGGCCGGCCGATGCTGGGCCCATGAAGGACGTCGGCGCACATCGTCGGATCCTCGGACAGCCCCACCTCTCGCAGCGGTCTGAGCTGGCCTTTTGTTGCTCATCATCAAATGTCGGGGTCGCGAGTAAACTAGCACATATGTTCGAACTGTCGGGGTTGTCTGGGTTGAGTGATGAGGTGCTCATTGCCGCGGTCACCGATGCCACACGTGCCGAAGCCGCCGCCGCGGCCCGGCGGCTGGCGTTGGTGGCTGAGGTGACGGCCCGGCACTGTGAGGACGAGGACGAGTCGTCGGCGTTGAAGTTGATCGACGGATGGGCGCTGGCGAAGGCCGAGATCAGTGCGGCGTGCACTCTCGGTCCGCGCGCTGCCAGTGCGCAGATGCGCATCGCGATGGCCCTGCGTGATCGGTTGCCCCGCACCGCCGAGGCGTTCGCGCAGGGGTTGGTGTCGGCGAAGGTGATCGCGGCGATCACCTGGCGCACCCAACTCGTCTGTGACGACGACGCATTGGCGTTGATCGATGCCGGGATCTCCGGCAGCGCCCACCAATACGGCGCGCTGTCGGAGAACGCACTGATCGCCGCGGTCGACTTCTGGGTCCACAAATTCGACCCGATCGCGGTCATCCGATCCAAGACCGCAGCCAACGACCGCTACATCGACTTCGGCGACAGCGATGACCCCGACGGGGTCGTCTCGTTCTGGGGACGGATGCGCGCCACCGACGCCACGATCAGCGACACCCGCCTCAACCAACTCGCCCACAGTGTCTGCGACGGCGATCCACGCACCGTGGCCCAACGCCGCGCCGACGCCCTCGCCGCCGTCCTAGCCGGAGCCGACCAGCTCACCTGCCTCTGCGGTGACCGCGACTGCGTGGGGTCGGGGAAAGACCCTCGGGCGGGTGCGGTGACCATTTACGTGCTCACCGGACAAGAACCCGACAGCGGGCACGGGGAGACGCCCGCCTCGGGGCCCACACCCGATGACAGCGGTACGCAGGACCCGACAACCGGACAGGCAGCACCCGAGCAACCCCCGGCCACAAAGCCCGAGGCTCAACCGCAGCCACCATCGACACCAGCGACACCGAACGCTCCCGCCGCCAGCACGGGCATCACTCTCGATGGTGCGATCATCCCCGCCCACCTGCTCGCCGAACTCATCGCCACCGGGGCGAAAGTCCGGCCCCTGAACAACACGACCGAGTTGGGTTCCGAACCCCGCTACCGACCCTCGACAGCGCTCGCGGCTTTCGTCCGCATGACATCGATGACGTGCTGCTTCCCCGGTTGCGGGAAGCCCGCCCAGCGCTGCGACCTCGACCACCTCACCCCGTGGCCGGCCGGAGCCACCCACCCGGGCAACCTGCGCCCGCTCTGCCGCGAACACCACCTACTCAAAACCCTGAAAACCGGCTGGACACCCAAAGCACACCCCGGCGGCACCACCGAATGGACTGCTCCCACCGGGCACACCTACACGACGATGCCGCTCGCACCGATCCTGTTCCCGCACACCACCATCGACACCCCGATACCCAGGGCGCGACACATCACCCTGATCGGTGAGTGGGACCGCGACCCCGACATCCCACGCCGCCAACGCACCCGACAACACGACCGCAACTACCGCATCAACGCCGAACGCACCCGCAACGCCACCGCCATCGCCCTCGACGGCGACCCGCCCTTCTGAAAGTCTGTCTGCCCTACACGGTCACCGGCAACGACAACATGCCGCGCAGCGTGACATTGGGCTTGTATACGGGATCGCCGCCGAGCTCGGCCTTCGGAAACCGCTTGGTCACTGCCGACAGCACGATCGAGGCTTCCAGCCGCACCAAAGGTGCGCCAAGACAGAAATGCGCACCATGGCCGAAGCCGAGATGGCGGATGACTGCGCGGTCCGGGTCGAAGACGTCCGGGTTCTGGTTCGCCGCGGGGTCGCGGTGGGCAGCGGCCAACAACACGATCATGGTGTCGCCCTTAGGAATACGCAGATCCCCCAGGGTGATCTCCTCAGCGGCGACGCGGCCCAGCAGCTGCGCGGCCGGATCGAAACGCAGCGTCTCCTCGATGACTCGCAATGCACGCGTCGGGTCGGCACCCAGCGCCGCCCATTGCCGCTTGTCGCGAAGCATGGCCAACACCGCGGTGGCCATCATGCTGACCGTCGACTCATGACCGGCGATGAGCAACAGATTGCAGGTCGAGATGATCTCGTCCTCGGACAACTGGTCCCCGGACTCCTCGACGGCGATCAGCGCGGAGATCAGGTCGTCACCGGGATTGCGCCGCCGCGCGCTGATGAGGTCGCGGAAATAGCGCCGCAACCACTTGCCGGCCTCGATGCGGTCGGTGAACCCCTCGGGTACCTCGCCGGTGGGCGACAGGAACGGATCGACCGTCTGCGCCAACAGGGTGGAAGCGATCCCGAACTTCGGTTCGTCCTCGACAGGAACACCGAGCAGTCGGCAGATGACCGCCACCGCAACCGGATAGGCCAGCCCGCTGACCGCATCGAACTCGCCACGCTCGTGCGCCGTATCCAGCAAAGAATCGACCGTGCTGACGATCTCCTCGCGCAACTGGTTGATCACCCGTGGCGCGAACGCCTTGGCCACCAGTTTGCGCAGCCGGGTGTGATCAGGCGGGTCGAGGAACAGGAAGGCAGGTGTCCGCCGCTTGTCGACGAGTCCAGCCAAACCAAACGGACGGGGCTGCTCCCCTGCCGCGATCTGACGCTGCGCGATGGCCGACTTCATGCGGTCGCTGGACGATGCCGGATGCCGCAACACCGCATCGCAATGTGCGTACGAGGACAACACCGTCAGGCTGATCTCAGGGATCTGGAGGGGTCCGTGTTCACGCAGCTGGCGATACACCGGATAGGGATCGACCCGGTTGGCCGGGTCGAGTGCGCGGCCCAGGAGAACCTGCGGGGTGGACACGGAGGTCATGCCCTCATTGTGCAATCGCGTTCTGCAGACGTCTGCGCCACCACCGAATTCGTTCCGGATCCGTCACCGTGTACTCAGCAGGTAATTGCGGCGCCGGTGACATCGGCGCGACCGGTAAGAACCCCTCGACGGGGACCAGACTTCGTGACTCCGCGACGGGATCCGCAGCCACCACCAGGCCCGCACCCAGTTCGCAGGCATACGGCAGCGTCGGCAGCGCGCCGGCAAGAGCAACCCCGACCGCTGCACCGACGCTGGTCTGCTCGCCCGAGGTCACCACGCAGGGCAGGCCGCTGATCTCGGCGACGCGCAGTGCCCGCCGTGCACCGCCGAGAAGACCACAGTGCAGGATCGCGATATCGGCAAGGCCGCGCATCTCCAGATCGGGTGCAGCGGGGATGGCGATCGGCACATCGACCAGGCGTCGTACGGTGCGCAGCTGCTCGTGGTCGGCACACGGGCGCGCGACGAACTCCAGGCCGGCGGCGGCGCGGTCCAGCGCCCTGATCGCACTCACCGCGCTTTCGGCGTCCCAACGCTCCCGCGCATCGCACCGGATTTTCCCGTCGGGCCCCAGCGCCGCACGGACCGCCGCCACGCGATCGATGTCCTCACCCGTCCCACCGTGTACCTCAACCGTGGCGGTGCGGCATCCCGATTCGACGACTTGCGCGTGGGCACGACCCGGGTCGACGGCACCGATGCCGACGGCGACGGGGACGCGACCGCGCACGGCGTCCGGCCAGCCGACCGTGCCCACCTCGGTGGCGGCCGTGAGCCACCGTCCGAGCAGCTGATCGGGACAGTCGACAGGGGGGCTGAATTCGCCCCAGCCCTGCGGTCCCTCGAGCACCATGCCCTCGTGGGTGCCTCCGTCACGGAGCGGAACGGCGAACACCACGGCGGCCTCGAGGTCGATGAGGGTCTGCACAAGCAGTGGACGCTAGTTGCCCGCGGCCGCAAAGGTGTACAACGGCACCAACATTTCCGCCGGCGTCAGCGAACCGTGATGGCCTAGCAGGTTCGATTGCATGGGTTCGGCACCGGAGCGGATCACGGCGCGGTCGGTATCGGAGACCACCACGACATCGCCGATGCGCGGCCCGACGCCCTCGCGCACGTTCGGCCCGAACCAACCGGCCGCGGTGACCTCGGCGCGCGTCAACACGGTGAAGTCGGGGCCCAACGTCTCGCGCCAGGTCGCGGCTACCTCGTCGGCCGCGCCGGGTTCGGTGTAGACGTGCCGGGCGCGTGGCTCACCGCCCAGCGTGCGCACACCGGTCTGCAGCACGGCTGTGTTGTCGAAGTCGACCGGGTCGGCGACCTGCACCATGCCGTGGTCGGCGGTGACGATCAGCGCCGATCCGGCCGGCAGCCGTTCGGCGATCAGTCTGATCGTGAGGTCGATCTGCTGCAGTTCCAGCGCCCAGGATTCCGAGTGTGGACCACGCACATGGCCGGTCATGTCGAGGTCGCCGTGATAGGCGTAGACCAGCGTCCGGTCGGCAGCCGACAGCGCCGTCAGCACCCCGTCGACGAGGTCGCCCGAGGAGAAGGTCGGCCGGAAGTCTCCGCCGCGAAGCGCCGCCCGCGTCAGCCCGGAGCCCGCCTGATAAGTCGGTGCCACCTGGGTCACCACCACACCGTCTGCGGCCGCCCGCTCGAAGACGGTCCGCGATGGCTGGAACTGCTCGGGGACGAGTCTTTTGAGCAGATCGACCTTGGGCCCCTGACCCATCAACCCCCACTTCAGCGGATTCATCAAGCGGTCGTGACCGGGCACGGAAAGCAGATAGCCGACCAAACCGTGCTCCCCCGACGGCAGGCCGGTGCCCAGCGACGCCAGGCTGGCGACCGTCGTGCTGGGAAAGCCCGCGGTCAGCGAACGGTCCGGCCGGGTGGCCAGCAGCGGAGCGACGTCTCCGCGGGCCGCCACCAACTCGCTACCCATGCCGTCGATCAGCAGGACGGCGACCCGTCGCACCTCACCCAGATCCAGACCGATCCGGTCGTACTCCCCGGCCACACCGAGAACCCCGAGCACGGACGGAAGAAGGTCTGCCAGGGCGCCGGTGCCGTAGCGCGGGGAGACGAACATGCCGCCAGACTAGGCTTGCCCCATGTCGAGCGTGCTGACGGTCAACATCGCCCACCCCATGACCAATCCCGATCACAAGAAGAAGCCGACCGGCATCGACAAACGCCCGACCGACGATGCGGTCACCGTGCGAGCCCCCGGCCCGATGCGCGGCGGTCTCGGCAGCGGCCTGGTCGGCGATCTGGTCAGCGAACAGAAGTATCACGGCGGTGACGACCAAGCGGTGTATGCCTACGCCCGGGAAGATCTGGACTTCTGGGAGCGCGAACTCGGCCGCGATATCGGCAACGGCGCCTTCGGCGAGAATCTCACCACGGCGGGCATCGACGTCACCAACGCGCTCGTCGGTGAACGCTGGCGCATCGGCACCGACGGTCTCGTCCTGGAGGTGACTCGTCCCCGCACACCGTGCCGGACCTTCTCGGCGTGGCTGGACATCGAGGGCTGGATCAAGACATTCACCCGCAAGGGTGCGCCCGGGGCGTATCTGCGCGTCATCTCGCCGGGGGCGGTACGCGGGGGCGACGCCATCGAGATCATCGATCGACCGGACCATGACGTGACGATAGGGACCGTCTTTCGGGCGATGACGACGAAGCCCGGCCTGTGGCCCGCCCTGCTCGCGGCCGACGCCCTGCCGGATCCGCTGAAGGAAAAGGCCCGCCGCAGAGCCGGGGTGTGAATCAGCGTCGTGGCGTCAGCTGCGCACCCATCAGGCGGGCGATCTTGTCGGCAAGGTAAAGGTGTCCCGCATCGGTGGGATGCACGCCGTCGGGGGCGATCAGATCGGGGCGGCCGACGAACCAGCCCTCGGCGATCGGATCGACGAATCGCGCGCCTGCCGATCGGGCCACCACGGCCAGTGCATCCCGGATGCGCAGCACTTCCACCGGCACGTCGGCAGTCGGCCAGGGCGGTCCGATGACCAGGAGGCGGGCCGCCGGTGCGATCCCGCGCACCAGGGCGAAGGCATTGCGTGCCTGATCGACGACATCGGTGACCGGCACCGGTTGGTCGTTGCGCGATCCGAAGAACACCACCAACCGATCATCTGGCTGGACAGCGCGCGTCGTGAGATCCCAGAACAGGCTGCCGCGGTCGCCCCGCACGCCATAGCCTGCCCGACCCTCGGCCGCGACATCGGCGACGACGGGCCTGCCCTGGGCAGCCAGCAACTGCCAGGCCTGGGCCGGCCACCCCGCCGCACCTATCCCGCCCCAATCGGTCCCGTTGGTGTACGAGTCACCGATGACCGCAACCCGGCTCAACGGTGTTTCCACCGACAGCGGTCGCGCGTCGATGCGGGCGCCCGGCGTCACGAGGCATGCGAGCATCACCATCACCGCCGCCATGGCGGACAACGGCAGGCCGGGGCGCCGCGGCGCGTCTGTCATGATCATCGGCGGCGAGCTTACTCGACGAACCCGTGAGAAACCCTGCCGCACACAGCCATTGGGGCCACTTGGCGGGTCATGCCGACAGCCGGGTCTCGGAGTCCACCGCGTGCACACTGGCGGCAGCCTTCTTTCTGCCGACCATCCGACGCATCCATATCCTGGCCGGCTCCTCTACCACGTGATACAGCGCCGCCGATGCCATCAGCGTGATGACGAACACCGCGACCAGCCACCACACGCCACCGGGTCCGGCCATCGTCAGTTCGAACTGCTTGGCCGCCCAGATCCAGGCGGTGTGGACCAGCTCGTGGACCATGTACAGGCTGAACGAGATCTGCCCGCCGTAGATCAGGATGCGGTGCGAGAGCAGCCATGGCAGCGTGCCCGCACCGATCGACAGGGTGACCACCAGCGGCACGAACAGCAGGTCGACGACTCCCCCGCTGTCGATCACACCGGGGAATGGATGCGCGTCCAACCAGTACAGGCTGCCGATGATCGTGGCGACCAGCGCGATGGATGCCAGCCCCGCCGCTGTCCGGGCCCGGTCGCTGGGGTACAGCCGGCGCACCGCCGCGCAGGCGATGACTCCGGCGGTGAACTGCATCAGGATGCGGGGCAACCAGCTCCACGGGGTGTAGAACTGTCCGCTGGCCAGCAGGAACATCACGGGCGGCAGGGTGGCCGCAAAGGACAACAGCAGCAAGCTGCGCGCCCTGGTGGCCGCGGCCATCCGGAACACCACCAACGCCAGGAAACCGAAGATCAGGTAGGCCAGCCACTCGGCGCTGATCGACCACGCCGGGCCGTTCCAGCTGGAGCCGTCGAAGTACGGCTGATACCACAGCTGCACGAGGAACAGCTGGCGCAGATAACTGGTGGCGGTCAGGGTGTCGGCCACTTCGGAAGGGAAACGCCCGACGTAAAGGGTGAAGATGATCCACAGGGCGGCCAGGTGCAAGGTGACCAGATAGACCGGCCACACCCTGGCCAACCGCATCCACAGGAAGTGCAGAGTGTCGCGGGTCGACCAGGTCGGCCCCATTCGATCCAGGTAATTCCAGGCCAGGACGAAACCGCTGAGGATGAAGAAGAGGTCGACGCCCTGCGCGCCACTGTTGAGTATCGGCGCCAATGCGGTGTTGACGTCGGGTATCGACTCGGCCAGCAGCGGGCGGAAATGGAACAACACGACCCAGATGGCGGCGAAGAGGCGAAGGCCGGTGAGGGCCTTGATTTCTCCGCTACGCACGACACTCTTTTCGCGTTCCGATTACCTCGCGCTCCCGCGCACTGCCCGGGCGGACCGTTCTCCCCGAGGTCCCTACTTCCGGCTCACGCAGAATAACAGCGCTTCGGGCCACCGTGCGGTAGGGCGAATTCGCGTCGTGGGATCAGCAGTCTGTGTCGGGCTATGGCGCTGGAGCTGGCGCTGGTGCGGGAGCCGGGGGCTTGTTGGCCTCGTACTGCTGGGCATTGCGGTTGAGCGAGTCGAGATAACCGCGGACCTGCAGTCCGGCAAGTAGCGGACCCATGCCCGGTGCCGGCGGCGGCTGATTGGTCAGCGTCCACGCCTGGCACTCGGTGGTCTTGAACACACCATCGGTCGGCAGGATCTGGACGACCTGGGGCTGTTTGGTGAACGCACGGTCGAGGGTCTCGCCCTGTTCGGCACCCTCGGCGGCCGGCGCCATCCGCCGCCAGGAACAGGTGCCGTCGGGGAAGGGTCCCGCCGAGGCGTACACACCGGGAACGATATCGACGCCGACCCGATAAGAGCCGTCCTTGTCGATGACGGTCGCCGGTGCCGGAGCGGGATCGGCGGCGGGTGCGGCCGGGTCCGCGGGGGCCGGGTTCGGCGCCGGCGGTTCGGCCGCCGCAATACCGGCGGAGGCCATCGCAGCCACCGCCAAGACCGCACCGAGCATCGCCGGGTTCCTCAAAGCCATGACACCCAGAATAAGCGCGCAGACGCAGCCGATGAAACGCGTGGCGCGACGCACCTGCCCGTCGACGTTGCAGGATGCGGCAGATCGCCAGTGGCTCTTCGATTTTCGGGCTTACCCCCGACAGCGCGGACCCCCGGGCCGCAGCAGCGTAGTGGAGTTTGCGACAAGTTGCCATGGAGTCGAAAAACAAGGCGTCAAGCAGTGCATTGGAGAACCGACACGGCGCGCAATTGTGACGTGAACTGCGACTTTTCAAGCCTGTGTTGGGTGTCACAGGATTTTGCCTGCTTACAAAATGCTCTGTTAGCGTCCGACGCCATGTTTGCTGTAGCTTCACTTTTGGCGCTCGTTGGCCAGGTGTCGGGAACGCCGTACATCGTGGGTGGGGACTCCCCCGCCGGTACAGATTGCTCGGGACTCGCATCGTGGGTGAGTAATGCCGCGACGAATCGGCCGGTGTTCGGCGATCGGTTCGATACCGGCAACCAGGAGAGCGCGCTGCTGGCTCGCGGGTTCAAGTACGGCACTCAGCCCGGCGCCCTGGTGATCGGCTGGAACAGCGGTCACACCGCCGTGACCCTGCCGGACGGGACCGCGGTGTCCTCCGGCGAAGGCGGCGGAGTCAAGATCGGCGGCGGTGGCGCCTACCAGCCGCAATTCACCAAGCACATGTATCTGCCGGTCGAGGAGATCGCTCCGCCGCCGCCCGCGCCCGGCACACCGCCGCCGCCTGCGCCCCAGCCTCCCGCGCCGGTAGCCTTCGTGCCGCCTCCGCCAGGACAGCTCCCTCCCGTGGCACCCCCGCCCGCGGTGCCGCCGCCGCCCGGCGTTCCGGTCTAGGCAAGACTCAGACGTAGCGGGGACGGCCCGCCAATGCGCCCAACACCATCTGCACGACATACACCGTCATGACCATGACCCAGGGCACCGTCCACCCACCGCTCGTCTCGTGGAGCAGCCCGAAGAGGAATGGACCGACCCCGGCCAGCAGATAGCCCAATCCCTGCACCATCCCGGACAACCGAGCGGTGTCCGCGGCGGTCCGCGAGCGCAGACCGATCACCGCGAGCGCAAGTGAGAACACGCTCATCCCCAGGCCGAGCAGGACCGTCCACAGCAGTGGCGCCGCCATCGGCGCGAGGGTCAGTCCGAGCACACCACCGAAACCGAGCAATCCGAGGCCGACGATCCAACCGCTCTGACTGGCCCGCCGGGCAGCCATCGGTGCCACCACGATGCTGATCGGTACGGCGATCACCGCGTTGAGGCCCAGCAGCAGTCCGGCATCGGATTTACTCATCCCGTGGTCGATGAAGACCTGGGGCAGCCAGCCCATCACGATGTACGCCAGGCATGACTGGCACCCGAAGAATCCGGTGATGGTCCAGGCCAATCTGTTCCGCAGCATCGACCGCGGCCGTGCCGCCGCGGTGGTCGGTGTAGCGGCAGCCGCCCGCGCATGATGCCCACGGATGGCCAGCACCCAGAAGACCAGCGCCGCGGCGGCCAGGCCCGCCCACGCACCGAGCGCAGGCCGCCAGCCGCCGAACAGGTCGTCCAGCGGCGGCGTAACGGCCGAACCCGCAGCGCCACCACCCTGCAGTGCCGCCGTGTAGATACCGGTCATCAGACCGATCCGGGCGGGGAAGGACTCTTTGATCACGACGGGGATCAAGACGTTGATCAAGGCGATCCCGGCCGTGGCCACCAGGGTGCCGCCGATGACCACCGCCGGCCCGTCGACGACACGGAGCACCAGTCCGCCGATCAGAACGCCGAGTGCCGCGGTGATGGCGTGGCCCAATCCGATCCGACGCGCCAGATGCGGCGCGGTCAACCCCGCCAGCGCAAAACACAACCCTGGCAACGTCGTGAGCAGCCCTGCCCACAACGCCGATGTACCCAGCTCGCCGCGCATGTCCGCGAGTAGTGGCCCCACACTCGTGATGGCCGGCCGCAGGTTCGCCGCCGTCAGCACGACCGCCGCCATCAGCAATACGCCGCCGGCGACCACCTCGGCCGGACGCGGGTCGACCGGACCGTCGAGGTCCACGTCCCGGCCGTCCAGGGTCTGCGGGTGGCGGCTGTGGTTCATCTGCACTAGGTTGCCATACATCCGATGATTGGATGAAAGGGGTTTCGCGTGCCGCTGGCATCGACGCGCCGGACGGGTCTGGTCGACCAGGCCATCGAGCAGCTGCGCAGCTCAGTGGCCACCGGCGAGTGGCCGGTGAACGCGAAGATCCCTACTGAGCCGGAGCTTGCACAGTCCCTCGGAGTGGGACGCAACACCGTCCGGGAAGCCGTCCGTGCCCTTGCTCACAGTGGAATCTTCGAGGTCCGCCAGGGTGACGGCACCTACGTGCGGGCCACCAGCGAGGTCTCCGGAGCCCTGCACAGGTTGTGCGGTACGGAACTGCGCGACGTGCTCCAGGTGCGGCGATGCCTGGAGGTGGAGGCTGCCCGGCTGGCCGCCACCGCGCGCACGGCCGAGGATCTGGACACGTTGTGGCAGCTGTGGGAGCAAACCGAGCAGCTGCGCGGCGAAGACCGGTACGAGGAGTTCGCCCGTGCGGATGCCGACCTGCACTTCGCGATCGTGCGCAGCGCGCATAACGCGGTGCTGACCGAGCTGTACCGCGGGCTGACCGAAGTCGTCCTGGCAAGTGTGGTCACCAGTACCGGGAATCTCGGCGAGAGCCCACAGCATCGCGGGCTGATCCAGGCCATCGCCGACAGCGACGAGGCACTGGCGAGCAGGGAGGCCGGCGGCTTTCTCGACGAGTTACTCGACCGGCTCCCGGAGCAGTAGCCGACTACTCGGGCTGCAGTACGTCGGAATCGACGAATGTCAGCGAGCCACTGTCGAGCAGGACTGCCCACCGGCGCGCAGGATCCGCAATGTGGTGCTCACCGATATCGACGGATTGACCGGCGGTGTCGCCGAAATCGTCGACGATCACTCCGACTGCCTCTTCCTCGGTCCCGGCATGGACGCGCACCCGCGAATCGATCGCGAATCCCTGATCCTGGTTGTCGGGGCCGGCACCGACGATTCCCTGAGCAGTCACCAGAACTCCCTAGTCATCCGCGGCGACCGCCATCCGCGGTCGCCCAGTCGAGTGAGACGCAGAAACGGATCCGCGATCCGACCCTGCGTTGTTTCTCATTGCACGTCCAGCCCCCGACGAGCATCGGTTCGATCCCCTCGTACCGATCGACGCCCAACCGAACACGCCGATCCTCATTTACCGAATAGAACGTTGTCAATCCGTCTGCCGCAACGAGACGAAAAGAACGCCGGGCGGGCATTGCACCCAGTGTGTCCATCGTAAACTCCGTTCGCGCGAATCCGCTCGGCCACAGCTCCGCAAAGAACTCCCGAAAATGCCCACGCATGCCGACGTATTTGATGTCGAGGGCCGGAAAGCACGAGCCGGTCCATTCGATTCCACGAATGGCCGGAACGCACCGAATATCCCCGCACGTGCAATTTCAGCAAATACATCAGCAGGCACCCGACGGCCATCCGCGACGCGCCGGAGTGGCGGCACGGCGCGGTGTGGCCTGAGCTAACGTCTGTGCCGTGATCGTGCTGCTTCCCCCTTCGGAGACCAAACGCGCCGGTGGCGACGGCCCCGCCCTGCGGTTGCACGAGCTGAGCTTTCCCACCCTCAACGGTGTGCGCGCCGAGCTGATCGACGAGGTGGGCGCATTGGCCTCCGACATCCCTGCCGCTCGTCGGGCGCTCGGTGTGACCGCCGCCCAGGATGGGGAGATCGCCCGGAATGCCGAGCTGACGACCGCTCCGACCATCGCGGCGATCGAGCGCTACACCGGGGTGCTCTACGACGCACTCGACATCGATTCGTTGCGCGGCGCCGCTGCGGCGCGGGCGCGCGCCCGGCTGGCGGTCGGGTCCGCGCTGTTCGGACTGGTGCGCGCCGACGACCCGGTTCCGGCCTACCGACTTTCGGCAGGTTCGAAGCTTCCCGATCGCCCCACACTGGCCGCGCGGTGGCGTCCGGTGTTGGAACCGCTACTGGCCGAGATCGCCGAAGACGATCTCGTCGTCGATCTGCGTTCGGGGTCCTATGTGGGGCTTGGACGACGCCCTGGGGCCGTGCGGGTGGACGTCCTCGCCGAGCGAGAGGACGGGCATCGTTCGGTGGTAAGCCATTTCAACAAGGCGCACAAGGGCAGGCTCGCCAGGGCACTGGCCGCGAGCCGTGCAGAACCGGACGATGCCGCCAAGGTCGCCGGCATCGCGCGCCGGGCCGGGATGCGTGTCGAACGCGACGGCAACGACCTGACGATCGTCGTGCCTGCCTGAGTTAAATCGTTATATAACAACGTGATCACACCGGGCGTCGCACCGGTGCAGCAGGTCCGTACGTTGCTAACTTGCCGTGCATGACGCAACCGACAAGGCTGCGGCGCTGGGCGCGTCGTTGCGTGTCCACAGTCCTGGCCACCGCCATCGCAAGCTCGCTGATCGGCATTCCCGACGCCGCCGCGTTCTCCCGACCGGGGCTACCGGTCGAACAACTCGACATCCCGTCGGCATCGATGGGACGCAACATCCGTGTCGAGTTCCAGGGCGGCGGACCCCATGCGGTGTATCTCCTCGACGGCCTGCGGGCCCAGGATGATTTCAGCGGCTGGGATATCAACACCGCGGCATTCGAGTGGTATCACGACTCCGGCCTGTCCATCGTGATGCCCGTTGGCGGCCAGTCGAGCTTCTACAGCGACTGGTATCAGCCGGCAACGGGTAACAACGGCACTCTCACCTACAAGTGGGAGACCTTCCTGACCCAGGAGTTGCCGGGCTGGCTGGCCGCAAACCGCGGAATCAGCCCGGTCGGTAATGCCGTTGTGGGGCTGTCGATGTCGGGTGGCTCCGCGCTGACACTCGCCGTCTGGCACCCCACCAAGTTCATCTTCGCCGCCTCGCTCTCCGGCTTCGTCAACCCGTCGCTGGGCCTCTGGCCGACCCTGATCGGCCTGGCGATGCGCGATGCCGGCGGATACAACGCCACCGCCATGTGGGGGCAAACCAACGACCCGGCATGGCGGCGCAACGACCCGATGGTCAACGTGGCGACACTGGCCGCCAACCGCACCGCGATCTGGATCTACTGCGGGGACGGCACGCCCTCAGACCTCGACACCGGCGGTGATTTCGGAGGCATGTTCAGCGCACAGTTCCTGGAGAACATCACCCTGAACACGAACAAGACCTTCCAGCAGCGCTATCTGGCCGCAGGAGGGCGAAACGGCGTCTTCAATTTCCCGAAGGACGGCACGCACAGCTGGGGCTACTGGGGATCCCAGCTCCAGGCGATGAAGCCGGATCTGCAACGCGTATTGGGAGTCATCCCGCCCGCCCCGCCGGCACCCGCACCGGTGCCCGGTGGTCTTCCACCGGGCCTTCCACCGGCCGTCGCTCCGGCCGTGGATGCGGGACAACCGGCCGCGGCAGTGGGCTCACCCGTCCCGCCGTTGGCCGCCGCACCCCGCGTCGCCGCACCCATCGCACCGCCCGCTGCGATTCCGGCGGCTATCCCGGCGGCGGTACCGAGGGCCGCACTTCCGTCCTCCTGAGAATTCCACGGTACGACGGGCATCGGGGTGGGTAGTTTCACCCCATGAAGCTGATTTCCCCGACCGATGCGATGTTCCTCGTCGGTGAGTCCCGCGAGCATCCGATGCATGTGGGAGGTCTTCAGCTTTTCGAGCCACCCGCCGATGCCGGACCGGACTTCGTGGCGGAGATGTATCGGGCGATTGCCGGCTTCGGCGACTTCCAGCCGACATTCCGCAAACATCCGGCGACGTTCTTCGGCGGAATCACCAACATCGGTTGGACTTTGGACGACGAGGTCGACGTCGACTATCACCTCCGGCGCTCGGGCCTGCCACGGCCCGGGCGGGTAAGAGAGCTGCTGGAGCTCACCTCGCGCATCCATGGCAGCCTGCTGGACCGTCATCGGCCACTGTGGGAGGCGTACTTCGTCGAGGGTCTCAGCGACGGCAGGTTTGCGATCTACACCAAGATCCACCATTCCCTCATCGACGGCGTCTCGGCGCAGCGGCTGATGATCAGGACTCTGTCGGCGGACCCACACGATCGCGAGATCAGGGTTCCCTGGACGCTGGCGCCCAAGCGGAGCATATCGCGCTCGAGCACGGCGGGCTCGCTGGTGCGCTCGGTGACCGGTACCCGCCTCCGCCGTCGCGGGGCTGGCTCCGACCACGTTGGGGCTGGCCCGCGCCGCCCTACTCGAGCAGCAACTCACCCTGCCGTACCGGGCTCCCAAGACGATGTTCAACGTGCCCATCGGCGGCGCCCGCCGGTGCGCCGCGCAGTCCTGGCCACTGGCACGCATCCGGGCGGTCAAGGCGGCCACCGGTGTCACCGTCAACGACGTCGTGCTGGCCATGTGCGCCGGTGCACTGCGCACCTACCTCGAAGAGCAGAACGCGTTGCCCGAAACTCCGCTGGTGGCAATGGTTCCGGTGAGTCTGCGCAGTGAGCACGAGCAGGATGCCGGTGGGAACATGGTCGGCACGATCCTGTGCAACCTGGCCACCGACACCGCCGATCCGCTGCGCAGGCTGGAGGCCATCAGCTCCTCGACACGCGACAACAAGCGGGTCTTCAGCGAGCTCCCGCGAACCCAGGCGCTGGCCCTGTCGGGGTTCCTCATCGCTGGGCTGGGCCTGAGCCTGGTCCCCGGCGTCGTGTCCTCGACGCCGCCGCCGTTCAACATCGTCATTTCAAACGTGCCGGGAGCACGAGAGCCGATGTACTGGAACGGCGCCCGGCTCGACGGCAATTACCCCATGTCGATCGCGCTGGATGGTCAGGCCCTCAACATCACGCTGACGAACAACGCAGACAATCTCGATTTCGGACTCGTCGGTTGCCGCCGCAGCGTGCCGCACCTACAGCGGCTGCTCGTGCACCTGGAGGATTCGCTGACCGACCTGGAGAAGGCGGCCGCGGCCATCTGAGCCGGGCGCGGCCGCAATGCCCTTTGCAGGAACCGCTTTTCGCGATAGAGCCGGTGTCACGAGACAGGCACCAGTTCGCATCGGATCGGTTTCGGCTCCGACCTGCGGTGTATCTGGGACCTGAGCCGCGATAGGTTTCCCACGTCGCTTGTCGCCGGCCGAATCAGGAAATCGATGCCATCCACCGCCAACAGGCTCGCAAGCACGTCTGTTGCTACGGCAGGGATGTGGTTGGGCGTGCTGGCCATGAGTTCCGTTGCTTCTGCCCAGCCGGCGACGAGTCCGGGCGTGCCTTGTCTGGACATGGTCCAGCAGCTCGCCACCAATCCCGAGATCATCCCAGAAGCAGTCCATGCCGCAGCTGCGGCGCCGGCGTCCGAAGACACCGCAGCCCCGTTGATCGAGGCCGCTGCCGTGCCACCGGCGCCCGAACCGGCGCCCGTTCCGGCACCACCGGCGCCCGAACTGTTCGCCGAACCCGTCCCCGAGCCCATCGCGGGACTGCCGGCCCCAGCGCCTGTCGCGACCGAGACACTGGACCTGATATCGCCTGCGCTGGCCGGACCGCCTCCTGCACAACCATTGTCGGGCGCGCCGATCGGTCCGCCGGCACAGGCGGTACCCGTGGTGCCGGTTCCTGCGCTACCCGCCGCGGCACCGGTACCGGTACCAGTGACGGGCGCGGCGCCGGCGGTCACTCCGGCCGCCGCACCGTTGTCGCAGGCCGCCGCCGCGGTACCTCCCGCGGCGCCCGTCGTCGAGTCGGCGGTCGCGGCACCTGAACCCGCAGCGGCTCCCGCACCTCCCCCGGTGCCGGTGGTGGCCGAAATCGCGGCGCCGGCGCCGATTCCCGAAGTCGTCGAGACCGTCCCGGTTCCGGTCGAACCCGCAGCAGCCACGCTGGTCGAGGCTGCCGCTCCGATTCCGGCGGCCGTTGCACCCATCGACTCCGCGGCGGCCGCGTCGGCTGCGGCCATATCGGCCCCGACTGCTGCCGCGCTGGCCACCGATACCGTCCTGCCCGCCATCGCCTCGGCGCCCGCGGTCTTGGCCGCGACTCCGCCGCCACCGCTGGCCCTACCGGAAATGCCGGGCCTGCCGGTCCAGCTGCCCGCCGCGATCCCGTTCCCGGGCGATCTGGTGTGCGAGGGCACCGCCTGGTCGGCGACCACGCAACCCACCCAGGACGACACCACCTCCGCGCCCGATGTGGCGCGAACGGATTGGTAGCCGACACCTACGTCGCAAATAACCTGCGAGTCAACAGTTTTGAGCGATCAGGGGGCAGGCACGCCGGGGGCACGCACCACCACCGGAACGGCGGGGAAGTAGATCGCCATCTCCGATCGGCACTTGCGCAGCGCGGCGGTCGCATAGCCCTTCTTGCGACATTCCGGATGGATCCAGACGCGCACCTCGACTTCGTGGTCGATCAACTCGCCGAGCACCATGCCGACCTTGCGATCCCCCTCCAGCGCGACGAACCAGGCCGCCTCTTCGGCGTCGACCCTGCCGAGCGCGGCGTCGATCTCATCGTCAAGGCTGCCCGCGGGACCGCCCCTACCGTCGCCGGCGGTGTGCATGTCTTCGAGGCGGGCACCGAAGATATCGCGGTCCTCGGTGCCGGAGAAGGTGCGCAGCACCAGACTCTCGGATCCTGAAGCGGGGCGGTCGTTGAGGGTGAAGGTCAGCTGGCTGTTGAGATCCTCCAACTCGGCCGCGATGCTGCGGCGCGAATCCTTGGTCAGCTTGTCGAAGGACAGCCCGAACACCGCCTCACTGCCCGCATGCGTGGTGCCGAGCAGCTCGGCGATCGCCGCGACGGCGGCATCACGGTCATCGGAGTCGACGATGATGTCGAGCACCTCGTGCCTGCGGTCGAGAGCCTTGAGCAAGGCATCGGTGATATCACGACGGGCGGCAGCACGATCCAGATCGGTCATGCCCCAACCTTAGACCCGAGCGATCCGCTTCTCGTCGAATCGCCGCGCCATGGAACACGTGTGGCGGGTGCGCAAGGTCAGCTCTGCTCGGGGGGCGGGAACAGACCCTCCCGCAACAGCGTGTCCACCGAGGTCTGCCAACGGTCGAGTTGGGATGGGGCGGTGAACGGTTCGGGCAGATGACGCTCGATATGCGGTCGCAGACTCACCGCCCCCAGGGCGAGCACCAGCGCATTCGTCGCCGCCCACACCACGTCGATATCGGGGCGCGCCTCGCCGCTGTCGGCACGTGCCTGCCAGCGTGCGACGCCGACCTCGAAGAGGCGGTCGAAGACCACGTGCCCCAGCGCACTGCCGTCGACCAATGCGCGGCCGAGATAGGCCGCCACGTCCGGGTGCTCGGCAAGTATCCGATTCACCCGGCGACCCACCTCGGAGATCGAATCGGAGGTTCGCTCGTCGATCGGCTGGGCCATCGGCGTGATCACCACGTCGATGACGTACTCGTCGACGGCCTTGATCAGCCCGGCTTTCGTCGCGAAGTGATGCTGCACCAACCCCAGGGACACCCCCGCGGCCGCGGCCACGCCGCGCAGCGTCGTCGCGGCAGCCCCCTGCGCGGCGAAGCTCGCCAGCGCCGCATGGCGAATTCTGTCGATACTGCGCGGTTCTGCCACGCCCGGTCCGCCGCCCTCTGCGCTCACATGAGTAACCGTAGTCAACATCACTCCTCCACCGCCTCGACGGTAAAGACGAATTTACGATACAAACGTATTGTCGAGTTCGGAGTTTTGGAAGGGGGGAACATGCATCCGATAACGGCAGCCGAGGGGATGTGGACGGCACCGTGCACGCAAGATCCCGACCGTTGGACGACGACCGCCGACGAGGGAGCCAAAGCGCTGTGCCGCGCCTGTCCACGGCGCTGGCAGTGCGCGAAGGAGGCCTGCGTGACACCGGGCGCCGAGGGACTGTGGGCCGGGATCGTGCTTCCGCCCGCCGGTCGCAGTCGGCAGTTCGCCCTCAAACAACTGCGCTCGCTCGCTGAACGCAATGGAGTGTCCGTGCGGCGCCGATCGAGCTGACCGCAACCCGCAGGCCAGGGTGTTTCGGCACTGTTAGCCATGACACACTCTGCTGATGGTTCCACCCATCGAACGCCCCAAACTGGAGGGCAATGTGGCGGTCAGCGCAGACCGCCAACTCGGATTCGCCGAGTTCGGTGACCCACACGGCCGGGCGATCTTCTGGTTGCACGGCACGCCCGGGGCACGACGCCAGATACCTGCCGAGGCTCGGGCGTATGCCGAACTGGAGAAAATCCGGTTGATCGGGGTCGACCGGCCCGGCATCGGCGCCTCGACACCACACCAATACCCGAACGTGCTGGCCTTTGCCGCAGATCTGGGCACGATCGCCGATACCCTCGGCATCGACGAGTTCGCGGTCGTCGGACTGTCCGGTGGCGGACCGTACACGCTGGCCGCCGCCGCGGCCATGTCCGATCGGGTGGTCGCGGCCGGTGTGCTCGGTGGCGTGGCGCCCTACGTCGGACCCGATGGCATCACCAGCCCTCTGATGAACCTGGGCTCGACGGTGGCTCCCGTCCTGCACCTCGCCGGGGCGCCCATCCGGTTGGCTGCGGCGACGGTGATCAAGATCGTCGCGCCGATCGGCTCACCGGCGCTGGACCTCTACGCACGCGTCTCCCCCGAGGGCGACCGCAAGTTGCTCGGCCGCCCGGAGTTCAAGGCCATGTTCCTCGACGATCTGCTCAACGGCAGCCGCAAACAGTTGGCGGCACCGTTCTACGACATCGTCGACTTCGTCAGAGACTGGGGCTTCCGGCTCGACGAGGTAAAAGTGCCGGTGCGCTGGTGGCACGGCGACAAGGATCACATCGTCCCCTTTGCCCACGGCGCGCATGCGGTGTCGCGGCTCCCCGATGCCGAGATGACGGTGCTGTCCGGGGAAAGCCATCTCGGGGGGCTCGGTCGCGCCGAAGAGATCCTCCGTACGATGTTGGACATCTGGGATCGCGAGAGGCCCAACTCTCGCTGAAAGGAGTTCGGCACGTGGATCTTTCGGGCACCGGCATCTGGAGCTCACACCTACGCTACGGTGACGCCGGGCAGGCCGCCGAGGCGGTGGCCGAGCTGGAGCAGCTGGGTTATCCGGCGGTCTGGATCCCGGATGTGGGCGGGCCGGTGCTCGAATCGGTGGAGAACCTGCTGGCGGCGACCACGAGCATCACCGTGGCCACCGGCATCCTGAACCTCTGGATGCATGCCCCGGCGGAAGTGGCTGCCGCACACGCGCGACTGCAGGCAGCCCACGGCCGGCGGTTCCTGCTGGGCATCGGTGTCAGCCATGCCCCGCTGATCGACTCGAAATCCCCCGGGACCTACCGCAAGCCACTGGCAGCGACCGCGGCCTTCTTGGACGGTCTCGACAACGCCGAGCAGCCGGTGGCCCCCGAAGATCGCGTGCTGGCCGCGCTGGGTCCGAAGATGCTGACCCTTGCCGCCGATCGCTCCCGTGGCGCCCACCCCTACCTGGTGACCCCGGAGCACACCGCGACAGCGCGTGAGGTCCTCGGAACCGGGCCCCTGCTACTGCCGGAGCAGACCGCGGTGCTCAGCGACGACGCAGCTGCCGCCCGCGGTATCGCCCGTGACTGGGTGCGAAATTACCTGGCGATGCCCAACTACGCGAACAACCTGCTGCGGTCCGGATTCACCGAGGACGATGTCCACAATGTGAGCGACCGGCTGGTCGACGCCATCGTGGTATCCGGTGACGAGGAGGCGATCCTGGCGCGGGTCAACGAGCACAAAGCCGCTGGTGCCGATCATGTGTGCGTGCAGATCCTCGACGCCGACCCGTCGGCAATGCCGATGGCGCAGTGGCGCAGGCTGGCACCGGTTCTGAACTGACGTCTCGCCGGTTCAGGTCACGACAGCGTGGTGCCCCCCAGGTGCTCGCGCAGTAGATGCATCGCGACGGTGGTCGACCGTTCGCGGACATCGCTGCGGTCTCCCGGCAAGTGCAGCGTCCGCGCCACGGTGTCGCGACCGGCCAGGGCCAACCCGAAGCACACCGTGCCCACCGGTTTCAGCTCCGATCCCCCGCCGGGGCCGGCGATCCCGGTGATGCCCACCGCCGTGTCGACGCCGAACCTGGCGAGCGCACCGTCGGCCATCGCCCGAGCGACCGGTTCGGACACCGCGCCGTGCTGGGCGATCAGGGCCTCGTCGACGCCGAGCAGCTCGATCTTGGCCTCGTTGGAGTAGGACACCACCCCGCCTGTGAGATAGGCAGACGAACCGGCTCGGTCGGCCAGTCGGGCCGCCAGCAGCCCGGCCGTGCACGATTCCGCGGTGGCGATGGTCCGTCCGGCAAGCAATCCGGCGATCTGATCGTCGATCAGGGAACCGTCCTCGGAGAACAGCTCTCGTGGATAGCGGTCGCGCAGCAGATCGACGAGCGCGGTGTAGCTGTCGGCGGCCTCGGGCTCATACCGGGTGACGATCTCCAACTCCCCGCGCCGCAGGCAGGTGGTGATCTCCAGGTCGTCGAATCCGGCAACCCGGGACTGGGCCTCGCGCAGGGTTTCTGCCAGCCCGGACTCGGGCAGCCCGAACATCCGCACCGTCTGCTGTAAGTACCGGGTGCGTCCGGCTATCGCCTGCTGGACAGCGTCGGTGGCGACCGCGGTCGACCACATCGGCTGCAACTCCCGCGGCGGGCCGGGCAGCACCACCACGGTGGGCAGATGCTCGGAATGCAGGACGACACCGGGGGCGGTGCCGACCGGCTCGAGGATCAGGGCACCCACCGGAACCATCGCCTGTTTGCGATTGGCCGCCATCACGGCGTCGAAATCCACACCAGGTCTGCTCGCGCCGAGCCGGCGCAAGATGGCCGCGATGCGTTGTTCCAGCTCGTCGTCCAGGACGAGATCGCGCCCGTAGAACCCGGCGACGGTCGCGACCGTCAGATCATCGGCGGTCGGGCCGAGCCCACCGCTGGTGATGATGAGATCGACATGCTGACCCGCCAAGAACACCAGCTGTGCGGTGAGATCCTCGGCGCGGTCACCACATTGCGTGATGTGCGCCAGCTCGACACCCAACTCCAGCAGCCGGTCGGCCAACCACGGACCGTTGAGATCACGGACCCGACCGGTCAGCACTTCGGTCCCGGTGATCACGATCCCGGCGCGCACGCTCATATCTCAAGCCTAGGCAGCGCGACACTCAGCGGGACAGCCAGCCCTTCACCGTGTCGAGCTCGCGGGTGTACTGCTCCATCATGTCGTCGTGGTAGCGCGAGCCACCGGAGAGCGCGTCGTCACCAGCCCAGATCACCCGGATTCGGGTCGCATCACGCAGATAGACGTCGACGCGGTCGACCGTACGCCGGTTCCATCCCTTGTCGGCGGTGAAGTCGGCGAGGGCCTGCCGTTCCGTTCCGTCAGCCATGGGTCCTCCTCTGTCGGCTACCCGCCATCCTGCCCTGTGCGGTGGCGGGCGCCTCGAGCGGTGCCGGTCGGCACCGGATCAGAAGAGGTCCTTGTGCGGGACGTCGGTCACCAGGCCACCGTCGACGACGAATTCCGCGCCGGTGGAAAAGGACGACTCGTCGCTGGTCAGGAACACGATGAAGGTCGCCACCTCTTCGGAAGTACCGGGGCGCCCCAGCGGCGAGGTGACCATGTCATCGGGGAAATGCTTGGTCATCGGCGTACGGATGAACCCGGGGTGCACCGAGTTGATCCGGATGTTGAACTTGCCGAGCTCGATCGCGGCAGATTTCGCCAGACCGCGAACGGCCCACTTGGAGGCCACATACGGGTGCACCATGGGTGCACCGCGCAAGCCTTCGATCGAGGAAACGTTGATGATCGATCCGCCACCGGCGGCCTTCATCTGCTCGACGACGGCCTGCATGCCCAGGAAGGTGCCGGTGAGGTTGACGTCGATGACCTTCTGCCATTTCGTCATGTCGAACTGGCCGATCTTGCCCAGCGCGACGATGCCGGCATTGTTGACCAGTGTGGTGACCTTGCCGTAGGTCTCGACGGCAAGATTGACCGCGGCATCCCACTGATCGGCCTGGGTGACGTCGAGGTGGATGTACCGTGCGGCATCGCCGATTTCGGCTGCCAGCGCCTCACCCTTGTCATCGAGGATGTCGCCGATCACCACCTTGGCGCCCTCGGCCACCAACATCCGGGCGTGCGCGGCGCCCATCCCCTGCGCCCCACCGCTGATCAGTACAACTTTGTCGTCCACGCGTCCCATGCGCGCACACGCTACCGCACGCCATGACCGAACTAGAACCTGTTCCAATTCGCGGCCGAACCGCGCATACTGCGATCAGACCACACACTGTCAGGAGATTCGTATGGCCATTCGCGTGGCACTCGTCGGCACCGGAAACTGTGGACGGCTGGCCCTGATCCAGCTGATCGAGGATCCACGGTTCGACCTCGTCGCCGTCGGCACGTCCACCGAAGCAAAGGTGGGCGTCGACGCCGGCGAACTGGCCGGCCTGGACACCGTCACCGGCGTGACGGCCACCCTCGGCATGGATGACGCCATCGCCGCCGCGCCGGACTGCCTCGTGTACTGCGCGATGGGTGACACCCGCCCGGTGGAGGCGACCAAGGACGTGATGGCTGCCCTTGCCGCAGGCATCAATGTTGTCGGGTCGGCACCGGGTGGCCTGCAATTCCCCTGGGGAGCCATGCCGGAGAAGGCCATCGCCCGCGTGGAAGAGGCTGCCCGCCAAGGCAATTCGAGTGTATACATCACCGGGGTCGATCCCGGCTTCGCCAGCGACCTGGTGCCCTTCGCGATCGCCAGCACCTGTCAGCGCATCGACCAGATCAAGACCATGGAGATCGCCGACTACGCCACCTACGACGGCACCGAGGTGATGTCGATCGTCATGGGATTCGGCAATCCGATCGACCAACCGGGCTTGCTGTTCCTGCCGGGGGTCCTCGGTGCCGCGTGGGGAACGGCCATCAGGATGCTCGCGGCCGGACTGGGCGTCGAGGTCGAGGAGATCACCGAAAGCTACGAGCTGGAGCCCGCCCCCGAGGATATCGAGGTCGCCACCGGAACCATCGCCAAGGGCACCGTGGCCGCGATGCGGTTCGAGATCAACGGCATGGTCGGTGGCCGACCGGTGATCGTCGTCGAACACATCACCAGGGTGCGCGAGGACCTACGCCCGGACTGGGCCCAGCCCGCCCAGCCCGGCGGCTCCTACCGCGTCGAGATCACCGGCGAACCGTCATATGTCGTGGACATCTGCCCGACGAGCACTCGCGGCGACCACAACTACGCAGCGATCCTGGCCGCAGCGGGGCGGATCGTGAACGCGATCCCGGACGTCATCGCTGCCCCCACGGGCATCCGCACCACCCTCGACCTGCCACTGGGCACCGGCAAGGGCCTGGTCTACCAGGTCTGATCCACCGATCCGCACAATGGAGTGGTGACCGACCCGCTAGCCGCCGTCCTTGCGAGTCCGCCGGGGCCGCAGGTCGGCGCATTCTTCGACCTCGACGGCACGCTGGTGCGCGGATTCACCGCCACCGTGCATGCCGGTCACCGCTTCCGCAACGGCCAGTCGGGCTTCGGAGAACTCACCGGGATCCTGGAAGCCTCGGTCCGCTACAAGGTCGGGCGCATGGAATTCGCCCGGTTGCTGCAGCGGGCCGCCGGCTATCTGGTGGGCGATTCCCTCGCCGAGCTCGAGGCCCTCGGCGAGACGTTGTTCAACGAGCGCATCATCGGCCGGCTGTTCCCGCTGATGACCAAGGTGGTCGCCGCACATCAGGAGCGCGGGCACACCGTGGCCATGAGCTCGTCGGCGCTGACCATGCACGCCGGACCGGTGGCCCGCCATCTAGGGATCGAGCATGTGCTGTGCAACCACTTCGACGTCGACGACGCAGGCAGGCTGACGGGTGAGATAGTGCGACCCATCATCTGGGGCCGCAACAAGGCCCGCGCGGTCACCGAGTTCAGCATCGCCAACGGCGTCGAGCTCGGGCAGAGCTTCTGCTACGCCGACGGCACCGAGGATCTGCCGCTGCTCGACGCCGTCGGGCACCCCCATGCGGTGAATCCACGGTCCGGTCTGGCCGCGGCGGCCACCCGAAACGGCTGGCCGATCCTGCGGGTCAGTTCCGAGGAGGACCACCGCCGGTGGTTCCGAACCGCGCGGCCCCGGAGCCGATGACCGCATCGGCGAACCGATACCCGCCTATTGCGTTTCCACCGCGTTAATCACGGTTTCCGAGGTGTCAAACCTGCCTTTGGATGCTTCGCATATGCCCAGCTGAGAGCTGGCGATCCGCATCACTACGTAGAAGTACGGATGACGCAGCCACACTCGAACATCTTCACTCATGCAAGGTCGCGGGGCGTGCCCGCCGCCAGAGAGAAGGTAATGCGATGGGCCGGTTGGCCGGAAAGGTCGCGATAGTCACCGGAGCTGCCGGTGGAATCGGATTGGCGATAGCCAAACGCTGCGCCGACGAAGGCGCCGAGGTCATCGCGACCGATGTGTCGGGACCCGCTGATATCGACTCCATCCGGGTGCTCACACAGGACGTGACATCGCCCGACCGGTGGGACGAGATCGTCGGCAGCGCCGAAAGTGCTTACGGCCGAGTCGATATCCTGGTGAACAACGCCGGCGTCGCCGGCTATCAGGACATCGAGAACTCATCGGTGAGCGAGTGGTCGCGGATCATCGGTGTCAATCAGACCGGAGTGCTCTACGGCATGCGCGCGGCCATCCCGGCGATGCGCCGCGCGGGAGGCGGTGCAATCGTGAACGTCTCGTCGATCTGCGGTGCCGCGGCCGTGCCAGGAATCAGCGCGTACCACGCCAGTAAGGGCGCGGTGATCACCATGACCAAGAACGCCGCCATCACGTATGCCGCAGAGCGGATTCGGGCCAACGTCATTCTCCCTGGCTGGATCCCGACACCGATGACCCTCGGGCAGACCGACGAGGTCAACAACCGCTACCTCGACCACACACCGTTGGCGGGAATCGCAGATCCTGATGATATTGCCTGGGGTGCAGTGTTTTTGGCCTCAGACGAAGCAAAATTCGTCACCGGGATCGAACTGCCCATCGATGGTGGATATCTGGCCCGGTAGGGCCCGGACCGAAGACAGGAATCATGAACCGACTCGCAGGCAAGGTCGCCTTGGTGACCGGAGCAGCGCAAGGCATCGGCCGCAGTGTGGCCGAACAGTTCGCCGCCCAGGGCGCCACCGTCTATGCCACCGACCTCACCACCGGCCAACTGCCGTCCGGAAGTCAGACGATGCCCCTCGACGTCACCGACCCAGATCAGTGGGCACAGGTGGTGGACACCATAACCCGCCTGAGCGGGACGATCGACGTCCTGGTCAACAACGCCGGTGTGATCGCCTATGCCGACATCGTCACCGTCACCGACGCCGAGTGGGAGCGAGTGCTCGCCGTGGATCAAACCGGCGTCATGCTCGGGATGCGTGCGGTGATACCCGGAATGAAGCAGCGAGGTGGGTCCATCATCAACCTGTCCTCGGCCTGGGGCGTCGTGGGCGGATCAGGTGTGGCCGCCTATCAGGCCGCAAAGGGAGCCGTGCGGTCCATGACACGAAACGCTGCAATCACCTACGCCGCCCACAACATCCGGGTCAACTCGGTCATCCCTGGCTGGGTGCGCACCCCGCTGGCAGAGGCGCAGGACCCGGCCATCAACCAGGACGTGATCGGGGCGACGCCCTTGGGCCGGGGCGCAGAACCGGTGGAAATCGCGCACGGGTGCGTGTTCCTGGCCAGCGACGAAGCCTCCTACGTCACCGGAAGCGATCTGGTGATCGACGGCGGCATGCTCGCCCGCTGACCCGTCCACCCACATCCCAGATAGGAACCACGATGCCGAGAACTCTCTCCGTCGCCGCCGTCCAGTTCGAGATGCGTCCGGTCACGAACTTCGCCGAATTCGCCACCCAGGTGACCACACTCGTTGATCAGACCGAGGGCGCCCAGGTCACGGTCTTTCCCGAGTTGTTCACCGAGTCTCTGTTCACCATCGACCCCGACTGGCGATCCGATCCGGTATCGGCGCTGGGCCGGATCGCCGACTACACCGACGACTACCGGGCGCTGTTCGCCGACTTGGCCCGCAGCCGTGGACAGACGATCCTGGCGGGCAGCCACCTCGTGCGCGGTCCAGGAGATGCTCTGCTCAACGTCGCCCACCTGTTCACACCGGCAGGGGTGATGCACACCCACGAGAAGACCCACATCTTCCCGGCGGAGGCCGAGTGGGGCACCACCGAGGGCGACACCCTGGAACCGATCGACCTCGGTCATGTCACCGTCGGCATCGCGATCTGCTACGAGGCCGAGGTCCCGGAAGTCGCCACCGTCTTGTCGCGGCGCGGGGCGGAACTGATCCTCAGCCCCTCCTACACCTTCACCGAAGCCGGCTTCTACCGCGTCCGGCACTGCCTGGCCGCGCGCTGCATCGAGAACCAGGTGTACGCGGTGCACGCACCGGTGACCGGAAGCCTGGGGTCACCGCTGTCCCCCGGTTGGGCTCGCGCATCTGTGTTGGGACCCTGTGACACCGGTTTTCCGGCCGACGGTGTGCTGATCGAAGCACCGCAAAACGTCGAGAGCGTCATTCACGCCACACTTGATCTCGACGCATTGGCGGAGAACCGCCGCAGCGGTGCGGCAACCACCTTTCATGACCGCCAGCGGCGTGCCGGGCTGTACCGCAACAGCTTCCACGAGGATCTACTGCCGGCGCCCTGATCGCTCCGGTTCGCTTGCGTCACCCACCCACTCTCAAGGAGAAAATCATGCCCCTGAATCTTCCCGCAGGAATGAGGCTGGCCGTCAACATCGGCGCGGACTTCGATGCCGACAGTGTCTGGATGGGCACGTTCGGAAAGTCCAGCCCCTCGTACCTTTCGCGCGGAGAATTCTGCGCAGAGGTCGGGGTGCCCAGGGTGCTGGCCCTTATGGAGAAATACAGCATCAAGGGCACCTGGTGCACGCCCGCGCACAGCATGCAAACCTACCCCCGGCGCTTCTCTTCGATAGTGGAAGCGGGACACGAGATCGCCGCGCATGGCTGCTTCCACGAGGCGGTGCCCACTCTCGATCACGACACCGAACGCAGGTTGATGGAACGCACCCTTCAAGAGCATGAGAAGTACGTAGGCAAGCGACCGCGTGGATACCGCTCCCCTGCATGGGATTTCACCGAGCACACGCTCGGTTTGCTGGAAGAGTATGGCTTCGAGTGGGATTCGTCGTTGATGGGTCGCGATTTCGAGCCCTACCATCCGCGGCCGGTCACAGTGGGCTACGAGGACGGGAGCGTGTTCGGTGACCCGTCCCCGATCCTGGAACTCCCGGTTTCGTGGTATCTCGACGACTTTCCTGCCGTCGAGTACATCCCAGGGATCAACCAGGGTCTCGGTTCCACCGAGACGATCTACCAGCGGTGGAAAGACCACTTCGACTACGCCTACCAGAACATCGAGGGCGGGGTCATGGCGATCACCGTCCATCCGCAGACGATCGCACGCGCCCACCACATCATCATGTTCGAGCGGCTGCTCGACTACATGAGTGGCCATGACGGTGTGTGGTTCACCAGCCTCAGCGACATCTATGACACCTGGACAGATTGACATCCCGCCACAGCCTCGACCACCAAGGAGCTTTCCATGAGAATGAACCCGCTGCACGCGATCGCCGCGGTGGCGCTGCTGGCCGGCCTGCCGGCATGCAGCGTTGATGACACCGGTCCGCCAGAAGGCACCGCGGCACAGGTGAAACCAACTGTCAGCGATCCGAAAGATCTCAAGATCGCCTATTTCTCCGCAGGCAGTAGCAACTCGTATCTGCAAGCGGGAATCGCCGAAGCCAAGACCACCGCTGCCGAGCTCGGCGCCCAGATCGACATCTTCGACGGTCAATTCAGCGCGCAGACACAGTTCGACCAGATGCAGTCGGCGATCACCAGCGGCAAGTACAACGCCTTTGCCGTAGAGCCCAACGACGGCAATCTCGTCTGCAATCTGCTGACCCAGCAGGCATCGGCCAAGCAAATCATGGTCAGCGTCTTCAACCTCCCCATCTGTGGACGCGCCACCAATGCCGGTGACCAGACCTGGGAGCCCGGAACCGTGAACTACGTCGGCGGGCAGACGATCGACGTGTACGAACAGTGGGTCGAGCAGGTCAAGAAGGATCATCCCGACGGGGCAAAGATCGCGCTGATCTCGGGGCCCGACCTCAACGCGAACACCATCGCATTCTTCGAGGCAGCCAAGGCTTTCGACAGCGAAGACAAGTACCAGGTGGTGGCCAGGCAGACCACCGACTACACAACACCGAAGGGCTTCCAGGCGGCCCAGACCATTCTGCAGGCCAATCCCGACCTCGATGTCATCATGTCGAACTTTTCGGGCATGAGCCGCGGCGTCGTGCAGGCGGTCAATGGACGAGATGTCGACATCTACGATTTCGGCGGCGACGCTTGGTCATTGGACAGCGTCCGCGCCGGAACCCTTACCAGCACTGTCATGATGCTGCCGAGAATGGAGTCCCGGAAGTCCATCGAAGGTATCGCCGAAGTGGTCCAGGGAATCGACACGGCGCGCTTCGTGAACCTGGCCGAGTCCGACTCGCTGCCCGGCACTCCATTCGTGACCAAGGACAATGTCGGCCTTTTCACGGCGGAGTATTAGGAACACCCATGCAAACCGCAGTCCAGACTCCCCCGGATACGGTGGCCATCGGTTGTCGCGACGTCTCGAAGACCTTCGGCGCCAACAAGGCCGTCAAGCATGTCGACCTTCAGGTGGACAGTGGCACCATCCATGCCCTCGTCGGTGAGAACGGCGCAGGTAAGTCCACCCTGCTCGGCATGATCAGCGGCAGGTTGCCTGCATCGTCCGGACAGGTGACGGTCTTCGGAAACCCGCTGAGGGGTGCCAATCCCCGAGATGTCCGCGAGCTCGGGCTGGCGGCGGTGTACCAGGAGCTGACCATGGTCCCCGCGCTGGACGCGGTGGCGAATGTCTTTCTGGGCCAGCCAATGCATCGAGGTGGGGTTCTCCACGCCGCCGGTATGCGCGCGCGTTACACCGAACTGTGTGCGCAGTTCGGCGTCAACATTCCGGCGGGCGTACCCACGCGTGAGCTGTCGGTGTCTTCACAGCAGGTCCTTGAGATCATGCGTGGCGTACAGGCGCAGAGCAGGGTGCTGATGCTCGATGAGCCGAGTGCCGCTCTCGCCGAAGCCGAAAGAGACATGCTTTATCGGATCCTCAATCAGCTCAAACAGTCGGGCACCACCATCATCTTCGTCAGCCACAATCTCGAGGAGGTGCTCGGGCTATCCGACCACATCACGGTGCTGCGCGAGGGTGCGGTCGTCCGCACCGCGCCGCGCCGGCAGTGGGATCGGCAGAAGCTGATCAGGGCCATGGTCGGCCGGGACGTGGCCGTCAACGTGAGATCGTCTCATCGGCCACTGGGTCCGGTTGTCCTGCAGGTGCGCAATGTGGTTCCGCGCCCTGGGATGACCCCGCTCGAGCTCACCGTCCGCGAGGGCGAGATTGTCGGCCTGTGGGGCTTGGTGGGCTCCGGCCGCACCCGATTCATGCGATCTGTGTGTGGACTGGAGTCCTCATCCTCGGGCGAAATGTCGCTGCGCAACAAAACGATTCCATGGCCTACGTCACCGCGATCGGCCATCGCCGCCGGGCTGGCACACGTACCCGAAAGCCGTCGCAGTGGGCTGGTCATGAACATGAGTGGGGCGACCAACTACTGGTTGGGACGCCCGTCGCGCTCCGGTGGTTGGCTGCGGCCCGCCAGAGAACGCGCCGGGGCCACCACCCAGGCGGAATACTTCGGCTTCGATCCCAAGCGCCTCGGCGAACACGTCTCGCGCCTGTCAGGTGGCAATCAGCAGAAGGTGTTGCTGGCCAAGTGGGCAGGCCACGCACCGTCGACGTTGTTCATCGACGAGCCCACGCGAGGGATCGACATCGGCGCAAAATCCGAAGTACTTGCCTCACTCGTCGCACTCGCCGAGCAAGGCGCCTCGGTCGTGGTGACCTCCTCCGAGTTGGAGGAGGTCCTGGCGATCGCAGACCGCCTGCTGGTGTTCTCCCATGGTCGCATCGTCGGCGAGATCGACTCCACGTCAGAGAATTTCACGGTTCCCGAGATCGTCAGACTCGGCTTCAAAGAGGACGTCGCATGACCGCTCCCGCTGCACCCACCCAACAGTCCCCCGCAACTCCTGGTGGCCCGAAAAGCCGGAACCTGGTCGCTGTGACCTATCGCTACAGCATGCTCGGTGTGCTGGCGATTCTGTTCGTGGTGGCCAGCATCCTCTACGACGGCTTCCTGGCACCGGACAACCTGCGTGACATCCTGGTGCAGAACGCATCTGTCGGCATCATCGCGGTCGGGATGACATTCGTCATCATCTCCGGCGGGTTCGATCTCTCCGTCGGCGCCACCTATGCATTGGGCTCAACAGTTTTCGCCGGCGTGATGATCTCGACGAATTCCATCGCGCTGGCGGGAGTGATCGCATTGACCGCCGGCGTGGTGTGCGGTGTGGCCAACGGATTGCTGGTCGCCCGACTGAAGATCAATCCCTTCGTGGCCACCCTCGGCTCGGCGTCGGTGATCGCCGGCATCGCCTATATCTATTCGAACTCCGCCCCGTTCATCGTCTCCGACCGGAGCTTCCAGGCCCTGGCAAATTCCAGGACGCTGGGCGTACCCACACCGATCCTCATTCTGTTGGTGACGTTCACCGTCGGTGGCCTGGTCCTGTCCAAGACAACCGTGGGCCGCAACGTTCAGGCGGTGGGCGGCAACGTCGAGGCAGCCTGGCTGTCCGGCCTGCGGGTGCCGACGCTGACCGCAGGGGTGTACGCGCTCACCGGTGCACTCGCCGCACTCGCGGGAATGATCGATGCATCGCGGCTGGCGGTCGGTCAGGCCGATGTCGGCGCCACCATGGCACTGGACGCCATCGCCATCGTCGTGGTCGGTGGCACATCACTACGCGGCGGCGAGGGCGCGATGTGGCGATCCTTCGTGGGTTTGCTGATTCTGGCGACCCTGACCAACGTCTTTTACAGCCTCAACGTGAGCCAGCATTGGCAATTGATCGCCAAGGGTCTGATCGTGATCGCGGCGGTGGCCCTGGACGCCGCAGTCCGCCGGAAGTCGTGAACGGACAGCGCGCAACGGCCCGCCCGCGGCACAGCGGTAGACCGATATCGACCGTCAAGGCGACAATTGGACACCGATACACGAAGGGAGAGCACCGATGGGATCAGCAGGGGCCCGCGCGCACGACGATGCTCGGCCCTTCTGCGCCGTGGTCACCGCGACCGGATCAACGAGCAGACTCCGCGGCGAATGCGTTCACCCGGCGACGGTGGCGGATGGCGATCGGGCTGATCTGCACCCCGACCTGATACAGGTGGCCCGCGGTGCGCTGCGAGACGATCTGGACACCCTCACCTTTCGGTGGCGCGGCGGCAACCGTCTCTATCGGATCACCGTGACGGTGGCCGACGCAGAGGCCGAGGTGGTGGTCGAACCGGACGCAGGGCTACCGGTGACCACGCGCGAACTCGAGGTGCTCACGCTGCTCAGCGGTGGCCTCACCAACGCAGAGATCGCGGCCCGGCTGATGCTCAGTCCGCGCACGGTGACCACCCACGTCGACCGGGTGCTGACCAAGCTGGGCGCGGCCGGGCGGACTTCGGCGGCGATCATCGCCATGAACCACGGACTGATGCTTCTACCTGTGCAAGGCGGCACCAGGGGCCTGGAGCACGTGCCGTTGATACGGGCCAGTTGTGCCCTTCCAGCACCTCGACTGGTCCAGCCTTCACGCCGAATCAAATTGCAGCCACTGGTGATCGGAGCAGCTGTCCCACTCACCGGCCAGGCACGCTCCGACGGGGTCGAGATGGTTCGAGGCACCGAGCTGGCACTGCGTGAGATCAACGCGCGCGGCGGCGTTAACGGTCGACGCGTCGAATTGGCCACCGCGGACGTGGATATCACCTCCCGCACCAGTATCGAACAGGCGATGCTCTCGTTGGCCGAGCGCAATGTCGACGCCTTCACCTCCGGGTATTTCGCCTGGCAGGACATTGCCCATGAAATTGCCGCCGATCACGGTGCGCCGTACCTACATGCGGCGACACTGCAGGTGATGGCAGATCGCGTGCGCGACAATCCAGCCCGTTATGGCCGGATATTCCAGGTGTGCCCCAGCGACACCAACTATGGACCGGGCTTTGTCAGCTTTCTGCAGGATCTACGGACTCGTGACCAGTGGCGGCCGTCAAGCCGCACCTTGGTCGTCTTGCAGGGCGGTTGGGAGGTGACCGATCTCGGCCTGGAGCACGCCGCAGACATCGCCGCTTCCTCTGGCTGGGAACTCCTGGTGATTCCGGTGGGACCCACCGAACGGGACTGGGCGCGATGCGCCGATCGCATCCGAGATCTCGCCCCGGCCGCGGTGATGGTGGGCGATTACTTCATCAACGGAGCGTTGGCATTCATCCGCGCGCTGCTCACCGCCGCGCCCGACGCCCTGATCTACTGCCTGTATGCGCCCTCGATACCGGAGTTTCGCCAGCGTCTCGGCGAGCAGGCCGAGGGCATCATCTGGGCCACCACAACGGGCACCTACTCCGATCCGGTCGGCACCACGTTCGCCGACTCCTACCGGCGGGCATACGGGGTGGCGCCTGGACGGTCACACGCCGGGATCAGCTACGACCGAGCGATGATCCTGGCCAACGCGTGGTCGCGCACCACCCGACCGCACGATCACCGGATGGTCGCCGAGGAACTGCGCTCGGGCGTGCACCGGGGAGTCAACGGGGTGTACTACATGGGAGCTGCCGATCAGTCCGCACGCGCGTACCCCGCATCCAACGGTGACGGGTCGCTTGCACTAGCTCATCTGGTGTACCAGATCCAGGGCAACGGCCACCGCATTCTCAGTCCTGCCAGCCAAGCCGACGGAACATTCCGGCTACCGCCGTGGTTCGGTGTCCAGGCTCGCTGATCACCCGGAACGGCCGGCCGATCCTGCGGGTCAATTCCGAGGAGGATCGTCGCGGGTGGGTTCGATGGTCATCATCTGCAAGAAACGTCCGATGAACACGGGCGGATAGGCGCCGACGCCGGCCTCGGCGAGCCAGACGGCGGCATTCTCTGATTCGTGCAGCCAGCGCCGAGCGCTGGATTCGTCGTCGACCTGTTGTAGGAGCAGCACCTCATGCGGGTCATCGAGGGCGCGAAAACTCCAGAATCGCTGCACACCGGCGGAACGAAGCGTCACGGCGTCCTCTCGGACCCGACGGTTCAGCTGAACGATATCGGCGACCGAGGTGACCAGACAGACCATGACCGGCGGCGCGGCATGGGTATCGGTGTCGACATCGATGCGTTCGATGAGTTCCCCGGCGAAGACCGCGGGCAGGTCGTGCACGCCGACGGCATCGAACCAGTCGAAGAACACGCGAGAACGCAGCAGGTCACGCACGGGCTCGTGGGCATGAATTCCCAAGATCACCAGAACGCGATCGGAGTCGGTGGTCGAGGTGTACACCAGGACGTGGTGCACACCCATGTCCGCGAGCGCAGCGCTGCGCCGCTGCAACAGCATCCACACCGCGGAGGGGTCGGGGACCCGATAGTCGGAGACCAGCACCAGCGAGTTCGCCAGCCAATCCCTCATCGGACACCCCCGGATCGCGGATACGGTCGCTGTTAATGGCATGTGCCAGTTGCGGTAACGACATTCTCACACGGTGGCGTGGGCATCGGGCCCAGATTTGCCGAGAGTCCCCCTGTCGACGACAGTCGCTGTGATACTAAACTAGAACACGTTTCAGTCGCGCCCTAGCAAGGAGCAGGTATGCACACCGCCCTCTGTGACCAACTCGGCATCGAGTTCCCGATCTTCGCCTTCACCCACTGCCGCGACGTCGTCGTCGCGGTCAGTAAGGCCGGCGGTTTCGGTGTGCTCGGGGCGGTCGGGTTCACCCCCGAACAGCTCGAGGTCGAGCTCAACTGGATCGACGAGCACATCGGTGATCACCCCTACGGCGTGGACATCGTGATACCGAACAAGTACGAGGGCATGGACGCCAACATGTCGGCCGATGAACTGAAGGCCACGTTGAACGCCCTGGTGCCGCAGGAACACCTCGACTTCGCCAAGAAGTTGTTGGCCGACCACGGTGTACCCACCGGAGACCTCGATGACAACGCACTCCAGTTGCTCGGCTGGACCGAGGCGACCGCCACCCCACAGGTGGAGATCGCCCTGCAACATCCCAAGGTCACCCTGATCGCCAACGCCCTCGGCACTCCGCCCGCCGACATGATCACGCACATCCACGAGTCCGGGCGTAAGGTCGCCGCGCTGTGCGGCTCCCCCGCGCAAGCGCTCAAGCATGCCGAAGCCGACGTCGACATCATCATCGCCCAGGGCGGCGAGGGCGGCGGCCACTGCGGCGAGGTCGGCTCCATCGTGCTGTGGCCACAGGTAGTCAAGGCGGTGGCACCGCGCCCCGTCCTGGCCGCCGGCGGTATCGGCAGCGGTTACCAGATCGCCGCAGCACTGGCGATGGGTGCCCAGGGCGCGTGGACGGGCTCGCAGTGGCTGATGGTCGAGGAAGCCGAGAACACCCCGGTGCAGCAGGCAACATACGCAAAAGCATCCAGTCGCGACACCGTGCGCAGCCGTTCGTTCACCGGGAAGCCATGCCGGATGCTGCGCAACGACTGGACCGATGCATGGCAGACCGCAGGTAATCCCGAACCGCTGGGCATGCCCTTGCAGTACATGGTGTCGGGCATGGCCGTGGCCGCCACGCACAAGTTCCCGGACCAGACCATCGACGTGGCCTTCAACCCCATCGGCCAGGTGGTGGGCCAGTTCACCAAGGTCGAGAAGACCTCCACCGTTATCGAACGCTGGGTGCAGGAGTATCTGGAGTCCTCCAACACGCTCAACGAGATCAACGACGCCGCGACCGTGTAGCAGGCACGGCCACCCGAAAGACCGCGAATCCCGCCGGCCTCCGTTCTCCCGGACCGGCGGGATTCGTGCTTGGCAGGGGCTTGACCCGTGTACCCGCCGCATATGTATGCTGCTATACATAATCTGGCGGGAGGAGCTACTCAATGGCCAAACACCGAGACCGGATGGTCGCCTCGGCCGCCGTCCTGATCAGAGAACGCGGAGCGCACGCCACCGCCATCTCCGACGTGCTCGAACACAGCGGTGCGCCCCGCGGCTCCGCCTACCACTACTTTCCCGGCGGCCGAACCCAATTACTCTGTGAGGCAGTCGACTTCGCGGCTGACTTCATTGCCCACCGGATCGCTTCGGCGCCGTCTGCACTCGACGCACTCGACGCTGTGGCCGACGGTTTCCGCCTCCAATTGACCGAAACGGGTTACCGAGCGGGCTGCCCGGTGGTCGCGGTGGCGGTGGAAGCCGACAACCCTCAGATCACCGAGCGTGCCGCAGCGGCATTCACCCGCTGGATCGAGCTGATCGAACGCATGCTGCGCGCCGACGGTGTGGATGCCGACCGGGCGACCGAACTGGCGATGTTGACGACCACCGCCATCGAGGGCGCCGTGCTGGTCAGCCGCACGACAGGAACGAGCACTGCGCTGGACCTCGTGCACCGACAGTTGCGCGCGCTGGTCACTGCCGCCACCGGAAGGGACTGACATGACCGAGCAGAACGACTGGCAACCCACCGCGTGCATCCTCTGTGAATGCAACTGCGGCATCGTGGTTGCACTGCAGGACCGGACGATCACCAAGATCCGCGGCGACAAGGCGCACCCCGCCTCGCAGGGCTACACCTGCAACAAAGCGCTGCGTCTGGATCACTATCAGAACAACCCGAATCGACTGACCTCCCCACTACGCCGTCGCGATGACGGCAGTTACGAGGAGATCGACTGGGACACCGCGATTTTCGAGATCGCCGAGCGGTTCGCCATATTGCGCGACCAGTTCGGCGGGGACAAGGTCTTCTACTACGGCGGAGGCGGCCAGGGCAACCATCTCGGCGGCGCCTACAGCGGCGCGTTCCTGAAGGCGATCGGTTCTCGTTACCGATCGAATGCGCTGGCCCAGGAGAAGACCGGCGAGTTCTGGATCGACGCACAGCTCTACGGCGGGCACACCCGCGGCGAGTTCGAACATGCCGAGGTATCGGTGTTCGTGGGCAAGAACCCGTGGATGTCCCAGAGCTTCCCGCGGGCGCGGGTGGTGCTCAACGAGATCGCGAAGGATCCGGCACGGTCGATGATCGTCATCGACCCGGTGCGAACCGATACCGCCGAGCTTGCCGACTTCCACCTGCGGGTCCGGCCGGGCACCGACGCCTGGTGCCTGGCCGCGCTCGCCGCGGTGTTGGTGCAGGAAGACCTTTGCGACGAGGAGTTCCTGACCGCCTGGGTCACCGGGGCGGAGGGTGTTCGTGCGGTACTCGCCGATGTCGATGTGGCCGCCTACGCCACCCGCTGCGGAGTCGACGAGGCGCTGATTCGTGGCGCCGCCCGGCGCATCGCCACCGCGGCCAGCGTCTCGGTATTCGAGGACCTCGGAATTCAACAGGCTCCCAACAGCACGTTGTGCTCATATCTGAACAAGCTGCTGTGGATCTTGACCGGCAACTTCGCCAAACGTGGTACCCAGCATCTACACTCGTCGTTCGCGCCGCTGTTCAGCGCCGGGGGCGTCGGCCGCACGCCGGTCACCGGCGCCCCGATCATCTCGGGGCTGGTGCCCTCCAACATCGTGCCGGACGAAATCCTGACCGATCACCCCGACCGCATTCGTGCCATGATCGTGGAGAGCAGCAACCCAGCGCACTCGGTGGCCGACTCGGCGCGCGTCCGCCGTGCGTTGGCTGCGCTGGATCTACTGGTGGTCATCGATGTCGCGATGACCGAGACCGCGCGCCTGGCGCACTATGTGCTGCCGGCGGCCAGTCAGTTCGAGAAGGCCGAGGCGACATTTTTCAATCTGGAGTTCCCGCACAACACGTTTCAACTGCGCCACCCCGTGCTCGACCCGCTGCCCGGGACCTTACCCGAACCGGAGATCTGGGCGCGGCTGGTGCGCGCCCTCGGTGTGGTCGACGAGGCGGACCTGCATCCGCTGCGCGTTGCCGCCCGCGCGGGGCTGGAGGCCTACACCGCAGCCTTTTTCACCGCGATCAGCACCAATCCCGCACTGGGACGGGTCCTTCCGTTCGTGCTGTACGACACGCTCGGCCCGACCCTGCCCGCGGGTCTGAGGGGAGCAGCGGCGCTGTGGGGTTTGGCGCATAAGACCGCGATGACCTATCCGGAAGCAGTCCGCCGAGCCGGCCATGCGGATGGCAATGCCCTGTTCCGGGCGATACTGGACAACCCGTCCGGCGTCACCTTCACCGAGCATGAGTACGCCGACGACGTCGCGTTGATCAGCCATGCCGACCGGCGAATCGCCCTCGACATTCCCGAGATGCGTGCCGAGATGACGGCGCTGACCGCCGACCGCCCTCCCCTCACCAGCACCGAGTTCCCCTTGGTGCTGTCCGCCGGGGAGCGCCGCGCCTACACCGCCAACGACATCCTGCGGGATCCGTCCTGGCGCAAACGTGACCAGGATGGCGCGTTGCGGATCAGTCCCGAGGACGCCGATGTTGCCGGTGTCAGCACGGGCGATCTGATACGCATCACCACCGCGACCGGTTCGGCCGTGGCCACCGTCGAGATCAGCGATGCCATGCAGTGCGGGCATATCGCCCTGCCCAACGGTTTCGGAGTGGACCACATCGGTGCCGACGGCCGGGTTGTCGCACCCGGTGTGGCACCCAATGAACTGACCGCGTCACAGTGGCGCGACGAGTACGCCGGCACCCCTTGGCACAAGCACGTCCCGGCGCGGGTGGAAAGGGTCGCAGCTGCCTCGTCATGAGGCACCGTGCGCCTACGGGAGCGGCAGCGGGGCCGGAGCCTCTGCGGCGGCGGGCACCAGCGGTGCAGGACCCGACGGAGCGGGGGCGGGCGGCAGCGGCGCACCAGGCGGCGGCGGCGCCACCGGCGGCAGCGGCGCACCAGGGGCCAGCGGGGCCGCGGGATCGCGCGGGTACTGGATCGGCACGTTCGGCCCCGGGGCTTGGGCAGGCATCGGTGTGTTCATCCCGCGCTGTGCGAGACCGAGGACCAGCGCTTCCTTACCGCTGATCTCCTGATTCTGGACCGCATGCCACAGATCACGTAGGTAGCTGACGTTCGGTGACGGATCGCGGCCGGCCAGGGCCGGGTCCATGGTGGTGCCCACCGGCAAAGCATCGGGACTCGGTAGATGCGGCGTGCCGTCCATCGACGGCAGCGGAGCAGCCACGACCGCGCCGGGCGCGGGAGCAGCGGGATCCGGCGCGGGCGCGGTCGGATCCGACGCTGGGGCCGGGCCGGCCAGGACGGCGGGGCCTGGTGCCGGCGGAGCCACCACGGGACCGGGCGCAGGCACCGGAGGGACGGGGCTCGGAACGGGCTCGGCCAATGCCGTCGCAGGAACAGCGAACGCGACACACACGCCCGCCGCGCACCAGCTCGCCGTGGTCACGAACCGACGAAGGTCGACACTCATCGCAGCTGCCTCTCACTGAAACCAAGGGACCGAAGTTCTGACGCAGAATGTATCTCCACCGACCTGGTTCGCGTTACTCGGAGAATACGAGAACAGGTTCCTCTCAGCATCTCGTACGACTTTGCCGAACCGCCGCCGCGCAGGCCCCGGGGTGGTGTAGCAATGCGTTAGGCCACTAGACAGCTTCGTCGCGAGGAGTCCTGGACGCCATGACCGACACCGCCCACGCCCGGCAGCCCGACCTTCCACCCGGTTTTGATTTCACCGATCCGGACATCTACGCCCACCGGCTGCCCATCGAGGAGTTCGCCGAGATGAGGCGGGTCGCGCCGATCTGGTGGAACGAGCAGCCCGCCGGCGTCGGCGGCTTCGGCGACGGCGGGTACTGGGTCGTCACCAAGCACAAGGACGTCAAGGAGGTCTCCCGGCGTAGCGATGTCTTCTCCAGCCTTGAGAAGACCGCGCTGCCGCGTTACGCCGACGGCACCGTCCGGGACCAGATCGACACCGGCAAGTTCGTCCTGTTGAACATGGACGCTCCCCATCACACCCACCTGCGCAAGATCATCTCCCGCGCCTTCACCCCGCGCGCCATCGAACTTCTGCGCGCAGACCTCGCCGAACGCGCCCGTGATATCGCTGCCAGGGCGGCCGCCGCAGGCTCGGGTGACTTCGTCGAGCAGGTGTCGTGCGAACTACCGCTGCAGGCCATCGCCGGGCTGATGGGTGTTCCGCAAGAAGACCGGATGAAACTGTTCCATTGGTCCAACCAGATGGTCGGCGACATGGACCCGGAGTTCGCCGGCAACGACGCCATCAGCGCATCGGTCGAGCTGATCACCTACGGCATGAAGTTGGCCGCCGAGCGGGCCGACTCCCCCGGCGAGGATCTGGTCACCAAACTGGTACAGGCCGATGTCGAGGGCCACAAACTCTCCGACGACGAGCTCGGGTTCTTCGTGGTGCTGCTCGCCGTCGCGGGTAACGAGACGACGCGCAACTCGATCACCCAGGGGATGATGGCGTTCACCGATTTCCCGGATCAATGGGAACTGTTCAAACGAGACCGGCCATCGACGACGGCCGACGAGATCGTCCGGTGGGCCACCCCCGTGACATCGTTTCAACGAACCGCCCTGGCCGATACCGAACTGTCCGGGGTGTCGATCAAGAAGGGTCAGCGCGTGGTGATGATGTACCGCGCGGCCAATTTCGACGAGGACGTCTTCGAGGATCCGTACACGTTCAACATCTTGCGGGACCCGAACCCCCATGTCGGCTTCGGTGGCACCGGGGCGCACTACTGCGTCGGCACCAGCCTGGCCCGGATGACCATCGATCTGATGTTCAACGCCATCGCCGATGCGATGCCCGACATCACCTCGTTGGCTCAACCCGAACGATTGCGTTCAGGATGGCTCAACGGCATCAAACACTGGCAGGTCGACTATGTGGGAGCCTCGAAACAGGCTGTGCACCAGTGATTGCGGACTCGGGGTAGTCCAGGATCGAACGCCAGTAGCCCTCGTCGATCTCGGCACCCCGGCGAAGCACCAGTGCGAGTCCGGTCGCCATCGCGATGCCGAGCAGTCCCAGCCACAACCCGGCCAGTGCGATCAGCACCCACAGTGCGGCCGTCAGCGCCGGCCACGGTGACATGATGGCGAGCACCGGCGCGAAGAAGAAGCCGGTGCCGATGTACCAGGACGACCCCGCCCGGTCGCACCGCAACACCGTTGCCAACCATCGCGGAACCCGCGGATCCGTTCGTGTGCTCATACCGCCACGGTGCTCGCCACACGGAGGCCACGCAATTACCGCCGAGGTAATGGAATCTGGTCCGATTCTGGCCGACACTGGCTCAGATGACCGGTGTCGAACTTCAGAATCCACCGTTCGGTGCGCTCATGAAAGCTTGGCGTAAGCGTCGGCGCCTGAGTCAGCTCGACCTGGCCTCCGAGGCCGATGTCTCGGCGCGCCACCTCAGCTTCATCGAGACCGGGCGCGCGGTGCCGAGCCGGGCGATGGTGCTGCGGCTGGCCCACGCTCTGGGTGTTCCCGCCCGCGAACAGAATCACTTGCTGTTGGCCGCGGGCCTGGCGCCGGCGTACTCCGAGCGTGATCTCGGCGATCCTGGGATGTCCGCGGTGCGCAGCGGCGTGGAGCGGGTTCTCAACGCCTACAACCCGTTCCCGTGCCTGGCCGTCGACCGGTACTGGAATGTGCTGCAGACCAACAGCGGTGCGGCGATCCTGCTCGACGGGATCGCTGCCCACCTTCTCGCCGTGCCCAATGCGCTGCGCATCGCCTTGCATCCCGACGGCCTGGCACCGCGCATCCGCAATCTCGCGCAGTGGCGCCACCACGTGATCGGCAGGTTGCGCCGGGAAGCAGCACTGAGCGGATCGGCACGGTCGGCAGCGCTGCTCACCGAGATCGAGTCCTATCCGGGCGGACAGGACGAGTTCATCGACCTCGGTGGCGTGGCGGTGCCGCTGGAACTCACCGGCACCGACGGGAGCGTGCTGACCTTCCTGAGCACGGTCACCACCTTCGGTACCGCGCTGGACCTCACCGCGGCCGAACTCAGCATCGAGGCGTTCCTGCCGGCCGACGACGCGACGGCCGCGGCGCTGCGCTGAATCCCGGCGACTGCTGCCCTCCGGGATGATCAGCCCGCGGGGCGCTCCGCGGGCAGCGGCGGCGTCTCGCCGGCGGGCGGGGCAGGCGGGGCGGGCCTGGGTCCCGCCGGATCGCCGTCAGCAGGCGGGACAGGCCCGGGCGGCGGGCCGGCGGGTCCACGATCACCGGGGCCGGCGTTCGGTCCTGCCGGCCCCGGTCCCGGGGCGCCCGGTCCTTGCGGGCCGGGACCGTGCGCGCCGGGACCGTGGCCACCGGGGGCGGGCACACCGGGTCCACCGTCGGCCGGGCCCGGCGGCATCGGTGGACGCGGGGCAAATACACCTGGCCCGCCCGGCCCCTCCGGTCCTTGACCGGGTGCCGGCGGGCGAGCGAAACCGCCGGGTTCCGATGTGCTGCCCACGGTCAACGAGACCATGGGGTGCGCGTCGACGGCGACACCGCCCAGGAACCCGACCAGCAGGCCGGCTGCCGCGGTGGCCACCGCCACCCCGACCTGATGACGGCGCGCCGGACGTTGTCCGGCGACCTCGGGCTCCTGGGCGGACACCTCCTGGTAGGCCACCGGCGTGGTGATCTCCGACGAGCTCACAGGTTCGTCGGAATCCGGTTGACTGCGTTGATCATTCGACATTGTCGCTCCTCGCGTGGTGAATGCTGACGAGAACCGACGCTAAGCGGCTGTTCTGAAGCGAACCTGAAGGCGGGCGCCTGATCGGCGATCTTCAGATTCGCTTCAGCCTGCGAACGTCACAATGGACGGGTGACACCCTCCACCGGCGCGGCACGCCGCCCACCGCACGTGCTGCTGGTCGAGGACTCTGCCGCCATCCGCGACATGGTCGCCGAAGCGCTGCGTGACGCGGGGTACACGGTGTCGGCCTGTTCCGATGGCGACGGACTTGAGGAACGGCTGGCCGGTCACCGGCCCGACGCCGTCATCCTCGACGTGATGATCCCCGGTCGGGACGGCTTCGAGTTGATCGATGTCGTCCGCGAGTGGGGCGAGGCCGGCATCATCATGCTCACCGCTCGGGACGGCCTACCCGACCGCCTGCGCGGGCTCGACGGCGGCGCCGACGACTACGTCGTCAAGCCCTTCGAGATGCCCGAATTGCTGTCGCGGGTCAACGCGGTGTTGCGTCGCCGCGGCACGCTCGCCTCGATCATCGAAGTGGGCGACCTGTTGGTCGACAAGGAGGCCGCCGTCGCCACTCGAGCGGGTCAGCCCTTGTCGCTGACTGCGACCGAACTGAAACTCCTGGAGTTCCTCGTCGATCAGCGAGGCCGAATCGTCAGTGCCGCACAGATACTCGACGCGGTATGGGGATACACCGCCTATGACGACAACCTGGTCCACGTACACATGAGCAGCCTGCGCCGGAAACTCGAGGCGCACGGTCCCCGGCTCGTGCACACGGTGCGTGGAATCGGCTACCGTCTGCAGCCCACCGGATGAGCACATCTACTCCGTCGCTGACCCGCCGGACGATCGTCGCCGTGTTGATCGTGCTCACGGTCCTGCTGGCGCTGCTCGGTGTGACGATCGACTCGGTGGTCGGCGCCCAGGCCAGAAACGACCTGCACGACCGACTCATGTCCGCAGTCGCACGTGCCGATTCGCTCGCCGCCCAGGGCGCGTCGCCGCAACGCCTGGTCGCCGAGACCGGCGGTGGCGGGATCCGCACCCGCCTGGTCACCGCCACCGGGACGTCCTACGGCGACCCCTTCGTGACGGCCGGTCCGACATCCGACGCGGGTCCGCCACCACCGCCCCACCCGCCCGGGCCGGGCGGGCCACCGGACCCCGGTCCGAGGCACCGTCCCCCACCCCCGCCGCCGGTCGGAACCACCGCGACGGTCATCGACCACCCGCTTCCCGGCGGTGACCGACTGGTCCTGCTTGCCGACACCACGGCGACCACCGCGCTGCTGCAACAGCTGCGCATCATCCTCGTGCTGTCCAGCCTTGGCGTTCTGGTGGTCGCCGCGATCAGTGTGGCCGTTGTGGTGCGCGCCACGATGTCTACCCTTCGTCGATTGACCGCGGTGGCTGAGGGCATCGCCGCCGGCGATCGGGGCACACGGCTGGCACCGGATCGTCCGGGCACCGAACTGGGCAGGGCAGCAACCGCGTTCGACACGATGGTGGATTCGCTGGAGACCTCCGAACGGCGTGCGCAGGCCGCAGCGGCAGAAGCGGAGCGCGCAGATGCCGCGACCCGGCAGTTCCTGGCCGACGCCGCCCACGAGCTGCGCACGCCGATCGCCGGCATCCACGCGGGAGCTCAACAGATCCTGGCGGCCGCACTCCAAGACATCGACAATCCAGCGGCCGCCGCCCAACAGCATCGGGCCGAACTGGTGCTGACCGAGGCACGGCGGGCCGGACGACTGGTATCCGACATGCTCGATCTGAGCAGGATCGACGCAGACCCCCGACTGGATGTTCAACCTTGCGACATCGTCGAACTGGCGGACAACGAGCGACGTCGAATAGCGATGCTGGCGCCGTCGGTGACCGTGACGATGAACGCACCGGACGCATTGCCCGCTGTCGTCGACCCGATCCGGATCCAGCAGATCCTCACCAACCTGGGCGACAACGCGCGCAGGCACACACCGGCCGACGGATCGATCGCCATCGACGTCGCCGGTCACGGCGAGATGGCCACCGTGACCATCACCGACACCGGACCAGGGGTGCCGCCCGATCAGCGCGAGCGGATCTTCGACCGACTCGTCCGACTCGATCAGTCGCGAGCCCGCGATCAGGGCGGCGCCGGTCTGGGGCTACCGATCGCCCGGGCACTTGCCCGCGCCCACGGCGGTGACCTCGTCTGCGTCGACCATCCGTCGGGGGCGCGCTTCACCGTGACGCTGCCGACGCGCCGGTAGAGACCAAGCTTCGAACTCCGCCGGCGGGGTACTCCGCGGATCTATTGTCACCGACGCGGAGGATTCGCCCATGAGCCCGACCAGCCAGCGCGAGTTGGGCAGCTCCGGTAGCCCGATCGAGGACGAACTCGAAGACGCCTTCAACAGGATGGTCGACGAGGGCACCCAGCGCCTGCACCGCAGCCCGCGGGAAGTGCTGGTGACCGGATTCTTCGGCGGCACCGAGGTGGCGATGGGCGTACTGGCCTACCTGTCGGTGCTCGCCGCCACCGGTAACCAACTGCTCGCCGGCGTGGCTTTTTCCATCGGCTTCCTGGCGTTGCTACTCGGCCGCAGTGAGCTGTTCACCGAAGGCTTCCTCATTCCCATCACCACGGTGGCCGCCAAACGGGCGGGTATCGGTCAGCTGTTCGCGTTCTGGAGCGGCACCCTGGTGGCGAACCTGGCCGGCGGCTGGGTGCTGATGTGGTTGATCATGTTGGGATTTCCCAAGTTGCACGAACAGACCATCGAGTCCGCCGAACATTTCGTCACCGCCCCGCTTTCCACTGAGACGGTTGTCCTGTCACTTCTCGGCGGCATGGCCATCACGCTGATGACCCGCATGCAGCACGGCACCGACTCGGTATTCGGCAAGATCGCCGCCGCGGTGGCGGGTGCTTTCCTGCTGGCGGGCCTGCAGATGTTCCACTCGATCTTGGACTCGCTGCTGATCTTTGGCGCCCTTGCCACCGGACAGGCACCGTTCGGATATCTGGACTGGCTCGGCTGGTTCGGCTATGTGGTGGTCGGCAACATCATCGGCGGATTGGGATTGGTGACGCTGCTGCGACTGCTGCGCAGCAAGGACCGCATCAAAGAGGAGCGTACCGAGGCCGAGGCCGACGAAGACTGATCCGCCGACTGATCCTGTTCACTTCACGAGCCAGTCGTTCCCGGCCAGCTTGAGCCGGGCGACGTCGAGTGCGGGCGTGATGTCGGATTGCGGTGCCAATCCGTGTCGTTCGAGGACGTGACGCATGGTCTCGGCTGCATCGATGTTGAGCGGACTGGAAACCCACATGGCATATGGAAGATTCACGTAACGACTTTCCTTTACTGCTCTGAGATTTCGACTGGCAGGGTTGTTGCTAAGGACAGCTATCTTTTCTTCCACGGTCTGGCCCGGATAGTCGACAAAGACGATGAGATCCGGATCTGCGGCGGCAAGACGCTCCCAGCTCACCGTCGTCCAGGTGTCACGGACATCTTCGGTGGCGTTGCGGGCGCCAGCGGCGTCGATGATGCCCTGTGGCCCACCGAAGGCTCCGGATGAGAAGATGGTGTCGGTTCCACTGTCGAATACGAAGATGGTGGGCTTGCGCTCGGGTTGTGGCGCAGCACGGAGGGCTTCCAGTCTTGCTGAGACAGCGTCGGCCGCACGAGCTCCGACTTCAGCGTTTCCCGTGATTGTGCCGATGTTCCGCAGGTCGGTATCGAGTGCGGCCCACGGGTCCATGGTGCCCCGGGTCGGTTGTCCCGCAACCTGCAAACAAGCCTCGGACAGCTGATAGACCGAGATACCGTGCGATGCGAGAATCTCGGGAGTGATGCCCCGCTCCTCACCCATACCGTAGTTGTATCCGGCGAAAAGCACCTGCGGACGGGCTCCGACAATGTTCTCCAGAGACGGCCGCTCCGGCGTCACCTGATTCAGACCATCGACTTCGGCACCGAATTTCAGTCGGAGCACGTCGGTATCGCGCGCCATGGAGCTGACAGCGATAATCTCCTGACGTGCGCCGGCAGCCAGCGCAATCGCGATCATTCCGCCGTCATTGACGAACAACCGGTCCAGCGGCTGTTCGTACGTGGCATCCACGCCGCAGTTCTTCACCGTGACGCTCTCAGGTGCCGCGGATGAGTCAGCCTTCGAAGTGCACGCCGTGGCGGCACCGAACAGGGCGACCGCGACTGCCAGTCGGGCGACCCGGCGTGCATGTTGTCTTGCCGAATGCTTCTGTGCCACTTGGGATATTCCTTTTCATGAGTGGGGTGCCGGATCGGCATGTGTGAGAAGTAGGTGCGGGCGACCCGTGGCCGGGTGAACGACCACGTCACCGGCAACGCCGAACACCCGCTGCAGCAACGACGATGTCAGTACCTCGACGGGTGGCCCATGGGCGTACATTTCGCCGTCGGCGATTACGGCCACGATGTCGAAATGCCGGAACACCAAGTCGAGATCATGCATGGCGGCAATGACGGTGCATCCGAGATCGTCGAGAATGCGCATCAATCTCAGTCGCCACGCCGCGTCGAGATGGTTGGTGGGCTCGTCGAGGACGAGTGCGCAGGTCTGTTGAGACAAGGCTCGGGCGAGCACCACGCGGTGTCGTTCACCTCCGGAGAGGTGCACGCACGATCGATCGCCCCTTCCGAGTAACCCGAAAGCGCGCAGGGCGTCGTCGATGACGTCCCGCTCTCCGATGGTCGCTCGAGACCACGGACTGCGATATGGGACACGGCCGAGCCCTACCGCTTCGAAGACGGTCAACTCCGCCGATGGCTGTTCCTCCTGACCGACGAAGGCAATGGTCCTTGCACGCTGTCGGGCCGGCATCCGGTAAAGGTCATCACCGTCGACCTGGATCGTCCCTGATGCCGGAGCCTGCAGACCAGCCATGGCACGTAGCAGGGTAGTTTTGCCCGCACCGTTGGGGCCGACGATCGCCAACCGGTTGCCCGCAGGCACTTTCAGATCGATGCCGGCAACCACCGTCCTGCGGCCGCGGCGACAGGTCACGCCGTGGGCCGCCAGCGACACGGCTGCCCGCACCGGCTCGAGACACGTTCGACTCATGGACTGCCGCCGAACTCGTAGCGCCGTCGGCCCATCAAATACAGGAACACCGGCGCTCCAACGAGACCGGTGATTATGCCCAACGGCATTTCGCGGGGCGCAGCAACCTCGCGTGATATCACGTCCACCCACACCATGAAGAGCGATCCACCGCAGACCGCAACCGGGAGCGCGGCGCGGTGGGTGGCCCCTACCACCATCCGTGCCGCGTGCGGAACGACGAGACCGACGAACCCGATGCCACCGGATACCGACACCACGACACCGACGAGCACCGCTTGCACCGCGAACAGCGCATTGCGCAACACGCGCAGCGGGACACCGAGCGATACCGCCGTGTCGGCGCCGGCGGCATACGCATCCAGCCAGGAATGGATCAGCATGGCGGCCGCGAACGACGCCAGTACCACGGCGGCAGTGAGGAATACCTTGACCCAGGTGGCACCGGCGACGCTTCCGAGCAACCAGAACATCACGCTTTCTGCCGCGTGTGGATCACCGGCGGTGAAGACCAGGAGTGACGACAGCGCCATGAAAGCGGACGACAGAACCACTCCGGACAGGATGAGACGCAGGGCGGTAAGACCACCCTGGGCACGTGCGACCGCGTACACGGTCAGTGTCGCGACCAACGATCCGATCAGTGCGGCCCCGGACAGTGCCCACACCCCGAACGCGGAGAGCATGCCAAGGGTGATCACCGACGTTGCCCCGACTGCCGCTCCCGCGGAAACGCCGAGGAGGTAGGGCTCGGCCAACGGGTTGCGGACCAGCGCCTGCATGAGTGCGCCGGCCAGCGCCAGACCCGCGCCGACCAGCGCTGCCAGTACCGAGCGTGGCAGCCTCAGATCCCAGATGATGACATCGAATCCGGTATCCCCTGGACTCCCGGTGAACCGGCCCAGCACAACGCGCCAGACATCGCCCAGCGGAATGTCCTCCGCGCCGAAGGCCACCGAGCCGACGATGCTCAGCACCGTGAGCGCCGCGAGCGCACCGGTCAACGCGGCGACCGGTAGCCGACGAACGGTGCCGGCTCGAATCATGTCGTCGATGCGGGGTCTCTCACCGATAGTCATGGCGTAACGCTCGGCCGAGAACGCTGGGAGACGTCCGGGGTCGGGCGGTTAAGGACTACCAACAAGTCTTGCCTCGCTATGCCGGGGTATCTGAGCGCGAGATACACGGTGAAAACATCTGAGAGCGGCAGGTATCGGACTCGGGAGACCGTGCTCCCATACCGTTGCGCGACAGTCCCGGACTCGCACCGGGTTCCCTGACACCCGCACCGGGCGGATGTGACCGTTCTCAACCACGGAGGTTAGCGCACATCCCCGGTGGGTGGGCGTCGCGGCGGCCGGCCATAGGGACCGGCGGCGCGGGCCCCACGCACTGGGCTCGACTGCGCCGAGACGAAACAGGTGGAGGCAGCGCTATCGAGACCAGCCAACAGTGGTCTGACCACTTGACCTCTTACCAACTCGGTGCCATCCTCGTTGCATGGCCCTTCAACCCGTACCCCGGCGCTCGGTCCCCGAGGATGTCGTCGAGCAGATCGTCTGCGAGGTGCTCAGCGGCGCGATGCAGCCCGGAGACCAGTTACCAAGTGAACGCCGGTTGGCCGAGGTACTCGGCGTTTCGCGACCCGCCGTCCGCGAGGCACTCAAGAGGCTCAGCTCGATCGGTCTGGTCGAGATCCGTCAGGGTGACACGACCACGGTGCGCGATTTCCGCAGGCATGCCGGACTGGACCTGCTCCCCCGCCTACTGCTGCGTGCCGGCGAACTGGACACCGCGGTGGTGCGTTCCATTCTGGAGACCCGTCTGCACAATGGGCCGAAGGTCGCCGAACTCGCCGCACGTCGCCACGGAACGGAACTACCCGGCCTACTCGCGGCCGACATCGGGGCATTGCGCACCGAGAGCGACCCCGTGCAGTTGCAGCGCCACGCGTTGAACTTCTGGGATCACCTTGTCGACCATGCGAATTCGATCGCATTCCGGCTGATGTACAACACACTGCGCGCCGCCTACGAGCCCGCATTGCCCGCGCTGGCCGCCATGATGGCCGCCGAAGTGGGCCGACCGGACGCCTACCAAACCATCGCCGATGCCGTCATCGCCGGTGATGCCGTCCAGGCCGCTGATGCAGCCCACGCACTGCTGGAACCCGCCACCACAGCGCTGATCACCGCGCTGACCGAACTGGAGGAGTCGCGATGAACAGCCGGGGAGGAACCACATTGCGGGACGCGGCACGGGAATTCCGACGCCACCCCACCCCGTGGATGCTGGGCGCGACACTGGTCGCTGCCGCCGCGGCCCGCATCCACACCGGCGATTGGCAATTCACCGACGCGCTGGTGCCCGCCGCGATGCTCGCGATGTTCCCGTTCGCCGAATGGCTAATCCACGTGTTCATCCTGCACTGGCGACCGCGCCAAATCGCAGGCGTGCGGGTCGATCCGCTGCTGTCACGCAAGCACCGCGAACACCATGTCGAACCACGTGACCTGCCGTTGGTGTTCATCCCCTGGCCGTCATTACTGTGGGTGCTGCCACTGGCGGTCGCGATCGCGACGCTGGCGTTTCCGAGCCCCGGCCGCGGTCTGACGTTCCTGACGATCCTGGCCGCACTCGGGTTGGGTTACGAATGGTGCCACTACCTGATACACACCAACTACAAGCCGAAAAGTGCGGTATACCGCTCGATCTGGCGTAACCACCGCCGCCATCACTTCAAGAACGAGCACTACTGGTTCACCGTCACCAGCAGCGGAACGGCCGATCGCGTGCTGCGGACCTACCCGGATCCGGCGACCGTCGACACCTCACCGACCGCGCGCAATTTGCACGCCGACGCCCAATGAGCCGGAATGGTCAGGCCTGCACCACAATCGGGTCGCCGATGCTCACATTGTTGTAGTACCAGTCGGCATTGTCCGGGCTGAGGTTGATGCAGCCGTGGCTGACGTTGGCATAACCCTGCGAGCCCACCGACCACGGCGCACCGTGCACGTACACCCCGCCCCAGGTGACGCGCACCGCGTCGTACACCGTCAGCTTGTAGCCCTCGGGATCATCGAGCGGGATGCCGATCGTGCGCGAATCCATGACCACCACGCTCTGCTTCTCCAGTGCGGTGAATTCGCCGATGGGCGTGGCGTGTCCGGGCTTGCCCATCGACGCGGGCATCTCGCGTGCGACCTCGCCGTCGATGCTCACGGTGAACGTGTGTGCGTCGATGTCGGCGACACCGCGCACCAGCGCACCGGTCTGGAAACTCGACTTCAGACCGACCGCCTCGACGGTGATGGTCGAATGCGCGGGCCAGTAGTCGGCAGGGGTGAACCGGACGGTGGCATCGTCGAGCCACTGGAACTTTCCGTCCGGCACCGTCGGCGCGGAGAAGGTTATGCCGCGTTCGGCGGCATCGCGGTCCAGGACCGGCGAGCCGAAGGACACCGTGACCGGATAGGCAACACCGACGATGTCACCGGCGGCCGGCGACACAGCCACGGCCGGGGCCGGGACGCTCACGGCAGCCACACCCGTGGCCGTGGACGCACCCAGCGACAACGCGGTGATGCCCACCATGACGACCATGTACCGAATAGCTTTTCGCAACGTGCCGAACCTCCCCTGAACTCCGGACACTCCGGACCCGACCTGACCGCTCATCTGCTTGTCGCACCGAGTCCGACAAATGTTAGCCAGCCCCCGACCTGCGCGGCGCCCGAAAGGCCTAGCCTTGCGGCGGACTGACGATGATCTGCCCCGGCGGACCCTGGTCGGGACCACCGAGACGGAGCCGGTCCCTGATCCGCTGCAGGAACGGTTTCTTGGGCTGCTCGAACACCTGCGGCGGCGTGGCGACCGGCGGGACCGGCGGCGGCAGCACGGCCGGCGGTGCATCGACGACCGGTGGCGCGGGCGCCAGCGCCGGATCGGGCATCGCCGCTTCGACGGGCGCGGGATCGTATCCGGCGCTCACCTCGGGCGCGGGCGCTTCGGGTAGCACCGGCTCGACCGGTGCCTGCGGCGGCGCGAACTCGACCGGGGGCGCCAGCGCGTCGGACAACGAGGACTGCTCCCCCTGGGCCGGCTCGGCGATCGGAGCTGAGGGCGGGGCGGGGCGGGGAGCAACACGCGCGGCGGGTGGATCCTGGACGACCACGGCGGCGGGCTCGGGGGCAGCGGTCTCCCGCGCCGGTGACAACTGCACCGCCACCGCCACGGATGCGGAAATCACGAAGGTGAGCACACCGGCGACCAGTGCCCCGGCAATCAGGCGAGTCGAGTTGTTGCCGGATGCCGTGGCGGCATGCCGACCCGGTGCGGCCGGGGCAGGCAATTCCAGACTGAACGGCAGACCTGAGCTGTGTGTGGAGGCCAGCGCCGCGCCGCGAGCCAGCGCCAGGGGCGCCTCGGCAGGGGCGAAGACCGGCACCGAGAGCGCCCCTTCCAGCTGCGGCAGGACGCTGTCGAAGCCACCGGCGGAACCGACCACGACCAGCGCCTCCGGCTGCCAGTCAGCGCGGGTGAACACGGTGCTCAACCAGCCGATCAGGCTCTCGTCGCTGTCGATACCGTGATTGATCGCCGTCTGTATCGCGCCGTCGTCGGTATGGACGATCAGGGCGATCGCGGTATCAGGTTCGATGACGCACACCGCGCTGGTCCGGTATCCGATGACATCGGCCATCCCCCGGGCGAGCGCCTCGGTGGCCTCCGGCAGCCGGATCGGGACGACATTGCCGAAACCCGAGCGATTCAACGAGTCCATCAGGGCGGTCGCCTCGGCGTCGGCGTTCTCGCTCCAGGTGACACCGATCGACTTGAGGCGTTGTCCGCGGGCGGCCGCGATGGCCCCGACCGCCGCGGTCGCCTGTTCGGTTGCCGAGCGGGTGTCCGAGCCGTCGACGCGAACCTCGAAGGAGTCCCGCGCGGCCGCACCCTCGGGGGCTCCGTCGCCGTCGACGACGACCACGCCGAGCGACGTAGGCGTCATCGACAAACCGAGCACCGCGTCCACATGAACCCCTTCGGACCACCCGGTCGCAGGCATGCGACCGGGTCGAGACGATCCGGTCACCGCCCCGTTATCCGGCTGACCTTACCCGGGTGGGCGCCCCGGAGCCCAGCCAGCGCGTCATCACCACGCTCCCCGCATTTGCCAATGAGAACGTATGTAGACGTCAAGGCCAGAAGACACGTTGGCCGAACCGTCGTCACAAGCACGCCGACAAAGTGACATCGCCACAATGCGACACGCACTCGCGGTGCGTGGCAGGGTGGTGTCCCATGACTGGGGCGGAACACACGGCAACCGACGGCCACGATGCACGGGCTGCTCGCACGATCTTCGGCCATCCGATCGGACTGACCAACCTGTTCGGTGTGGAACTGTGGGAGCGATTCTCGTTCTACGGGATGCTCACCATCCTGGGGTACTACCTGTACTACTCGGTGACCGACGGCGGCCTGGAGATGGCCAAGGCCACCGCGACGGGCATCGTCGGCGCCTACGGCGGCCTGGTCTATCTGTCCACCGTGCTCGGTGGATGGCTGGCCGACCGGGTGCTGGGCATGGAACGCACGGTGTTCTACGGCGGCGTGGTGGTGATGGCCGGGCACATCGCCCTGGCACTGCTCCCGGGCATCACCGGGGTCGCGGTCGGCCTGGTGCTGGTGGCACTGGGATCCGGCGCACTGAAGGCAAACGCCTCCTCACTGCTCGGAACGCTGTACGACAAGGGCGATGCCCGCGCCGACGGCGGGTTCACGCTGTTCTACCTGGGCATCAACCTCGGCGCCTTCATCGGCCCGTTGCTGACCGGTCTGCTCCAGACGCAGATGGGCTTCCACTACGGTTTCGGCGCTGCTGCCATCGGCATGGCCATCGGACTCACCCAGTACGTCGTGTTCCGGCGCAACCTCGGCGCTCATGGGCGCGAGGTCCCCAACCCGCTGCCGCGCAGCGGAATCCTGCCCGCAATAGCCGCCGGTGTCGGTGCGCTGGTCGTGGTGGTCATCGCGTTCTGGACCGGTCTGGTGACGCTGGCCATCCTGTCCCAGGTCACCACCGGCGTGATCGTCGTGGCCTCCGTCGCGTACTTCGCGGTGCTGTTGCGCAGCCCGAAAGTCAGCGGCCTGGAACGGACTCGCGTGCGGGCGTTCATCCCACTGTTCATCGCCAACGCGGTGTTCTGGTCACTGTTCCAACAGATCTTCACCGTGCTGGCGGTGTACTCCGACGAACGGATGAACTGGTCGATTTTCGGGTGGACCGCACCGTCGAGCTGGATCGGGTCGATCGAGCCGGTCTGGATCATCCTGCTGTCACCGCTTTTCGCGATCATGTGGACCCGCCTGGGTAACCGTGCGCCGACCACCCCGCAGAAGTTCGCCTATGGCGTGATCGGTATGGGCGCGGCCTTCCTGCTGTTCCTGCCGTTCGCCGGCACCACCGGCAAGGCCGTGCCGGCACTGCTGGTGATGGGCATCATGGCAGTGTTCGCAATATCGGAATTGCTACTCTCCCCGATCGGCCTGGCAGTCACGACCCAACTGGCGCCCGACGCCTACCGCGCTCAGATGATGGCGCTGTACTTCTTCTCCGTGGGCCTGGGTACCGCCATGTCGGGCGTGCTGTCCGGGTATTACGATTCCGCCGCCGAGTTCGCATACTTCGGCATCCTCGGTGTGGTCGCGATCGCCGCCGGCGCCGTGGTGCTGGGGCTGGCGGGACGGATCAGCCGGCTGATGGAGGGCGTCCATTAACAGCTGCCCCAGCGTCCCCAAATTGACGCTGTAGCAACATCTCTGATGCCCGCGACATCGGCAGACACACTGTTTGGCAACGCCGTTCCACGGGTAGTTCAGAGCTGTTCGTTACCCCGGCTTGACCGGATCAGCGTCGACTCGTGACTCGCCGATCCTGCCGAACCTGGGTCCAGCAGCGCAGAATTCGAACTGCGACAGGCTCGCACGTCTGCATGACACCGAGGTCAGGTCGACGAAGGAGATGAATCAGATGAACGTCTTACTGTTGGAGGACCGCCTCACCGCATCAACCGGAAGCGGGGTGGCCTACGTGTACAACCGCGGTGTGGGCAACTCGACCGCGGGCTGCTCATGCGGCTGGATCGGCCGGCGCCGCCTGTTGAAGGCCGCCGCCGAACAGGATGCTTGGTCGCACTGCGCCCATCTGGGTTGCGGCGTGTCAGTCCCGCTGGTCTTCCCCGACCGCGGCTGACGCGGTCAGTATCTCCGACAGCAACGTAGGCTCGACATTGCCGCCGGAGACGATCACCGCCGTCGGACCCGGCGGCATCTTGTGGCGCCGATAGGCGGCCAGCGCGACGGCTCCGCTCGGCTCCGCGACCAGCCGGGCCTTGAACGCCAATTCGGCTACTGCAGAGCGGATCTCGTTTTCAGACACGGTGAGAATATCGGTCAGCACATGCTGCAGGTGAGCGAACGTCAGCTCCGAGGGCTGCGAACGCAAACCGTCGGCGATCGTTCGATTGCGATCCTCGATCGACATGTCGACTCGGGCCCCCCGATGTAGGCCGGCCGCCGTATCGGCGGCCAATTCCGGCTCCACACCGAAGATATGCGCGTTCGGGCACAGCGCGCGGATCGCCGTGCCGATGCCCGACGCCAATCCACCACCGCTGACCGGGATCACCACATTGGCGACATCGGGACGGTCCTCGGCGATCTCCAGGCCGATGGTGCCCTGTCCGGCAATCACATCCGGGTGATCGAACGGTGGAATCAGCGTGGCGCCGGTCTGTTCGACGAGTTCGGCGGCCACCGCCTCGCGCCGACCCATACCGCACAGCACGACCTCGGCACCATGGGCGCGGGTCCGCTCGATCTTGATACGTGGGGTTTCCTCGGGCATGACGATATGGGCTCGCAGTCCAAAACGTGCTGCGGCATAGGCGACGGCCTGAGCATGGTTGCCGCTGGAGTACGCGACAACACCGCGGCGCTTCTCGTCGGAGCCGAGCCGTCCGATCGCATTGAGCGCGCCGCGCACCTTGAACGCACCGATCGCCTGCAGACTCTCCGGCTTCAGCAAGAGTGGACGCTGCGAATCACCCCAGTCGGCCGCCAGCAGCGGAGTGCGCAGCACGGCACCGTCCAGGCGTCGGGCGGCGGACCGGATATCGTCGATGCTGATCAGGGTGGGAGGCACCCCCTGATCGTAACGAGCGCGTGATGGGGCAAGGTGTGCTCCGTGAGTCCGGTCGACGATGCACGGTTCGCACTGTCGGTGGTCCCCCGGTACGCGGAGGTCGACCAGCAGTCAGTGGTGTTCCACGCCCACTACCTGACCTGGTTCGACGAAGCCTGGACCGCGTATCTGGACCATCGGTCGCTGCGCTATCCCGACCTGATCGCCGCCGGTGTCGACTTCCAGGTGGTGCGCAGCGAGATCGACTACCGCGCGCCCGTGCGCTGGCGCGACACCGTCCGGGTGGTCGTGGCCTGCGAGTCGGTGGGCACCACCAGTTTCACCGTCAGCTTCGACGTGCTGCGCACCGATGGCGACGGCATCGAACGGACGGCGGTGCGCGGCCGCAACGTCTACGTGACGGTATCCACCGACGATTGGGCGAAGCGGCCGGTGCCCGACGAACTGCGTCGCATCTTCGTGGCCCCCGACCCTGCCTGACCCGTCCGACTGCGCGCTTCACCGCCGATTCCGACGCGCGCCGTCGCCCACGATCCTATGCTGAGGTCCATGTCGATCGCGGTCCGTCGCAACGGAACACCCCCGCGTACCGTCGACCGGGCGCAGGTGGATCTGGGGTCATGGCGATTCTGGCGCGGCGACGACGATTTCCGCGACGGCGCGTTCGCCACCCTCCGTCATTGCGACCCCATCTCGTTCCATGAGCCGGTCACCGCCGAGGGCGTCGATGCCGGGGCCGGTCACTGGGCACTGACCCGCTACGACGACGTGCACTATGCCAGCAGGCATCCCGAGATCTTCAGTTCGAGTCCCAACATCACCATCGGCGACCAAACTCCGGAGCTGGCCGAGTACTTCGGCTCCATGATCGCCATGGATGATCCGCGGCACGGTCGGCTACGCAACATCGTCCGCAGCGCCTTCACCCCGCGGGTCCTGGCCAGGGTGGAGGAATCGGTTCGCGAGCGTGCCCGCGACCTCGTTTCCGCGATGGTCGCCGACCACCCCGACGGCCGCGCGGATCTGGTCTCGGCACTGGCAGGTCCGCTACCGCTGCAGGTGATCTGCGACATGATGGGTATCGCCGGGGAAGATCATGACCGGATATTCCATTGGACCAATGTCATTCTTGGCTTCGGCGATCCGGATCTCACCGCCGACTTCGACGAATTCGCCAGGGTGGCCATCGATATCGGCGCCTACGCCGCCGCGTTGGCCGAAGACCGCCGCACTCACCCGCGCGATGACCTGACCACCGCCCTCGTCTCCGCCGAACTCGACGGTGAACGGCTGACATCGGCCGAGGTGGCCTCCTTCTTCATCCTCCTCGTGGTGGCCGGTAACGAAACCACGCGCAACGCCATCAGCCACGGTGTCGTCGCGCTGAGCAGGCATCCCGAGCAGCGCGACCTGTGGTGGTCTGACTACGACCGGATCGCACCGACCGCCGTCGAGGAAATCGTGCGGTGGTCGTCGCCGGTGGCCTACATGCGGCGCACCCTGACCCGCGATATCGAGCTCGGTCGTGTCGCCATGACCGCAGGTGACAAGGTCACCATGTGGTACGGCTCGGCCAATCGCGATGAGACCCGGTTCCCCGACCCGTGGCGATTCGATGTGCTGCGCTCCCCCAACCCTCATCTCGGGTTCGGCGGTGGCGGCGCCCATTTTTGTCTGGGCGCGAACCTGGCCCGCCGTGAGATCACGGTGACGTTCGAGGAGTTACACCGCCAGGTCCCCGATCTGCTGGCCGACGCCGAACCGGACCGCCTTCTCTCGCCGTTCATCCACGGGATCAAGCGGCTGCCGGTGCGCTGGACGCCCGGCGCGGCCCGCGACATCGGCTGATCAGGATGTGGTCAGATAGCGGCGGCGTTCCCAGTCGGTGACCTGTCCCGAGTAGGCAACCCACTCGGAGCGTGCGATCGTGGCGAAGTCGGCGACCGAGTCCCGCCCGAGGATCTCGGCGATGGTGTCATCCTGGGTGGTCAGCGCCACCGCCACCGCTAGCGAGTCCGGCAACGGGGTGCCCGAACCGTACAGATTGCCGGCCAGCGCGGGTTCGGGGCGTCGCCCGGCCTCGATACCGGCAATGACGGCTGCCAGTGCCGAGGCGACCAACCAGTAGGGGTTGGCATCCGAACCACCTGTGCGCAGTTCGATACGGGTCGCCCGCGGGTCCGGATCCAGAAGCGAACGCACAGCGGCACTTCGGTTGTCGCGGCTCCAGGTGACCGTCGCAGGTGCGAACGAGTCCGGCACGAATCGTCGGTAGGCGTTGACCGAATGGGCACCGAATAGCGTGATCGAAGGCAGGTGTTCCAGTAGACCGGCGATGGCGAACTGGGCGAGGTCGTTCTCGACGCCGGCCACCTCGGCGAAAGCCGGTTCGTCGTCTCGCCAGAGCGAGATGTGCAGGTGCGCAGAGCTTCCGGAGTGTTCGGTGAAGGGTTTGGCCATGAAGCTGGCGATTTTGCCGTGCCTGCGTGCCACCTCCTTGGCGGCATACTTCAGTCGTGCGCTGTCGTCGGCGGCTGCCAGCGCATCGGTGTAGACCAGGTTCGCCTCGACCTGTCCCGGCCCGTATTCGCTCTGGATTCCCTCCAGCCGGGTGAACGCCCCGAGAGTGTCGTAGAGGTCGGACAACACCGGATCCAGCGCGTTGGCGTTCTCCAGCGAGTAGGCGTGGATATCGTCCTGTAGGGCGGTGCCGTCCGGATTGAGCAGATAGAACTCCAGCTCGACGCCTACCTTGGCGGTGTAGCCCAGTGCCCCAAGGCGATCGAGCACCCGGCGCAACACTGCCCGTGGATCCAACAGAGACGGTGTGCGGTCGTGGGTGAGGATATCGGAGACGACATGCCCGACGCCCGGCCGCCACGGCAGCTCGCGCAAGGTCGACAGATCGGGCACGGCGAACACATCGGGATAGCCGCCTGTCCAGTTGGTCAGCCGCAGGCCGTCGACGACGGTGCCGTCGGCGTTCCAGCCCAGCGAGGCCTCGCAGAACGCGAATCCGCAGCCGTGCGCCCGGTCCAGGAACTGGGCAGCCGGGATACGTTTGCCTTGAGCATGTCCCAGCGGATCGCTCCAGGCCACCTCGATCTCGGTCAGTGAACCGTCGGCAAGTCGGTCGGACAGTGCAGGTGCGGGGGTGCCGGTGGTGTCGGCGGCGCTGGTCATGAGTGCACCTCCGGGGTCGCCTCGGTGGTACCCGCCGCTCGCCGGGCAATGACCGCCCCGATGACGAAGGACACGATCAGCAGGCCGATGATGCCCCACCCCAACGCATTCGAGGTGGCCAGGCCCTCCAGATTGGTGAGGATCAACGCCAGGGTGACACCGAGTCCGACGAGTCCCAATGCCGGCGCGATGCGTACCCGCCATTGTGAGTAGCCGCGGCGGTCGCGTGCGAAGAACACCAGTACCGCAACGCTGGTCGCGATCAGCAGCACCACGAATCCCACCGTGGTGGTGGCCGCGAACCACGTGTAGAACTGCGTCACCGGATCCAAGCCGAACAGGACGGCGGCAGCGATACCGACCGCGACGACGCCGGAGATCCACAGCGACGCCCTGTGCGGCGAACCATGCGCCGAGTGCGCGACCCCGAGAGTATCGGGCAGCACCCGGTGCTGGGACAGCGCGAACACATAGCGCGATGCCACGTTGTGGAAGGCCAGGATGCAGGCGAACAGACTGGTGAAGTACAGCACGGTGATGATGTCGTTGCCTGCGGTGCGGATATAGGTCTGGGCGACGTCGGCGAGGAAGGTGCCACCGGAATCGGTGGCCTGGGTGACGGCGCGATCATCACCCCATGCCGAGATCAGCGCCCAGCTGCTGACGGCGTAGAAGGCACCGATGAGGATCAGCGCGGCGTAGGTGGCGCGCGGAATGGTGCGCTGCGGGTCCTTGGCTTCGTCGCGGAAGACCGCGGTGGCCTCGAAGCCGATGTAACTGAGCATCGCGAACAGTAGTCCGATACCGAGCGAGCCGGAGAACACGGTGGCGGGGTTGACCGCGCCGGTCGATAGCCCGTCATCCCCTCCGCCGCGCAGCACGATCACCAGGTCGAGGATGCCGATGACCGCGATCTCGGCGGTCAGCAACACGCCAAGCACTCGACTGGACAACTCGATGTTGCGGTAACCCAGATAGGTCGTCACCGCGAATGCGACCGCCGCGACGGCCCACCAGGGGATCTCGGCCCCGCCGAACAAGGTGATGACACCGACACCGGCGGGCCCCAACAGGCCGTACACGCCGGCCTCCAGGGCCACGTAGCTGACCAGCGCGACGAAGCCGAACCCGATACCGATCGAGAAGCCCAATGAGTGACGGATATAGGAGAAGAAGGCTCCGGCGTCATCGACGAACGGGGTCAGCGCCGTGAAGCCCACCGCGAACAGCAGCAGGATCACCGTCGAGACGAGGAACGTCGCGGGGAATCCCGCACCATTACCGTTGGCGATGCCCAGCGGGAAGACACCACCGACCACCCCGAGGGGCGCGGCGGCGGCTACCACCATGAAGACGATGGAGGCCACCCCGAGGTTGCCCCGCAACCTCCGGTCGGGGTTTTTGGCCGGGTTGCTCAGTTGCCCGGCGACAGCGGTGATCTCGGACATGGTGCACCATTCCTTCTCGGCCCTGCGATGACTGTTGGCCAGAACCTAGGCCGCTGTCGAACACACGAGAACCTCTGCGGTCAGCGTGCGCCGAAGTCCGTAACATGGCGGCACATTCGCCGCGGCTGCCGCCTTGCAGGCTGTGTGGTCTTCAGTACGCTGGCCACCATGTCGACCAGTTCGGTGCGATCGGTCAGCACGAAAGGGCTTCGGCCACTGCGGGTCGGTGCGTCGCCGGTCCCGCACGCAGAGATCTTGGAGAGTGTCCGCACCACGCTGGCCCAGTCCCAGATCGATCTGCAGGTGATCGTGTTCGATAGTTTCGACGAGCCCAACGACTGGCTTGCCGCAGGCCGACTGCACGCCAACTACTTTCAGTACCTGCCCTTCCTGGAGCAGTTCAACAGGGCCGCCGGCACCGCGCTGGCCCCGGTGGTCGCGGTCCACATCGAGCCATTCGGGTTGTACTCCAGCCGGGTGACCAGCCTGGCGACGATTCCCGATTATGCCGAAGTGGCGTTACCTGCCGACGCGGTGAATGCCGACCGATCACTGATGATGCTCGACCGGCTCGGCCTGCTGGATTGTCGGCCCGATGCGGGGCAGCTGGCCACCACCACCGACGTGCGGGCCAACCCGCGCCGGCTGGTGTTCAAGGAGCTCACCAGTTGGACGATGGCCTCGGCTCTCGACGATTTCGACGCGGTGTTCCTCTTCGGTAACCAGGCGATGGAACGCAACGTGCACACCGACACCGCCCTACATTGCGATCGCGGCAATCCCGTCTACGCCGAGTATCTGGTGACCGAGCCTGCGGGACAACTGAACCCGGATATCGCGACGCTGGCAGCGGCGCTCACCGGGCCGCAGACCAAGATGTTCATCGAGACGACATATTCGGGTCAGGTCATCCCCGCGTTCTGAATTGCGCTCACGGCGCTCCAAACCCTGCCGGGCTCCCGAGTTCTGGGGCACCATGAAGCGATGTACCAATCGGGCGCGGGTACGTCATCGCGGGCACCACGCCCCGTACAGGTCGTTCTCGTTCTCGACGTGCCGCCCGGATTCACCGAACTTCCTTTGCGCACAGCACAGTTGGCCGACGAGTACGGCAGAGTGATCACCCGCTCGATACCCGGGGTACGCGCCCGACCGGCCGTCATCACCTGCGCAGACGGTGCAGGAGGGTCAGTCCGAAGGACCGACGGTCTGCGGATCGAACCTTCACAGAGGTCGGTGAGCATCGACGGCGTCGGCGTGCAGCTGAGTTACCGAGAGCTCGAACTGCTCCTGTATCTGGCCGAACACCCGCGCCGCACGGTCACCCGTGTGGAATTGATGCGTGAGCTGTGGGACGACCGGCCCGGGGCCGGCCGCACCGTCGACACCCATGTTCGCCGACTCCGGGTCAAACTCGGCCGGTATGCCGATGTCATCACCACCATCCGCGGCAGCGGCTACCGATTCGATATCGGCGCCGGTGTGCACCATCTGCGCGGCGGTACTACAGGATGACCGTGGTCGGGCCGACCGTACTGCAATAGGTCACCGGCGGGCTGCCCGCGTTCGCGCACACCCGGCCGCTCACGATGTATCCGGCACCAGGGGTGTACGGGCTGAACCTGACCTCGGCGGTTCCGGGGCCCTCGGACTGCACGCACAGCGGGGCCACCGGACTGTCGACCTGCTGTAGGCAGGCCACCTGCAGCTGCGGAACCGCGCGGTTACATGCTCCGGGACTCACCGCTGCGACGACGGCACGCACTCCGGCGTCCTGCACCACCGCGGGCGGCTGCAGGGTGACCGCGCACCCTTGTTCGGGGGCGGCGGCCGCAGATCCGGCGCCCAGCAGTGCCGCCACACACACCACCGGTACCGCCAGTACAAGCCGTCTCATGCCCAGATCGTAGGACACGGGGCGGGCCTGCCGTCACGTTTGGTCACCGCCGTGTCAACACCTCCAGCATGCCTGCCGCAGACCGGGGCCAGGTGAACTGTTCGGCCCGGCGACGGGCGCTGCGCCGGCGTATCGTCTCGGGTTTGCTGATCACCGAGGCGACGGCATGGGCGATGGCCCCCGGGTCGTTGTCCGCGGCCGCGCCGCTGTCGGCGCTGAGGATCTCGGCCAGCGCCGACGTGCGTGAGACCACCGCCGGTGTGCCACAGGCCAGCGCCTCAAGAGCCGCCAGGCCGAAGGTTTCATGCGGACCCGGCGCCAACGCGACATCGGCCGAGGCGAGGATGGCGGCCACGGTGTCGCGCTCACCGATATACCCGGTGAAGTCGACCGGCAGCCCGGCGGCCTGACGCTCCAGCCGCGATCGCAGCGGGCCTTCCCCGACGACGACGAGCCGGGCGTCCACACCCGAGTCGCGGAGGGCGGCAACGGTGTCGATGCTGCGGTGCGCGTGCTTTTCCACCGAGAGCCTGCCGCAATGCACCAGCAGGGTCTGCTCCGGGCGTGCCCAACGGCCGCGCAGTTGTGGGCAGCGGTACCGCGGATGGAACTGGTCGAGATCCACACCCAGTGGCACGGTCGCCACGTTTGTCGCCCCGATCCTTTCGAATTCTGCGCGGGCGAAGCCCGTCGTACAGACCACCGCGTCATAGTTGCGGGCGGTACGTCGGTTGGCCGCGTCGGCGATCTCGCGGGCCGCCCGGCGCGGCAGGATCTGTCCGAGCAGCCGATCGAGGCGTTCATGCGAGATCATGACGGTGGCCACGCCGTTGCGCCTGCCCCAGGGGCCGAGCGAACGAAGCGTCAGACGGTCCGAGACCTCCAGCGCGTCGGGTTGCAGATCCTCGAGCAGCGCGGTCACCGGGCCGGGCAGCACGGCGCGGTAGCCGCCGGTGAACGGTATTCGGCGCGCCGGCAGGGACATCCGGATGACACCGGAGGGGAGCTCCTGCCGACCGGCATCCGCGCCCGGCACCACCAGCACGACATCATGCCCGGCCGCGCTGTACTCGGCACCGAGCCGATCGACGGCGGTGCGCAGTCCACCTGAGCGTGGACCGTAGAAGTTCGCGACCTGGACAACCCTCATGGAGATTGAGTAGCCGCGATCCGTGTTGGGTCGGCCACGCACCGTCGACACCGACATGAACTGCCGGTGAATGCACCGGCGGCTCAGCCCACGTGTGTCGACAGCCAGGTCAGCGTGCGTTGCCAGGCGTCCTCGGCGGCCCTGGGGTCGTACCGGTCACCGGTGTCGTTGAAGAACGCGTGGTTGGCACCCTGCTCGGTGACCAGCTCGTGTACCAGCCCAGCGCGGTCCAGCGCCGCGGCGGCGACCGGTTCGGTGGCATTCACCCGCTGGTCGAGCTCACCGTAGAAGCCGAGCACGGCAACACTTTTCGATCCGGAAAAGTCAGGATCATCCGGCGTCGGGCCGTAGAACGGAAAGGCGGCCGACAGCTCGGGCGCACCGGCAGCCAGCAGGCGCCACACCAGTCCGCCGCCCATACAGAACCCGATGGCCGCCACCGGCTTGCCCGGAGTCCGCGCCTGCACCTCGGCGATCCCGGACCGCAGGTCGGCCACCATCTGTTCGGGCGGACGGTTGCCCAGCGCGGCGGTGGCCTCGGCCGGATCGGCGAAGGCGGCGGTACCACCCTCGGCCGACAGCAGATCGATGGCCAGGCTTGAGTAGCCGGCCCCGGCCAGTCGGCCGGCCACTGAGCGCACCCAGTCGTTGAGCCCCTTATTCTCGTGGATGACCAGCGTCGCACCACGCGGACCGGCCGCCTCGGCCCATGCGCCCCGCAACTCCCCGGCCGGTCCCTGCCAGCTGACCGGGACCGTCGGACGGACCTTGTCCATCCCCGGCGGCGTGGATCGGGCCGTTTCTGTGCTGGAGGCAGTGACGTCCTGCCTGGCGTCCCCGCAGGCGGCGATGAGCGCGGTGGCGGCGGCGGTGCCGACACCGAGCAGGGCGAGTCGGCGCAAGGCCTCCCGTCGCGACAACAGACCGTCGACGTGATCGGTGGCGATCTCTTCGGCGATATAGCGCTGCAGTGGCGTCATGGTGTCGAGTATGCGCGTCCGCAGTAGACACCTTTGGAAATCTGTGCACGATTTTCGTTGACACCCGTCAGCGGCACTGTTCTGATGACGGGGTGACCTACGACACAATCATCCGTGGCGGCCGGTGGTTCGACGGCACGGGCGCACCGTCCGCCGTCCGCAATATCGGTATCCGCGGCGGACACGTGGTAGCCATCAGCGCGGACGAACTCGATGACACCGACTGCCCACAGCTGCTCGACGCCACGGACAAATGGGTGATCCCCGGGATGATCGATATCCACACCCACTACGACGTTGAGGTGCTGGCCCGGCCGTCGCTCACCGAGTCGCTGCGCCACGGAGTGACCACGGTGATGCTGGGCTCGTGCTCACTGTCCACCGTGCACATCGGCGGTGCCGACGCCGGCGACCTGTTCGGAAGGGTGGAGGCGATCCCGCGCGAATATGTCATCGACACCGTCGACGACCACAAGACCTGGACCGACGCCGAGGGTTACGTACAGGCGCTGGAATCGCTGCCACTGGGGCCCAACCTCGCGGCCTTCATCGGGCATTCGGACATGCGCACCGCGGTGATGGGCCTGGACCGAGCCACGCGCGCCGATCAACGGCCGACCCGGGCCGAGCAGGCCGAGATGGAACGCATGCTGGCCGAGGCCCTGGACGCCGGATTCGTGGGAATGTCCTCGCAGCAACTACTTTTCGACAAGATCGACGGTGATACCTGCCGTTCGCGCACCTTGCCGTCCACCTATGCCAAACCGCGCGAGCTGCGCAGGTTGAAGTCGCTGCTACGGCGCACGGGTCGGGCCCTGCAATCCGGGCCCGATATCCAGAACCCACTGAACCTGCTCTCCCAGATGGCCCAGTCGCTCGGGTTCGTGCGCAACCCCCTCAAGACCAGCCTGCTCTCGGCCGCCGATATCAAGGCGAACCCCTATGCGATCAAGATCATGGGTCCGTCCTCGCGACTGATCAACGCACTGGGCGGCAACTTCCGCTGGCAGCATCTCCCGGTGCCGTTCGAGGTATACGCCGACGGTATCGACCTGGTGGTGTTCGAGGAGTTCGGTTCTGGCGCAGCGGCACTGCACCTGCGCGACGAAGTGGAACGCAATGCGCTGCTAGCCGACGAGGGTTATCGGCGGCAGTTCCGCAAGGATTATGAAAGCAAGTACGGTGTGCGCGTCTGGCACCGCGATTTCTTCGACGCCGAAATCGTCGAGTGCCCCGACGCAGGTGCGATCGGCAAATCGTTCGGACAGGTGGGCCTCGACCGCGGCCTACACCCGGTCGATGCGTTCCTCGACCTGGTTCTCGAGCACGGCCGCGGATTACGCTGGCGGACAACCATTTCCAATCATCGGCCGGAGGTGCTCAAACAGCTGGCCCGCGAACCCGGTATTCAGCTCGGGTTCTCCGATGCCGGGGCACACCTGCGCAACATGGCGTTCTACAACATGGGCCTGCGCCTTTTGCGCCACGTGCGCGATGCGCAGAACAGCGGGCGGGAGTTCATGACCATCGAGCGGGCGGTGCACCGGTTGACCGGCGAGCTCGCCGACTGGTATCGCCTGGACGCCGGCCACCTGCGCATCGGCGATCGGGCCGATGTCGTGATCATCGATCCCGAGCGCCTGGACGCCGGCCTGGACGATTACGCCGAGGAGCGCGTCGACTGTTATGGAGGGTTGTCGCGGATGGTGAATCGTAACGACGACACCGTCGCGGCCGTGCTGGTGGGCGGGCACGCGGTCTTCATCGACGGGCACGCCACCGAATCGGTGGGTCGGGATCGCACCGGCCGGTTCCTGCGGGCCGCGCATCGATCCCCCGCCCGTGGCGCCGAGGAGAGCGTGTTGGCCGATGCCGTCTGACATCGTCGGCGCGGCCCGATGTGCCGAATCGGCCACGGTGCTGGGCATGTGGCGCGCACTGTCACGCCGCGACTGGGCAGAGGTCGCCACCTTCCTGGCTCCGGACTGCATCTATGCCGATATGCCGGTCGGGCCGGCCGCGGCCGCCCGTGGTCCGCAGGACATCGTCAAGCGCCTCAAGATCGGGCTGGAACCGTTGGCCGCTTACGAGAATCACGACGGCCTGCTCGTCGCCGATGGACCGCATGTCATATACGAGCATTCCGAGACCTGGACGTGGCCGACCGGTGAGCGAGCGGTGCTGCCGTTCGTCACCGTCCACCGCGTCCTCGACGACCGGATCACCCTCTGGAAGGACTACTGGGACATGGGTGGTCTGACCAATCATGCGCCCGCGAACTGGCTCTCGGATTTCGCCACCGCCGACATGTCATGGGTGTACGACGCAACCGGTCAGCTGTGAGGGGTTGCGCTCGTCCGTAGACTCATACACATGACTGAATTGGCGTTGCCGCCCGGACCGCCGTTGCCGCCGGGACTGCAGGCAGCACTGCTGATGAAATTCTGGCCCCGGATGATCGCGGGCTGTCGGCGTCGGTACGGAAACGTGTTCACCCTCCGCATCGCCTCGATGGGGACGGTGGTCTACCTGGCCGACCCCGCCGATATCAAAACGGTGTTCAGCGGTGACCCGGCGGTGTACCACGCCGGCGAAGCGAACTCCATGTTGACCGGATTGCTCGGTGCCAGCTCGGTTTTGGTGATCGACGAGGATGAACACCGGCAACGACGCAGGATGATGCTGGCACCGTTCGGCCGCGAGGCGGTCGCCAGACAGACCGATCTGATCGCGCGGGTGGCCGCCGACAACATCGAAGACTGGCCCCTGCGCCGACGCTTCGCGGTGGCGCCCAAGATGGCCGAGATCACCCTGGAGGTGATCCTTCGGACGGTGATCGGTGCCACTGACCCCGACCGGTTGGCCGCACTGCGGCGCGTCATGCCCAAGCTGCTCAGTGTCGGCACCTGGGAGTCGCTGGCGATCAGCACCCCTGGCCTGCAACGACTGGCGCCATGGCGGCCGTTCGCCGAGCGACTGCGCGCCGCCGACGAGCTGTTGTACGCCGAAATCGCCGACCGGCGCGCCGATCCGGCGCTGGAATCCCGGACCGATGCGCTGGCGCTGATGATCCGCACCGGCCAGATGTCCGATGAACAGCTGCGTGACCAGCTGATGACGCTGTTGGTCGCCGGACACGACACCACCGCGACCGCGCTGTCCTGGGCTCTGGAGAGGCTGACCCGGCACCCCGATCTGCTGGCCAAGGCCACCGCGGCGGCCCGCGGCGGTGATGACGTCTATCTGGATGCCGTCTGCAAGGAGATCCTGCGGATCCGCCCGGTGGTCTTCGACGTCGGACGGGTTCTCACCGAGTCGGTCGAGATCGGCGGGTACCGACTTCCGGCCGGTGTGATGGTCGCGCCCGGAATAGGTTTGGTACACGCTGATGCCCATCGCTATCCCGATCCCGAACAGTTCGATCCCGACCGGATGCTCGACGCCCAGCTGGGTCCGACGACCTGGCTGCCGTTCGGCGGCGGCAACCGGCGCTGCCTCGGTGCAAACTTCGCACTGGTGGAGATGGCGATCGTGCTGCGGGAGGTCTTGCGACGCGTCGACCTGGACACCGCGACGGCGCCGGGCGAACGGCGACGCGTCAAGAGCGTGATCCTGATGCCGCACCGCGGGGCGAGAATTCGCGTTCGTGCGCGGCACGCCGCGGCGACGCCACCGGGGTGCCCTCATGTGGCGGCCTCAGCGCAGTAGCGCGGCACCGGTCACGACGAGCGCCACGACTTTGACCAGTTCCAACCCGACATAGACGTAGTGCGCTCGCGACCGAGCGGGCTCGCCACATCCCGGCGGCGCGGCGAGCACCGCATCGGACCGGCGGCTCAGTCGTGGCCGGACGGCCAGTAGCTGGATCGCCAACATCGTTGCCGCGACAGCGAATCCGATCAGGGCGGGCCCGTGTGCCGAGGCGAGCACCAACGCCGTGCCGATGAGTGCGGCGAGTACCGCCTCGACGGCGTTCAGCGCGCGGAACACGAGCCTGCCGATACCCAGGCCGATCCGCAGGGTGACGTCGGGAGCCCGGAACTTCAGCGGCGCCTCCAAGAAGGAGATCGCCAACACCATCCCCAGCCAGACGAAGGTGAGCGCGGTCGCCGCGGCGGGAGCGGTCAAAGGGTGATCTTGCAGGACTGGCCGATGTCGAGGGTGCGCAGCATCCGACCCATCCCGAGCCACATCGCGCAGGACAGCGCCAGATCGGTCAGCAGTTCATCGCTGAACTGCTCACGGCAGCGGGTCCAGAAGTCTTCGTCATCACGCAGACCGGTGTGATCGTTGGCAAAACGCTCGGCGAACTCCGCGGCGACCCGCTCCTGGTCGCTGTACCCCGGCCAGGTCTGCCACACCGCCGCGTGATCGTAGAGGTCTTCGTCGACGCCGGCCGACGCGCCGTCGGAATCGCGCGTGTTCTGGCACACCACGCACTCGTTGTTGAGCGCGATCACCATGCGCGCCAACTCCCGCACCCGCATGGGCAGCCGGTTCTTGTTGTAGACGGCGTGGGTGTAGCCCGCCATCGCCATCCCGATATCCGGCGATTTGGTGATCCAGGCGGCGGCATCGTCATCAGCGAATTCTCCGATACGGCTCATATGCGCCACCGTACGCCGCCGAGGACTGAAGTGGAACGTGTTCTAGTTCTTTCGTGCGCCGGCGCTCGCCAGCTCCTCTCGATCCTCGACCCACTGCGGCTGCACCATCATGCGGCGCGCGATTCGCTCCAAAGCCGCCTCCACCTGGAGTCGATCGGGTCGAGCGGCGAAGCTCACGCTCGAACCGTGCCCCGTCGCTGCGCTCGCCCCGTGCCTATCCCCCATCGCTGCGCTCGCCCCGTGCAGGCGGTCTATCAACTTGCTCACCAGCGCATCGATGACCACCTGCACTTGGTCGGCACCGGCTTGGGTCAACCACAGTTGATCACCTGTACGCAACGCGTAACCGGTGTCCACGCAGCGCTGGAACGATGGTTCCAGCACCTCGACGGGGACGCGTCGCAGATCGGCGATATCGGCCAAGGTTGCCGACCCGTAGACCTGGTTGTGCCGGTATATCTGCACGACGGACCACAGCCTGGCGATATCGAGTTCGCACCTCGGATGCTCGGTGAGCCTGCGCAGGCGGATATCCGGCGAGTCCCGGAAGATACGCGCCACCGCCATCTCCAGTATCTCGTCAGAGGTCTCCGGCGTCGGCATGCCGAATCCTTCGCCGAGATCGGATGCCGAGACCGTCTCCATCTCACGCAGCGGAACCTCTTTGAGGAACAACGAAACGATGAATCCCGCGAAGGCAACCGGGGCCGCGCACAGGAAGACCATGCCGAGGGCATCGGCGTAGGCGTCGATGATCGGGGCGGCCATCTCCGGCGGCAGCGCACGCAGTGCCTGTGGTGATTCTGCGGCGATCGGAGGCGCCCCGCTCACCGCCACCGCCTGCCCGATCCGGCTCGACAAAAAGTTCGCGAACAACGATCCGAAAATTGCCGCACCGAAGGAACTTCCGATGGTCCTGAAGAACGTGACACCCGATGTCGCCACCCCGAGATCGGCAAAGTCGGCGGTGTTCTGCACCACGAGGACCAGTACCTGCATGCACAATCCGATGCCGGCGCCGAGGATGAACAGATACAACGACTGCATCCAGAACGCGGTGTGCGCATCCATGGTGGACAACAATGCGAAACCCACGGTCATGACGGCCGTTCCGGTGACCGGAAAGATCTTGTACCGTCCGGTGCGGCCGACGATCGAGCCGCTGCTGATCGAGGTGATCAGCATGCCGACCACCATCGGCAGGGTGCGCAGCCCCGATACGGTCGCCGATACGCCGTCGACGAATTGCATGAACGTCGGCAGAAACGTCATCGCACCCAGCATCGCGAAACCGACGATGAACCCCAGCACGCAGCAGACCGTGAACACCCGTCCCGCGAAAAGCCGGATCGGCAGAATCGGTTCGGGTGCATGGAGTTCCACCCGTACGAAGATCCCCAACGCGACCACCGACCCGGCGAACAGACCGATGATCACCGGCGATGTCCAGGCGTACTCACCGCCGCCCCAGCTGGTGGCCAATGTCAGACCGGAGGCGCCGAGACCGACCAGCGCGATACCGGCAAAGTCGATCACAGGGCGCGAGGTACGAGCCAGTGCCGGGATGGCGACCGCAGCGACCAGGAACACCACCACTGCAACCGGCACATTGATCCAGAAGGCCCAGCGCCACGACAGGTGATCGGTGAAAAAGCCGCCGAGCAGGGGCCCGATGACCGTGGTGACGCCGAACACCGCACCAAGCGCGCCCTGGTAGCGACCGCGGTCGCGGAGCGGAATGACCTCGCCGATGACGGCGGTGGCGGTCACCATCAACGCGCCGCCGCCGATGCCCTGCAGGGCGCGTGCACCCACGAGCATCGTCATCGAATTGGCCAGGCCGCACAGAACCGAGCCGAGCAGGAAGAACGCCACGGCGACCTGGAACACAGACTTCCGGCTGAACAGGTCGCCCAGCTTTCCCACGATCGCCGTCGCGATGGTCGACGCAAGCAGGTAGCTGGTCACCACCCAGGACTGATGCCCCGCTCCCCCGAGATCGGATACCACCGTCGGCAGCGCGGTGGCCACGATGGTCTGGTCGAGCGCCGCCAGCAACATGCCCAACAACACCGCGACAAAGACGATGTTGCGGCGCTGGGGGCTGATCTGTGCGTCGGCGGCACTCGACCCCGTAGCAGTGGCCGTCACGATTCCCCGGTCCTCCCCGACCCAGCGAAATATTAGCCTTACTATCTAATATACCGCGGTCGGTGAGCCGGACGACCGCACGCCCTAGGCGGTACCCACACCCGGCGGGCGCGACACACACTGCGCGGAGTACAGCTCCTCGCCCAGCTTGTCCATCAACTCGAGCTGGGTCTCCAGGTAGTCGATGTGGTTTTCCTCGTCGGCCAGGATGGTCTCCAGGATGCCCGCTGACGTCGCGTCACCCTTCTCGCGACACATCATGACGCCGGGGCGAAGACGCTCGACCACCTCGTACTCGATGGCCAGATCCGACTGGAACTGTTCGCGCAGCGTCTGCCCGACCCGCAGCGAGAACAGGCGCTGATAGTTGGGCAATCCGTCCAGAAGCAGAATGCGGTCGGTGATCGTTTCTGCGTGGCGCATTTCTTCGAAGGATTCCTCGCGGGTGTGACGCGCCAATTCGGTGAATCCCCAATTGTCCTGCATCTTGGAATGCAGGAAATATTGATTGATCGCCGTGAGTTCGCTCGTCAGCTGCTCGTTGAGCAGTTTCAGAACATCCGGATCGCCTTGCATATCGCTCCTAAGCACCTTGAGGGCTGTCAAGTGTCGCCAAAGCCGTGCGCACCTGAATCTAGTCCAGCGGGAAGGCCACAGCGAGGGTGTCGACGGCGGTTTGTCGGAGAGATTTCCGCCGCTACGGCGTGCCGTAGGCAAGGCAAACCCAAGTATCCGGACACCTTATGGACTGGCTACCCTTACTTAGGTTACGATGGCCTAACTTGCAGCCCAGGCCGGCGACAGCGTCGCGGGACACCCGAAAACGAAGGGGGAATCATGACGCAACGCGCGAATTCCTCACCGCATTCGGCTATCGCCCGGCGCAATTCAGACCATTTGTTCGCAGCAGCGGCGTCACGGCACCCGATTTCCGATTTCGCACGTGATTCGTTGTCGATGAATTGGCCGTATTCGAAAGGTCAGCGCGCACTGCAATTATCCGAGAACGCGCTCGGCAACATGAGCACGGCGGCCTGATCCGATGTTCGTCTGCCTGTGCACCGGCGCCACCACCCAGGCGGTGCATGACGCCGTGGCTGCGGGCGCAACGACGTCTCGACAGGTCGCCGACGCCTGCGGGGCAGGCTCGGACTGCGGCAGGTGTCGCCGGACGGTGCGGGCGATCCTGGCCGCAGCCCGCACCACCGAGTGCCCGGTGCACGCCGCAGGTTGACCTGTCAGCCGCGTCCGGCGTTGAACGACGCCAGCGCGTCGACGTTGGCGGCCTGACCGAGCAGCTCGGCGAACAGTGCGTTCTCGCGCTCGGACGCCGCGGCAATCGCCGGACGGATGGCTTCCATCATGGTCTGCTTGACCGCCATCAGGCTGTTGAGCGGCCGGGATGCCAACAGCTCGGCATGATAACGCGCCTCGGACATCAGCTCGGAAGGCTCACAGACCTTGAACACCAGTCCCATCCGCAGCGCCTCGTCGGCATCGATCCACTCCGAGGACAGCAACAGCCAGGCGGCATTCTGCCGCCCGATCAATCTGGGCATCAGATAGGACGAGGCCGCCTCCGGCGGCACCCCCAGACTGGTGAACGGGCACTTCAGCCGCGCGGTGTTCGACATGAAGGCCAGATCGGCATAGCCCAAAATGGTTGCGCCGATTCCCAATCCGAGGCCGTTGACGGCGAGAATCAGAGGTTTGGGGAATGCCGTGAGCGCTTCGATCAGCCCGCGGAAGCCATGTTTACCGGGCGTGTACGCGGGGTCGGTGACCAGCTTCTGCATCTCGACCAGATCGTTGCCCGCGCTGAAGGCCCGGCCGGCGCCGGTCATCAGGACCACCGAGACCTCGGGGTCTTCTGCCGCGGCCAGCAGAGCCTCGGTCGTCGCGTCGTACAGCGCCTCGCTGAACGCGTTGAGCGCCTCCGGTCGATTGAGGGTCAGGGTCCGCACCCGGTTGTCATCCGAGATCAAAAGTGTCACGCGTGCAGCGTAAGCCCCCGGGCCGCACAGACGTACCGGCTGGTGGGCACCGTGTCGATATCGCGGTCCGCGCCGAACCTCGCGACGCTGGCCGCCATTCGCCCCATCCGGTCGGCGAGATCGCTCTGATCTGCGGCTCCGAAGAAGGCGAGCAGGTCCGATACCGCCCCGATCGGGAACAGCTCCTCGACGATGGCGTCGATCACCGGCGCATCGGCGGTGAGGGCGCGGACCACGGTGTTCTGGGTGTAACCGAAGGTGGCTTGCGTTTCGATCGCCACCGGCGTGTGGTCGATATGCCAGCGCACCAGCCATGTCGCGACATCCAGATCCGCGGGACGGCGCAGCAGCGCCACATTGGCCAGACCGGGCGTGCGCGCGCCGGCGGGCACCTCGGGGGCGGGTAGCGGCACCGACTCGGTCACCAGGTAGGCAGCCAGCAGGTCGCATTCTCGGGAAAGCCGCTGCAGCGCCGCCGCGACCGCGCTCCCGTAGTACTGCTGGGTCCAGATGCTCACCACCGCGACGACCGGCGGGTCGAGAGTGGTCAGCGTCATCATCGACGCACGCACGTCATCGTCGCGGACGTTGATCGTCAGCCCGGCCAGACCCAACCCGGAAAGGTCGGCCGCCACCTCGGTCCGCAGCCGCAGGCACCACTGCTCGTCGGCGGCCGGTCGGCGCAACGTGATCATCACCTTTTCCACGATCAGAACGTAGCAACCGCAGCCGGTTTCGATGATGACAACGGCGCGCGGGAAGTGACGATCACCGGTGTTACTACTGCGACCGGGGTGACAATGGCGTGATGACGACGAGCCGCCGGCTGCGCCTGACGCTGTACGACTCCGGTGCGGTGACCCGCAGCCTGGTGGGTGTCATCGCGATCACGGTGCCCGCGATATTGCTCGGGTTCCCGGCCCAGCTATCGGCGGTGGCGAGTGCGGCGATGGCCGGGCTGGTTGCCGGCGCCAGCGCGTTACAGGACAGCCCCCGCAGCCGGTTCCCGATCGTGCTCCTCGTCTCGGTCGAGATGGCTGTCGCGGTCCTCCTGGGCGCGCTGGCCGGCGCTGATGATCTGGCGCTGCTGATCACGCTCGCGTTGTGGTGTGTGGTGGCGGGCCTGCATTGGGCACTTAGCGCCAACGCCGGTCTGGTCGCCGCAGCAGGCGCGGCGCTGTTGCTGACGGCCGAGCCGCCGGCGACGGTATCGGCGGCGGTGAGTGCGTCCGCACTCGCGTTGGCCGCCGGACTGACCCAGGCCGTGCTCATCGCGCTGTGGCCGCAGCGCCGGTGGCGCGACCAACGCACCGCCCTCACCCGGGCCTATCTGTCGCTGGCCACCTATGCCCAGGGCGTGCTCACCGATCCGGGCGCCGAATCGGACAACGAACCGCTGCTGCGACTGCGGGAGGCCTTCACCGTCAGCGAGGCGATGGCCAAACGCCGGCCGCCGATCTACCGCGGCTGGTACGGCCTGCCCGAACGCGTCTTGGAGTCCCTGACCGGTCTGCGCGGACACACAGATGACGAGGCCGTCGCACGGCTGCTGCGCGCAGCTGCCGATCTGCTGACCGTCATCGCCCACGCCAGGCGCCGCTCTCGGCAAGACCTCGCTCACGCTCTCGGACAACTTGAGGGCTCGGCGCAGGCCGTCGAGGGTGCGGCGCACGACACCGCCGTCCGGTTGGCGAGCCAGCTGCGGGAGGCGGTCGAATTGCGCTACGGACAGTTCGAACCCGAACAGGTCGCGCACCTGCGCCGGGCCGGCCTGCCGCACGCCCTCGCCGCCGCCGTCCACCTGATGCGCGAACAGACCGATCGTTACTCGCCGATCCTGCGGCACACGATCCGGCTGACCGCGGCCACCGTCATCGGCGTGGCGGTGTGGCGCTTCGCCGGCGTGCCGCACGGGGCATGGATAGCACTCACCGTCTTGATGGTTTTGCGACCGGAGACCGCACACACCTACACCCGCTGCGTATGGCGAATAGTCGGCACCTCCGCCGGGGTGGCGCTCGGGGCCATCATCGTCGCGGTGGTGGGACCGTCCCCGATTGCATCGGTGATCCTTGCGGTGCTGCTGATCGCATCGGCGTACGCCAGCGCCGAGATCAGCTATCTGGCGGTGAACACGGCGATCGCCGCGGCGCTCGTCCTGCTGCTCAACACCGGTGGCACCGGTGATGCCGCCGCCATTGCCGACCGCCTGCTGGCGGTGCTGATCGGCGGCGCGCTGGCGGTGACGGTGCACGTCGCCCTGCCGGACAACGCATTGGTGCGATTACGACAGCGCGCAGGCGAGCTGCTCAAGACCGAGATCGATTATGCGGCAACGGTCGTGCGGGCGTTCGTGCACGACTTGGATCATCCCAAGGAATCACTTGAGTCGGCGTGGGCACGGGCGGTCAGTGCGCGCACCGCGTTCGAGGCGACCGCCGGGGCGACGGGAACCGACTGGCAGCAGCTGCGCCGATGGATGCGTTCCTACCGGGCGGCGTTGAACGCGGTCACCACCTCATGCGCCACGCTGGAGGCCAACCTGCCTGCACATCCGCCGGCCGACCTGGACCGGGAGTTCGTCGCGGCCGTCGACGAATACGTCAAGGCGCTGTCGGGTGATCCCGCCACCCCCGCCGCACCGTGGCGCGTCGATACCGACGCGCTGCTCGCCGCCAATGCCGGCGTGCGGACGGCGGCGGCATTGCTGACCGACGCCGACGGCGCCGAGCGGGTACTCGTTGCCGAGATCGCCACCATCACCGCGGTGGTCACCGAGGTCGCTGCCAGCGATATCCAGGTGGGTTGAGCCGCCGTCACTCCCGAGCCCATTTGGGTTGGATGAACACCCCCTCGGCCTGCACCGTCACCCCGGAGCCGTCCGAGATCGTGCCCGCGGCAAAGGTTTTGATGCCCTCGGTACGCACGATCGCCGCCTCGGCGCGCAGCGCGCCAAGCGGTGTCGGTCGCAGATATCGCACGCTGATGGTTCCGGTCAGCCGCGGACTGGTGGCCGGGCTGGCCGCCTCGCCGAGGACATGATCGAGGATCAGCGCGGCGATACCGCCGTGCACATGTCCCGGCGGCCCCTCGTAGGGGGCACCGAGGACGAAGTCGGCCGCCACCGCGCCATCGTCGCCGCGGCGAACCGTCAACGGCGGGGCAATGGGGTTGCGCAGACCGATGACGGCGTTACCCCAGGGCATCCGGTCGCCATGGGCGGTGAATCGCACGCCGAACGCCCCCTCGAGCTGGTTCGTCCGCAGGGCCGCGGTGGCCTCGTCGATGCGTGCCTTGGCGGCCGCCACCGTGTCGGCATCGGCTTCGGTGCGGATGGTCGCGTCGACGAGCTGACGAACCGATGCGGTGAGCGGCCCGAAGATGCTGCGCAGCCGCTCGACCTCCTCGGTGCTGAGGTCCTCGTGGGTGAAGTCCAACATCCCAGAACTAGAACATGTTCTAGCGACGCTGTCGAGCCACCCCGCGCCTTGTCCGTAGCGTGCCGCTATGGTCGCGACAGACCGATGGCGGCTGCACGACACGGCGGGAGGTGACGACCGGAGCCATGGCGGCACCCAGAATGCCCGATCCGGGACAGGGCCTGCCCGCGACACTCGTCGACGTGGCCGCCAATCGGCTGCGGGCCGCCATTCTCAGCGGCGCATTGACGCCGGGCCAGAAGTTGGTCGAAGAACAGCTCTGCGCCGATCTCGGGATCAGCCGAGCACCGTTGCGTGAGGCCCTGCGACTGTTGACCCAACAGGGGCTCGTCGAGCATCTTCCGCGACGCGGGTCCCGGGTCACGGTCTGGTCTCCGACCGACATCCTCCAGCTCTTCGCACTGCGCAACGTCCTGGAGCGGCACGCCATCGAACTGGCGCTGCCGCTGGCCGATCCGGCCACCGAGCTTGAACCGGTCCGCCGCGCGCTGGACGAGATGGCCTGCGCCTCCGACGAGTTGGACCGAGACGATGCACACCGCCGCTTCCACGCCGCCGTGGTCGCGCTGGCCGGAAACCGACAACTCGACATCGCGCTGGCACCGATCCTGCTCAAGCTCCAACTTCCGATGGCGATGAACCTACGCGAGGAGGCCCGGCACCATCGGGCGCGCGATGGGCTGGACCGGCACCGCGCAATCCTGACCGCACTGGAGTCCAACGACCCTGCGACGGTGATCAACGCGCTCGCAGAGCACGGTCACCTCCAGTTTCTGGAGCTGCCCGATCGCTAACACGATCGACACACGGCCGTTCCGCGATCGCCACGATTCTGTCGACAATCGACAGATATGGATTCAGATGTCTTCGGTCCGTCCATCGGGCCGTCGGTGGCAGAGATACTGGCGTCACACGAGAGCGGAAGCGGTTCGCCGACCAAGACCGCCGCCCGGGTGGCCGATGCGATCGCCGCCCGCGGTGACGACGGCACCTGGCTGTCTACCGTGCCCCGAGCCGAACTCCTGAGCGCGGCAGCGGAGATCGAGCGCCGACCAGGGGCACGCACCCTACCGCTCTACGGTGTTCCGTTCGGGGTCAAGGACAGTATCGATGTCGCCGGTTTCCCGACCACCCTGTCCTGTCCCGACTTCGGCTACCTGGCGACCGAGACCGCGCCGGCGGTACAGCGTCTTCTCGACGCCGGCGCGTTGTATGTCGGCAAGACCAACCTCGACCAGTTCGCCACCGGCCTCAACGGCACCCGCACTCCCCACACCATCCCGCGCAGCGTGTATGGCGGTCAGTTGATCTCGGGCGGTTCGAGTTCCGGCTCCGCAGTGGCCGTCGCACTCGGCCAGGTCCCCTTCGCGGTCGCCACCGACACCGCCGGGTCCGGCAGGGTTCCCGCAGCACTGAACGGCGTCATCGGTTTCAAACCGTCACGTGGCCTGATCAGCACCGTCGGATTGGTACCAGCGTGCAAGTCGCTGGACTGCGTCACCGTGATGGCCGGATGTATCGATGACGTGGACCGGGTCTTCGACGTGATGGCCCGCCGCGACGACGCCGACGCGTGGTCGCGTGACCGCGGTCCCCGGTACACAGGAGCGCCCATCACCATCGGGCTACCCGCCGTCGGCGAACTCGAGTTCTTCGGCGACGAGCAGATGGCACGCGCGCACGAGACGTTTCGTCGTCGGCTCGCCGGTCAGGTGCGGACAGTCGAGGTGTCGCTGGCACCATTCCTCGCCGCAGGCGAATTGCTCTATCAGGGTCCGTGGGTGGCCGAGAGGCTGGTGGTGTTCGGTGGTTTCCTTGCCGCCCAGCCGGACTCGATACATCCGGTGGTTCGGGACATCCTGCGCAGTGGTGAGAAATACTCCGCCGTCGACGCGTTCGCCGCGCTTCAGCGACTGCAGGAACTACGCGCCGAGGTAAGCCGGATCTGGCGCGATGTCGACGCCGTCGTGGTCCCGACGATCGGCACCACCTTCACCGTCGACGAGGTGCTGGCCCGGCCGATCGACACCAACACGACGCTCGGGCACTACACCCATTTCGGCAATCTGCTCGATCTGCTCGGGGTGGCAATCCCACTGGGTCGCACACAGGACGGCAGACCGCACAGCGCGACCGTGCTGTCGGCCGCCCTGCGTGACGACCTCGCGCTGCACATCGCCGCGCAGATCCTCGACGAGCCACGCAGCAAGCCCACCACCGGCGCAGCGGTCCCCACCGCCATCGAGGAGCGAGTATGAGCCAGCACGTTGCCATTCCAGCCACGCCCGAGCCGTTCACCGTGATGGCGGGCCGCACCGCGCTGGTCATCATCGACATGCAGCGTGACTTCCTGTTGCCCGGCGGTTTCGGCGAGAGCCTCGGCAACGATGTCGGACAACTGAGGAAGGTCGTACCCCCGCTCACGGATCTTCTGGCAGCGGCGCGCGCGGCAGGCGTCATGGTGATCCATACCCGTGAAGGGCACCGGCCGGACCTGTCGGACTGCCCGCCGGCCAAACTGCGGCGCGGCGTCCCCAGCAAGCGGATCGGCGACGAGGGCAGGTTCGGCCGCATCCTGATCCGTGGCGAGTACGGCCACGACATCATCGACGAGCTGCGCCCCGTCGACGATGAGATCGTCATCGACAAGCCGGGCAAGGGCGCGTTCTACGACACCGAACTGGCCGAGGTGCTGACCGGGGCGGGAATCACGCAGCTGTTGATCACCGGTGTCACCACCGAGGTGTGCGTGCACACCACGACCCGCGAGGCCAACGACCGTGGATTCGAATGTCTGGTCGTATCCGACTGTGTCGGTTCGTATTTCCCGGAGTTCCATCGAATCGGCCTGGAGATGATCGCCGCGCAGGGCGGGATCTTCGGCTGGGTCGCCGACAGCGCCGCCGTCCGTGCGGCCCTGCACACCCTGACCATCGACGCCGCCTGATCGGAGATTGCCATGAGTACCGAGATCACCGATCCGCCGGTCGGCCCACCGGTGCCCGAGTCCGCTGCTGCCGTGCCGTGGTGGACCCGCGGTGACACCAACGCGTTCTTCGGGCTCGGGTTCAACATCCTGGTCAACGTCCTCACCCTGACCGGGCTGATGATCGGGGTTGTCGCGGTACCCGCCGGCGATGTGCTCGGCACGGTGCTGCCCGCCCTCGGCGTCGCGCTGATCCTTGGCAATCTGTACTACACGTTCCTTGCCCGCCGGCTCGCGCGGCGTGAGAACCGCACCGACGTCACCGCACTCCCCTACGGCCCCTCGGTGCCGCACATGTTCATCGTCGTCTTCGTGGTGATGCTGCCGGTGTATCTGAACACCCAGGACCCACTGCGGGCGTGGTCCGCCGGGCTGGCGTGGGCGTTCATGATCGGCGTCATCGTGATGATCGGCGCGTTCGTCGGGCCCTACATCCGCAAGCTGACTCCCCGTGCCGCCATGCTCGGCACGCTGGCCGGGATCTCGATCACCTTCATCTCCATGCGGCCGGCCGCCCAGATGTGGGAGGCCGCCTGGATCGGCCTGCCGGTGCTGGCCATCATCCTGATCGGTTTCTTCACCGACGTGAAACTCCCATTCGGGATGCCCGTCGGTTTGGCGGCGCTTCTCGTGGGCACCGCCATCGGCTGGATCGGCGGATACATGTCGGCCCCAGATGTCGGGCAAGCCGTCTCCGTTATCGCGATCGGCATCCCCGACCTGCGCCTGGACCTGCTGTTCTCCGGACTGACCAACCTGGCTCCGCTGCTGGGCACGGCGATCCCGCTGGGTGTCTACAACTTCACCGAGGCGATGAGCAATGTCGAGAGTGCCGCGGCGGCCGGTGACAACTACAACCTGCGCAGCGTGCTGCTGGCCGACGGGGCGGGAGCTGTCATCGGTTCGGCCTTCGGCTCACCCTTCCCGCCGGCGGTCTACATCGGCCATCCGGGGTGGAAAGACGCGGGTGGTCGCGCCAGTTACTCATTGGCCAGTGGTCTGCTCATCGGTGTGCTGTGTTTCGTCGGGCTCTTCGGCATCCTGGACGCCCTGCTGCCGGTGCCTGCGATCGTGCCGATCCTGCTCTACATCGGTCTCCTGATCGGCGCCCAGGCGTTCCAGGCGGTGCCACGCCTGCACGCGATCGCGGTGGTGATCGCCTTGTTGCCCAATCTCGCCGAATGGGCCAAGGCGCAGATCGACAATGCCCTCAACGCTGCGGGGACGACAGCGTCGGAGGTCGGCATGGATGCGCTCAACGATTCCGGCGTGGTGTACGCGGGGTTGAAGACATTGGGCGAAGGCGCTGTTCTGGTCGGCCTGATCCTGGGCACCATGGTGGTCTTCATCCTGGAGAAGAAATTCCTCCTCGCCGCCGCCGCGGCGACCGTCGGCGCGGCACTGTCCTTCATCGGACTGATCCACGCTCCGGCGGTCGCCTGGGCGGCCAATCCGTCGGTGGCGCTGGGTTATCTCCTCTTCGCCGCAGTATGCCTGCTGTACAGCCTGCTGCCGGGCGCCAAGGAGCCGGCCATGATCGACGAGAGCGATATCGTCGCCGGTCATTGACCCGATGCGGCGAGGGTCACACGCCGACGCCGACGGTGGCATAGATAACCTAAGCTTTCGTAGTCACTTGTCTACGAAGTGCACTACCCTCGCATACATGGCTGCACGCACACACAGTGCGGACCCGCGCGCCGAACGGGTCCGCACCCTCCTTCACGAGGCCGCATTCGCACTGGCCCACGAACATCCGGTCGACGAGCTGACCGTTGCCACCATCGTCGGTCGCGCCGGCGTGAGCAGGCAGGTGTTCTACCAACATTTCCGCGACCGCGACGACGCGGTCGCGGCCGCCTTCGCGGTGGCATTCGAACACGCGACCGCCGATATCGGGGACGACCCCCGAGTGCGCATCACCCGGCTGTTCGATTTTGCCGGGGAGCATCGCGAGATGTACCGCAATGTCATCCCCAGCGCGGTCACCCAGCGGGTCGTCAATGCCTTCCGCGCCGAGCTGGCACCGGCCTGTGCCGAGATCGCGGCGCAGGGCATGTCAGTCATCGCGCCGATGTCCGGCCTCACCGTCGAAGCGGTGACACGCTTCCTGGTCGGCGGCTTCATGGAGGTGCTGCGATCGTGGATGGAGACGCCGGACAACCACGACGCGCGTGATCTCCGTGAGCGGGTGACCGCCGCATTCGACACCGTCAACGCCCTGCTCACGCTGCCGGGACGGATCTGATGGGCAAGCATCGCGACGCACCTGCGGTCGTCACCGCGACCCAGATCCGCAACGTCGCACTCGCGATGGGCGTGTTCACCGCCCTGGTGTTGGCCATGATCGCCAGCTACGCCGGTGCGTTCGCCAAACCGACTCTGCGCCATATGGATATCGCCGTCGTCGCGCCCAACCAGCTGATCGAGGCAATGCAGGAAAGGCCAGAACTCGCCGTCACCGCCGTCACCGACGACGGCGCCGCCCGCGATCTCGTGCTGCAGCGAAAGGCCGACGCCGCGTTGGTCGCACGCCCCACGGGAACCCTGGACATCTATGTCGCCGGCGGCGGCGGTCGCAGCGTGGCCACCGCCGCCGAGAGCGTGGGGCGCAGCGTGGCGGCCGGAGTCGGACTGACCCCGGCGGTCACCGATATCGCGCCGACCTCGGCGGGTGACCCGTCCGGCACCGTCGAGTTCTACGCGGTCATCTTCGTCTCGATCGGCGCCTCGGTGGGCGCGGCGGCATTCGGGCGACTGGTCGGCGCCGTGCACCGCCCGGCCACCCTCGCGTTGCGGACGGTCACGCTCGGCTGTTACGCGGCCCTGCTGGCCGGCGTCGTCACCGTGTACGTCGACAGCGGACTCGGGGCACTGACCGGTCATCCCTGGCAGGTTTTCGGGGCGTTGTGGCTCTACGCCATGGCGGTCGGCGGCGCGGTGACCGGGGTTGCCGCCGCCTTCGGCACGGTGGCGGCCATGACGGTCACCGCGTTCCTGGTGGTCGTCGGCAACGCCGCGGCCGCCGGCCCGGTCGGCCGACCGCTGTTGACCGGCTTCTACACTTTGTTCAACCAGATCGTGCCGCAGGGCTCGGGAGTCTCGCTGCTGCGTAGCATCGAGTACTTCGACGGCAACGGCGCGCTGACACCCTTTGCCACACTGATGATCTGGGCCACCGCCGGACTCGTGCTCGCCGCGTTGGCGACCACCGTGCGCACACCGGCCGTCGAGCGCCTGCGCCGTCGCGCCGGCTCGCGCGGCTGACCACCACTATGGTTGGTCGATGGATGCGGGTTACTACGATCTGGGCCACTACCGGCGCCCCGTCGACACCGATTCTGCACAGGCGCAGTTGTGGTTCGACCGGGGTCTGGTGTGGGCCTACGCCTTCAACCACGACGAGGCGGTGCGCTGTTTCGAACGCGCGTTGGATCACGATCGCGACCTGGCCGTCGCCCGCTGGGGCATCGCCTACGCCGTCGGCCCGAATTACAACAAGGCCTGGGATGCTTTCGATCCCGTCGAACTGGACGGGGCGCTGCGCCGAGCACGAGCCGAGTTGGCCGCCGCCTCGGCCGGACGTGCCTCGGCCGCCGAACGCGCCCTGATCGACGCTCTGTCGCTGCGGTTCCCGACCGACAACCCCTCCGATGACACCGCACTGCGCGACGCGCACGCCACCTACGCCGACGCAATGGTGTCGGTCGCCGCGCGCTTCCCCGACGATGTCGACGTGCTGGCACTGGCCGCCGACGCGCTGCTCAATGTCAGCGCGTTGGAACTCTGGGACAGCGCGACCGGTCAGCCGGCCCCCGGTTCACGGGTGGACGAGGCCACGGCGATCCTGGAGGCAGCCCTGGCCGGGGCCGCCGGGCAGGCACATCCCGGGATCTTGCACCTCTATATCCATGCGATGGAGATGTCGGCACACCCCGAGCTCGCGTTGCCCGCGGCCGACCTGCTCCGCGGCCTGGTGCCCGATGCCGGCCATCTGCAGCACATGCCCAGCCATATCGACGTGCTCTGCGGCGACTACCGGGCCTCGGTGGTGGCCAACCAGGCCGCCGTGGCCGCCGATCGGTTGTTTGTCGCCGATGCCGGGCCACTGAACTTCTATTCGCTCTACCGCGCACACGATCTGCACTTCGTGGTCTACTCGGCAATGTTCGAGGGCCGGTTCCAGATCGCGCACGGCGCCGCGCGCGAGCTCGCCGAACAGCTCACCCCCGAACTGCTGGCCATCCCTTCGCCCCCGATGGCCGACTGGCTGGAGGCCTTCGCGGCCCTGGAGGTTCACGTGCTGGTGCGGTTCGGACGGTGGTCCGACCTGATCTCGCTGCCGCTACCCGAAGACGGTGAGCTCTACTGCACCACCACCGCGACCATGCACTACGGCCGCGGGATCGCCTACGCCGCGACCGGCCAGCTATCTCAGGCATACGCCGAACGTGACGCTCTCGCAGCGGCTTACGCGCGGATTCCCGATACCCGCTACCTGTTCAACAACACAAGTCACGATATCCTCGCCATCGGAATCGCCATGCTCGACGGTGAGATCGCTTATCGGGAAGGACGATTCGACAGCGCTTTCGATCGGCTCCGCCAAGCCATCGCCCTCGACGACGCGCTGCCCTACGACGAACCGTGGGGCTGGATGCAGCCGACACGACACGCCTACGGCGCGCTTCTGCTCGAGCAGGGCCTGGTGGCCGAGGCAGCCGACGTGTACGCGGCGGATCTGGGTCTCGACAGCACTCTGCGCCGGTCGTGCCAGCACCCTGGCAACGTCTGGAGCCTGCACGGATACCACGAATGCCTGCAACGTCTGGGCCGTGATGCAGAAGCGGCAATCATCGGTCAGCAGCTGATCTTGGCCCGCGCCCGCGCCGATGTCCCCGTCCTTGCGTCGTGCGCGTGCCGCCTCGATGTCACGGCGGGGCCGGAGACGTGTTGCGAATAGGTGAATTTAGTTGGCAGTCAACGTGTCATGCAACCAACAAGGCCCCGAGCCACTATCGTGTCCGTCAGGAAAAGAACCGGGGGCCCGCGCAAGACGAGTGCGCTCCCGCCCCTACCTGTGGAGAGGACAACGATGTCCAACGAACGCCACCTGGCGCACCTCCGTTCCAAGGACGAGCCATTGGTCGCACTGGTCGGGATGATCCGGCACGCAGTGAGCGACCCGGTCCGCTCCGCCGGCGGCAGCAAAGCCGATGTCGAGGCCATCGCCGTCGCGGCCGCGTACGCGGCGTGGTGCTGGGGGGCGGCCACCGACGAATCGGCGCCCCAACCGTTGCGCTGCGGTTGACACGCGATCCCGCTGGGTAAACTCGCCCGCGTGGCGATCACCGACGCGGACCTGGAATTCCTTCGGCGGTGTGTCGGACTGGCACGCGACGCTCTGAAGGTCGGCGACGAGCCCTTCGGCTCGCTCTTGGTCGACGAAGCAGGTGACATCCTGTTCGCCGATCACAATCGCGTGAGCAACGGTGACGCCACCGAGCACCCCGAGTTCGCCATTGCCCGATGGGCCGCAGAGCACCTCGCACCCGAACAACGCGCGGGCGCCACGGTCTACACCTCAGGTGAACACTGCGCCATGTGTTCGGCCGCACATGCATGGGTGGGCCTCGGGCGCATCGTCTACGCGACATCGGCCCAACAGCTCAGTCAATGGCGCGACGAGTGGGGCGCTCCCCCGGCGCCGGTCGCGCCGCTCCCCATCACCACCGTCGCGCCCGGGCTCGTAGTCGACGGCCCCGCAACGCAACTGCGCGACGAGATGCGCGATCTCTACGAGCGGGCGTTCCGACCATGAGCGATCCCGACTGGGTACGCCACGTCATCTGGTGGCAGATCTATCCCCTCGGGTTCGTCGGCGCGTTTCCCGCAGATGCTCCGACGGCCGACGAGCACCGGCTGCTGAGGATCATCGACTGGCTCGATCACGCGCTGGAACTGGGCGCCTCCGGCCTGGCGCTGGGACCGGTGTTCAGTTCCCGGACCCACGGTTACGACACCACCGATCACTTCCGCATCGATCCACGCCTGGGCACCGATGCCGATTTCGACCGACTCATCTCCGAATGCCGTCGCCGTGGTCTCAGGGTGTTGCTCGACGGTGTGTTCAACCATGTCGGCACCGACCACCCACGCTATCGCGACGCGGTCGAGGGCGGCCCGAAGGATTGGTTCCGGCATGGCTCCGGGGGTTTCGACACCTTCGAGGGCCACGGCGAATTGATCGCGCTCAACCACGGTAATCCCGAGGTCGTGGCACACACCGTCGAGATCATGAACCACTGGCTCGATCGCGGCGCCGACGGCTGGCGCCTCGATGCCGCCTACGCGGTCGATCCGGGATTCTGGCGGCAGGTCCTACCGCAGGTTCGTCGTCGCCATCGCGACGCCTGGTTCCTCGGCGAAGTCATCCACGGCGACTACCCAGCGCAGGTGAACGCTGCCGGTTACGACTCGGTCACCCAGTACGAATTGTGGAAGGCCGTCTGGAGTGCCCTGAACGACAAGAACTTCCATGAACTCGACTGGGCTCTGCAGCGGCACAACGACTTTCTCGAGTCCTTTGTGCCGCTGACGTTCATCGGCAACCACGATGTGACCAGGATCGCCAGTCGCATCGATGATCCCCGGCATCTCGAGCATGCCCTCGTGCTGCTGCTGACCACCGGAGGCACACCGAGCGTCTATGCCGGTGACGAGTGGGCCTGGCGTGGCGTCAAGGAAGAACGCGTCGGCGGCGACGACGCGATCCGCCCCGAGTTCGCGACGCCGCCGATCCCGCCCGATGACATGACGCGCCTTTACCAGTACCTGATCGGCCTGCGTCGGCGGAACCCGTGGCTGCACAACGCCCGTACCGAATCACTGAGCCTGACCAACACCGGTTATGCCTACCGCGTCGCCGCCGACGACCGGGCATTGGTGGTGGCCCTCAACGTCGACGACGCCCCGTTGACGGCCGGGTTGCCCGGCACCGGGCGGGTGGTCGCGGGTTCCGGGGCCCCGCCTGCCGAACCGGTCGACGAACTCGTCGTGCCCCCGCACGGCTGGGTGATCGTCGACTACGGCTGATCGTTCTTGGTCCAGGTGTAGGGCTGTTCGGGCATACCGCGATCGCCGAGCATGAACGTCCGGTGCTCGCGCTCGTCGCGCCCGATGGCCGCCATCCATGTCAGCACCGTGCTGATCCGATTGTGCACACCGGTCAGGAACGCGATGTGGATGAAGCCCCATGCCATCCAGCCCAGTCGACCCGAGAGCTTCACGGGGCCGACCTGGAGCAGCGCATTGCCGCGGCTGATGTATGCCGCCGAGCCGAGATCGCGGTACCGGTATCTGCGGCGTGGTTTACCGGCCAGCTCACGACGCACGCACGAGGCGACGTGCAGGCCGCCCTGCATCGCGTTCTCGGCCACACCGGGATAGTCGCCCCCGGCCAGATCGCCGATGACGAAGACCTCCGGATGACCAGGCACCGACAGATCCGGTTGGACGTCGATTCGACCGGACCGATCGGTCTCGGCGCCCAGGACGTGCGCGGCGTGCCGGGCGAACGGCACTGCCTCCACCCCGGCGGTCCACAGGACCGTCCTTGCCTCATAATGCTGACCCGGTCCGCCGGACTTGGGCGTCACCGTCACGCCGTCGCGGCCGACATCGGTGACGTGCACGCCCATGTGCAACTCGACACCGAGCGCCTGCAGGGTGCGGGTGGCCCTATCGGTCAAGCCCGGGGCGAACGACTTCAAGACCCGGTCACCACCGTCGAAGAGCAGCACCCTGGCGTCCTCGGGTTGGATGCTGTGGAATTCGTTGGCCAGCGTCCGCGTGGCGACTTCGCGGATCTGGCCGGCGATCTCGACCCCGGTCGGCCCGCCGCCGGCGACGGCGAAGGTCAGCCAGCTGTCCCGCTCGCGACCGGCGGGCAGCGTCTCGGCGATCTCGAATGCGGTGAACAACCGCTGCCGGATGCACAGCGCGTCATCGAGTGTCTTCATCCCCGGTGCCCACTCGGCGAAACGCTCGTTACCGAAATAGGACTGCTGCATGCCAGCCGCGATCACCAGGACGTCGTAATCCAGCGTGTAGGTGGACTCATCGGGCCGCAGCGCCGTCACGGTCTTTGCATCCGGATCCAACTGCACCGCCTCGCCGAGCAGGGTGCGCACATTGGAGTATCTCGAAAGCTCCTCACGCAGCGAGTGGCTGATCTGTCCGATGCTCAGCGTTCCGGTGGCGCATTGATAGAGCAGCGGCTGGAAGATATGCCCCGCCGCACGATCGAGCAGGGTGACCGATGCGCCCGTGCGCCCGAGCCTGCGGGCGCAGAACAGGCCGCCGAATCCGCCCCCGATGATGAGCACCCTGGTGCGTCCGTTGTTCACCCATGCCAGGCTAGTCGCCAGGCCACTTCGTCAACCCGCGCGTGCAATCCGCCACAGACGGCTACGCTCACCGGTTGATGGCGATCACCAGCGAAGCAGCATCACAGCCCGGGCCCGCTTCCGACAACCACAAGCGCCGCAGGCGAAGTGCTCTGTCGCGGATGAGCATCCAGTCCAAATTGTTGATCATGCTGCTGGCGACCAGCATTCTGTCCGCCGCAGTGATCGGCTATATCGGGTATCAGTCCGGGCGTACCTCGCTGCGCGACGCAGCCTTCAACCGGCTCAACGAGATCCTCTCGTCACAGACCCGCCAGTTGGAGGCCGAGTACCGCTATCTGCGCGAATCGCTGGTGATCTACACCCGCGGCTCCACGGCACACGAAGCAGCGCGCGAGTACAAAGCGGGATTCGACGAGCTCGGCACCGCCACGACCACCCCCGCGCAGGACCGCGCGCTCGACGTCTACTACCGGGATCAGTTCGCCAAGGAAACCACCGAGGCGACGGGGCAGGACATCGATATCAGCGGCCTACTTCCCACCTCTCCGGCACAGAAGTACCTACAGGCCTACTACACCGCGCCCTTCGACGACTGGGATGCCGCCCTGCGGAACGACGATGCCGGTGACGGCAGCCGATGGTCGGCGGCCAACGCCCGCTTCAACGACTTCTTCCGCCAGATCGTGCATCGGTTCCGATTCGAAGATGCGCTGTTATTGGATACTCAAGGCAACGTCATCTACACGGCCTACAAGGGACCCGATCTCGGGACGAACATTCTGACCGGGCCCTATCGGGACGGCAAGCTCACGGCGGCATACCGGTCCGCGTTGGAGTCCAACGTCGTCGACTATGTCGGTGTCACGGACTTCGCCTACTACCAGCCGACCGCCGAGCCCACGGCATGGTTCATGTCGCCGATCGGTTCCGGCGGGCAGATCGACGGGGTGCTGGCATTGCAGTTTCCCACCATCGGCGTCAACCGGGTCATGACGATGGACCGAGATTGGGAACAGGCCGGTATGGGTAGCACCGGTGAGACCTTCCTCATCGGACCCGACGGGACGATGCGGTCCAACTCGCGGCTCTTCGAAGAGGACCGTGACGCGTTCCGCACTCGGGTGGTAGATGCCGGTACGCCTCCGGATGTCGCCGATCAGTCGCTGCGCAACAACACCAATGTCCTCATCCAGCCAGTGGCGGACGAGGCCACTCGACGGGCCCAACGCGGACAGACCGGAACCATCGTCGAAATCGATTACCTAGGTAATGAATCGCTGCAGGCGTACGGACCGGTGGACCTACCGGGCCTGGACTGGGTGATGGTCGCCAACATCGACACCTCCGAGGCGTTCGCCCCGGTTGCCACCTTCACGCGGACACTGGTGCTGTCGACAGCGGCCATCGTTTTCATCGTGTCGATCGCCTCGATGCTGTTGGCGCGGCTGTTCACCAGACCCATCCGGCGCTTGGAGTCGGGAGCCCGCCAGATCAGTTCCGGTGACTACGGCGTCACCGTACCTGTGCAGTCCAAGGACGAGTTCGGTGACCTGACGGTCGCCTTCAACGCAATGAGCCGCAATCTGGCGATCAAGGAAGATCTGCTCAACGAGCAACGCAGGGAGAACGACCGCTTGTTGTTGTCGCTGATGCCAGAGCCGGTCGCCGCGCGCTACCGCGACGGGGAGGAGACCATCGCTCAGGACCATCAGGACGTCACGGTGATCTTCGCCGGCATCACCGGTCTGGACGAGCTCTCCGCCGAGCTAAGCGCCGACGAAGGACTTTCGTTGGTCAACCATCTGATCCGCCAGTTCGACGCGGCAGCAGAGGATCTCGGCGTCGAGAAGGTACGCACCCTGCACGATGGTTACCTGGCGAGCTGCGGTTTGACCACACCCAGGTTGGACAATGTGCGCCGCACCGTGGACTTCGCGGTCGAGATGCAGCGCATCGTCGACCGCTTCAACGCCGAGACCGGCCACAGCTTGACCCTGCGCGCCGGTATCGACACGGGCACGGTCACCAGTGGCCTGATCGGCAAGTCCAGCCTGGCCTACGACATGTGGGGCGCCACCGTGGATCTCGCGAACAGTATGCAGAGTGGCTCGTCGCAGCCCGGGATCTACGTCACGGCGCGCGTGCACGACGTGATGGACGGCAGCCGCACTTTCACCACTGTCGAAGACGGTGGCGTCGGCGAACCGGTATGGCGCTTGACCGAGCAGCGCTCGTGAACGGACTGTTCGACGCCCCGTGGTTCTTGTGGGCCGTCGGGGTGTCTGTCGGCCTGCCGGTCACCCTGGTGATACTCACCGAGTTACGTAACGCGCTGGCCCGGCGTGGCAGCGCGCTCACCCCCGCGGTCGGCCTGGTTCGCAACTATGTGGTGCCGATCGGGGCACTGTTGCTCTTGCTCACCGAGGCCACCGAGATATCGGCCGAAGCCACAGGTGTGCGCATCATCGCGACCGTTTTCGGTTTTGTGGTCCTGATCCTGCTGTTATCGGGGTTCAATGCCGCGTTGTTCCAGGACGCCCCCGACGGCTCATGGCGCCAGCGCATTCCGTCGATCTTCCTCGACGTGGCACGCCTCGCGCTGATCGCGGTGGGTCTGGCCATGATCCTGTCCTTCGTGTGGGGCGCCAATGTCGGCGGCTTGTTCACAGCGCTGGGCGTCACGTCGATCGTTCTCGGCCTGGCCCTGCAGAATTCGGTCGGCCAGATCGTCTCCGGCCTGCTCCTGCTGTTCGAACAACCCTTCAAACTGGGCGACTGGCTCGACACGCCGTCGGCACGGGGTCGCATCGTCGAGGTCAATTGGCGGGCCACCCACGTCGACACCGGTGGTGGCGGGCTGCAGATCATGCCCAACTCGGTGCTGGCCGCCGCATCGTTCACCAACCTGAGCCGACCTGCAGGCCAGCACAGCATCTCGGTCATCAGTGTGTTCAGCACCGAGGACGCGCCCGACGAAGTCTGCGCGATGCTCACCGAAGTGGCCGCGACGCTGCCGCAGTTGCGTAGCGGAGCCAGTCCGAAAGCCGTGCCGATCGGTGGACTGGAGTACCGCACGTCGATCCCGGTCCGCAGCCCCGCCGACGACGGCGCGGCCAAGGCGACGTTCCTGCGCTGGGTCTGGTACGCCTCCCGGCGCGCGGGGTTGCATCTCGACGAGCGCACCGACGAGTTCAGCACCGCCGCGCGCGTCGGTGAGGCACTACAGGCAGTGGCGGTCACCCTGCGTCTGCATCACAGTGAGCTGGACGGGATCGTCGAGCACGCCCGGGTGACACGCTATGGTGCCGATGAACTGGTGCAGTCCCGCGGGCAAGTCCCCCACCAGATGGCGTTCATCCTCGAGGGCCGGGTGCAGTTGCACGCGCCACGCGCGGATGGAGTCGTCGTTGCGGTCGCCACCCTGGAACAGGGTGACTTCCTCGGCCAGACGACGCTCACCCGAGAACCTGTCCGCGCCGACGCCCGCGCTCTCGAAGAGGTAGCCGTCCTACAAATCGGACGCAGCCACGTCGAGGATCTGGTGATGCGAAATCCCCTGTTGCTGCAGGAGATCGGGCGCATCATCGAGGATCGACGGATAAGTATGCGCGACGCATTGTCAGCCGCCGACTGAATCTGCCCGGGACCAGCCTCGCGCAGTGCGACGTGTCTGGTCTCGACGTCGAGTCGTAATCGTTGCCCAACCGCGATACACCACGCCGCGCTGGTACGCGTGTGACGCAAGTGGCGCGTGTTGAACTACCCATCGAAGAAAGCAACGGCGATTGCTTGGACACGAAAGGTGGGTTTGTTGCCGTTATGAAGACCATCAGGAAAATCCGTGGCGGATGGCTACGCAGACTGGCGGTGGTTGCCGCGTCGATGCTGGCGCTGCCCGGGCTGATCGGTTTCGCCGGGGGTTCGGCGACTGCTGGTGCGTTCTCTCGGCCCGGACTGCCCGTCGAGTACCTCGACGTGTTCTCCCAGTCGATGAACCGCAACATCCGGGTGCAGTTCCAGGGCGGCGGACCGCACGCGGTCTATCTGCTCGACGGTCTGCGCGCCCAGGATGACTACAACGGCTGGGATATCAACACCCCGGCGTTCGAGTGGTACTACCAGTCCGGTCTGTCCACCATCATGCCGGTCGGCGGCCAGTCCAGCTTCTACGCGGACTGGTACCAGCCCTCGAAGGGCAACGGGCAGAACTACACCTACAAGTGGGAGACCTTCCTGACCCAGGAGCTGCCCACCTACCTGGAGACCGTCAAGGGCGTGTCACGCACCGGCAACGCCGTGGTCGGCCTGTCGATGGCCGGTAGCGCATCGCTGAACTACGCGATCCACCACCCGCAGCAGTTCATCTATGCCGCATCGCTTTCCGGCTTCCTCAACCCGTCCGAGGGTTGGTGGCCGATGCTGATCGGCCTGGCCATGAACGATGCCGGCGGCTTCAATGCCGAGAGCATGTGGGGCCCGTCCTCGGATCCGGCGTGGAAGCGCAACGACCCGATGGTCAACATCAACCAGTTGGTCGCCAACAACACGCGCATCTGGATCTACTGCGGCACCGGCACCCCGTCGGACCTCGACGTCGGCGCCAACACCGGCAACCTGATGGCCGCGCAGTTCCTGGAGGGCTTCACCCTGCGGACCAATGTCAGCTTCCGGGACAAGTACGTCGCCGCCGGCGGGACCAACGGTGTATTCAACTTCCCGTCACAGGGCACCCACAGCTGGGGCTACTGGGGCCAGCAGCTTCAGATGATGAAGCCTGATATCCAGCGTGTGCTGGGAGCCCAGGCCGTCGCATGATGACGGACTGACCCGACACACCCAAGACCCAGGGAGCCTGCCGTACCCCCCGAACGGCAGGCTCCCTGCTTTGTATCTGTTCGTCGAGAGTGACGTTTCTGCGCTTTCCAAGTCCTGGATTGCGCAGAAACGTCACTCTCACGGTTGTGTGCCGGCGAAAAATCGGTTGCTTTCGCCACCGGGTAACGCGTTGAGTGGTACCCATGAGACACCAGCAGCATCAGGGCGGCAGCTGGGACAGCTTGCGCGCCAACGCAATAAGCTCAATGTGGGGCAGGGCTCCGAACGCTCCCGGAATCGCATACAGCACTGCCATGCTCCGGGTACGTCGGAACGAAAGCGCTGTTCGCGTGACCGAGTTGAGGGCCTCGTTGCTGTCGTCGACCGAGGGACTCTCCTAGAGGACACAATTGCGCCGACCGATTCAGTCGATGAGTGACCGCACCTTCATCTCAGGTTGCTGTAGTACAGCCGCATCGGAGGGCGAGCTCAGCGGCCTCAGCGCGCCTCTTCCGTCGGGCACTGCTCCTGAGATGGGTCCGCGCCCGGGGTCACCTCACCATCGGCGAGCGGATCTATCGGTTCACTGATCGAGAGTTCTCCGGTCGCCGGGTGAATCTCCCAGTCCGCCGGCGTGATCGTACGTACCGCAACCAATCCGGCCATGGTTGCCGACACGTCATGGCGGCGGTGCGACGCAGGCAGGTCGGGTGCAGTGACATGCAAAAGCCGCGGTGTAGTGGCCAGGTCGTACCGGAAGGCCCGCAACATCGCCACACACGCTGCCACCATCACCAAGGAAAACGGTGCCGCGGTGGCGATCGACGCCGTCTGTAGAGCGGTGAGAGATCCCGCTCCACCGACCAACAACAGAACCGCCGCCGCCACGCCTTCAAGCACCGACCAGTAGACCCGGGTGGCCTTCGGCGGATCCAAGTCTCCACCCGAGCACAGGATGTCGATGACAAGCGAACCCGAGTCCGACGACGTGATGAAGAAGAACATGATCACGAGCACCGCAGCCACACCGGTGATGGTGGGCCAGGGCAGCGTCGACAACAATTGGAACAGCGAGGTATTCGAGTCGACGGCGCCGTCGACCACCATGTCGCCATCCGTGCGCTGCCGCAGAATCGCCGAGTCGCCGAAGATGGTGAACCACAAGGAACCGATCACCGTCGGCACCAGCAGCACCGTGGTGACGAATTCGCGGATGGTGCGACCGCGGGAGATACGTGCGATGAACATGCCGACGAACGGCGCCCAGCTGATCCACCAGCCCCAGTAGAAGATGGTCCACGATCCCAGCCAGCTGCCGTCGCTGAATGGTCCGGTGCGCAGGGAAAGCTGTGGCAGCGCCTGGGCGTACCCGCCGAGGTTCTGCACCCATGCCTGTAACAAGAAGAGCGTCGGCCCCAGGGCGATGACGAACAGGGCCAACGCCGCCGCCAGTGCCATGTTGATGTTGGACAGCCACTGCATACCCTTGGCGACGCCGCTGACCACAGAGAATGTGGCCATCGCCGTGATCACCGCGATGAGCACCAGCGTCCAGGTGTTGTCCAGTTCGATCCAACCCAGATACTGCAGTCCGGCACCGATCTGGGTGATCCCGAACCCCAGCGATGTGGCCACGCCGAACAGGGTGCCCACGACGGCCACCACGTCGACCGCATGGCCGATAGGTCCCTCGACGCGATTCTTGCCGATGAGCGGCTCCAGCAGCCACCGCACCGAGAGCGGGCGCTGGCGACGGTAGGTCATGTAGGCCATGCCAAGGCCGACAACGACATAGATCGCCCAGGCGTGCAGACCCCAGTGGAACAGCGTCAGCGACAGCGCCTGATTCGCTGCGGGCGCGGTGGCACCGTCGACACCCAGCGATGCGGGTGGATCGACGTAATGGGTCAGCGGCTCAGCGACGCCGTAGAAGACCAGGCCGATACCCATGCCCGCGCTGAACAGCATCGCCAGCCACGCGATGAACGTGAACTCGGGTTCCTCGTCGTCGGCCCCGAGCCTGATCGTGCCGATCCGCGACGCCCCGCAGTAGATGGCAAACAGCACGAAGCCCGTGGTGACCAAGATGTACCACCACCCGACCCCGGACGTGATGGCTTTGTTGAGTTCGGCGAAGGCACCTTCGGCGGTGGCCGAGAAAACCACCGAGAAGACGATCAGACCGATGATGAGTACCGAGGAGGGGATGAACACCTGTGGTTTCAGGGCGCGGAACGCCTCAGACATCACAGACAGCGAACCCTTGGGCATCGACCAACCTCGTCATCGTCTTCACTCAACTCACGTGCGCCAGTCGAATCTGGCCATGGGCGGACTCGCGGCCCGCGGGGACTGACCATACCTTCATCTCGTGCAGCGATGCTCGTTCAACCGGGAGCAGCTGAAACTCATCACCCCGACGCCTCCCCACGCAGCGGATTGTCAGCTTCGGGCCATAATGTCGGCATGTGACCGAGGGGCATACGACACGACGGTCGTCGGGTCCGGTTCTGCGCGGCATACTGCTGGACGTCGCCCCGCCGCTGGTCGCCTACTACGGTTTGCGATCCGCGGGGGTGTCCGAATATCTGGCCCTGCTCACCGCGACGCTGCTGGCCGGTGTCAAGGTCGGCTACGACGCGATCCGCGCGCGCCGGTTGGACCCGTTCGCCGGCTACCTGATGCTCAACTTCGGACTGAGCCTGGCCGTCGGACTGGCGACATCGGATGCCCGGATGTTGATGGTGGGCGACACGCTGGTCGGCGGCATCGGGGCGCTGATCTTCCTGGGCAGCTGCGTGATCGGTAAGCCCTTGACCCAGGTTGTCGCCGAGCGCGTCGAGGATGACGACAGCTCCCCCGAACCCGGCGAGGCGGCCTTCAAGCATCGGGTGCACGTTCTGCTCTCCGCAGTATGGGGAGTCGGGCTTCTCGGCGGCACGCTCATCAGCTTGGGCATCATCTTCTCCTTCTCGGTCGACGTCGGGAAGGGACTGAACACCGCCGTGTCGCTGGCCGTGATCGCATTGCTGATCCTGGTGACGCTCATCGTCGCCAAGCGGGCGCGGGCGCGCTGGCAGCTCATGGTCGAGTCGGCGGTTTCCTCCGCCGATCTCCCGGCACCGCCACCCTCGTGTTCGCCCTCAGCGCAGTGACGGTGCGCCGGGAACAACCAGAGACCGCCCTGGGTTGAGTGCATCAGAATCAACTTTGGAGGTTTGATGTCTGAAGCCATCGCAGTCCCGGTCCTGTTCATCAGCGAGCCGATCGTGCTGCCCGGCATGGTGGTGCCCATCGAGCTCGACGAGGCCGCCCGCGCCGCGGTCGATGCCGCGCAGGCCACCGAGACCGGCAAGCTGCTCATCGCACCGCGCCTGGATGACCGCTACCCCACCTACGGGGTACTCGCCTCGATCGTGCAGGTGGGTCGGGTTCCCGGCGGCGGCGCGGCCGCCGTCGTCAAGGGCGAGACCCGCGCGCACATCGGCTCCGGTACCACCGGGCCCGGCGCCGCGCTGTGGGTCGAGGTCGAGTCGATCGCCGATTCAGAAGTCTCCGCGGCGACCAAGGCCCTGGCCGCCGAATACAAGAAACTACTGCTGGCCATGCTGCAACGCCGCGAGGCCTGGCAGATCGTCGACGTCGTCAACAAGATCACCGACCCGTCCGCGCTGGCAGATACGGCCGGCTACGCCTCATACCTGACCGATGTGCAGAAGCGTGAGCTACTGGAGACCGCCGATGTCGAGCGTCGGCTCCGTCTGTTGATCGAATGGACGGGCGAGCACCTGGCCGAGGTCGAGGTCAACGACAAGATCGCCGAGGACGTCCGGGCCGGTATGGACAAGCAGCAGAAGGAATTCCTGCTGCGCCAACAGTTGGCCGCGATCCGCAAGGAACTGGGCGAGCTGGGTCCCGACGGCCAGGAGGGCGACGACGATTACCGGGCCCGCGTGGAGGCAGCCGAGCTGCCGGAGAAGGTCCGCGAGGCCGCATTGCGTGAGGTCGGCAAGCTGGAACGCTCCAGCGATCAGAGTCCCGAGGGCGGCTGGATCCGCACCTGGCTGGACACCGTGCTGGACCTGCCGTGGAATGTCACGACCGAGGACTCGGCCGATCTGAAAGCGGCCCGCGAAATCCTCGACGCCGACCACCACGGCCTGGAAGACGTCAAGGACCGCATCGTCGAGTACCTGGCGGTCCGGGCGCGGCGCGCCCAACGGCACATGTCCGTCGTGGGCGGGCGAGGCTCCGGTGCGGTGATGGTGCTGGCCGGTCCGCCCGGGGTCGGCAAGACCTCGCTGGGTGAGTCGGTGGCGCGGGCGTTGGGCCGCAAGTTCGTTCGCGTCGCCCTCGGCGGTGTGCGCGACGAGGCCGAGATCCGCGGGCACCGGCGCACCTACGTCGGCGCACTGCCCGGCCGCATCGTGCGGGCCATCGGCGAGGCCGGCTCGATGAACCCCGTCGTGCTGCTCGACGAGATCGACAAGGTCGGCTCCGACTATCGGGGCGACCCGTCCTCGGCACTGCTCGAGGTCCTGGATCCCGCGCAGAACCACACGTTCCGCGACCACTACCTGGAGCTGGACCTGGACCTGAGCGATGTGGTGTTCCTGGCGACGGCCAACGTCATCGAGAACATCCCGTCGGCGCTGCTGGACCGCATGGAGTTGATCCAGATCGACGGCTACACCGAGGACGACAAGGTGGCCATCGCGCGGGATTACCTGCTGCCCCGGCAGCGCGACCGCGCGGCACTGACCGCCGAGGAGGTGACTGTCACCGACGCGGCACTGCGCAAGATCGCCGCGGACTACACCCGCGAACCGGGGGTGCGGCAGTTCGAGCGGCTGCTGGCCAAGGCGTTGCGCAAGGCGACCACCAAGCTGGCTGACTCTGACGAGGCATTGACCCTCGATGAGCCAGATCTGGTTGGCTACCTTGGCCGTCCGCGGTTCACTCCGGACTCCGACGAGCGGACCGCGGTGCCAGGCGTGGCAACAGGTCTGGCCGTGACCGGACTCGGTGGCGATGTGCTCTACATCGAGGCCGGCGCGGTCGACGGTGAATCGGGTCTCAAGCTGACCGGTCAGCTCGGCGACGTGATGAAGGAGTCGGCGCAGATCGCGCTGTCGTACGTGCGTGCCCATGCCGAGCAGCTCGGCGTCGATCCGACGGCGCTGGACCGGCAGATCCACGTGCACGTGCCCGCGGGTGCGGTGCCCAAGGACGGCCCGTCGGCAGGCGTGACGATGGTGACAGCCCTGGTCTCCATGGCCACCGGACGGCAGGTCCGCGGTGACGTGGGCATGACCGGCGAGGTGACGCTGAACGGTCGGGTGCTGCCCATCGGCGGTGTGAAGCAGAAACTGCTTGCCGCCCAACGGGCCGGGCTGAAGACCGTCTTCATCCCGCAGCGCAACGAACCCGATCTCGACGAGGTCCCCGAGGAGGTTCTGGCAGCGCTCGATGTCCGGCCGATGACCGATGTCGCCCAGATCATTGCGCTGGCGTTGGAGCCGGCCGCAGAAGGCGCGACGGCCACGGTCGCGGCATAACCTGACGAGCGTGCGTGTTTGTAGGTCCTGACACTCAGCCAACAGACACGCACGCTCGGCAGGAAGAAGGATGATGCCTCGACGCGGTGAACCGCTGCGCAAGCTCGGATTCTTGACCATCGGTCGGTTCGACGCGGCCGATCCGCGTCCAGGTCTGGAGGAAACCCTTCAGGTCATCGAGCTCGCCGAGCAACTCGGGTTCGACAGCGTCTGGCTGCGGTGTCGGCACCTACAACCCGGCATCTCCTCACCCGTTGCGATCATGGCGGCCGCCACCCAGCGCACCTCCCGCATCGAACTCGGTACCGCGGTGATCCCGCTGGGCCTGGAAAACCCACTACGGCTGGCCGAGGACCTGGCCACCGTCGACCTGCTGTCCGGTGGTCGCGTCAATCCCGGCGTGTCGGTGGGAACCCCGATGCTCTACGAGCACTACAAGACGGCGCTGTACCCGGACACCCACGACCGGGAGGACTTCTCCAAGGAACGGGTGCTGCGCCTGGTGCGTGCGCTACGCGGTGACCCGGTCAGCGACTTCTCCGGCACCGTCGGCGTCGAGCAGTTCACCGATTACGTCCAACCGTACTCCCCTGGCCTGGTCGAACGGATCTGGTACGGGGGTGGCCGGGATTCGGCCATCTGGGCCGGCCACCATGGTCTGAACTATCTGACCAGCTCCGTTGTCTCGATCGAGGGAACCGATTCCAGGGACTTCGCCACCATCCAGGCCGAGCACATCGACGCCTACCGGGCCGCGCACACCGGAAACCCGAGGGTTTCACAGGGTTTGGTGGTCATCCCGACTGACAGCGCCACCGATGAACAGGTGCGCCGCTATCGGGACTACGCCGCGGGCCGCTTCGAGCGGACCAAGAGACCCCAAGGTCCGCGCGGCATGCTGTTCTCGCCCGATTATGTCGGCCCCTCCAGCGAACTCGCCGACCTGCTCCATGAGCACGCAGGATTTCAGCGCGCCGACGAGGTGACCTTCGCACTGCCGTTCACCTTCGAGCCGGCCGACTACACCCAGATCATCAGCGACCTGGCCGCCCACCTGGGACCTGCGCTCGGGTGGACCCCTACCGTATGAGCATGGCCGGCAAGACGCACCGCTACGAACTGGACATCACCTGGACCGGTAACACCGGAACCGGCACCAGTGGTTACCGTGCGTACGAGCGCGCACATGAAATCAGCGGGGCCGGCAAGCCGACGATTCCCGGCAGCGCGGATCCGTCCTTCCGCGGTGATCCGCAGCGGTGGAATCCCGAGGAGCTATTGGTCGCGTCCCTGTCCCAGTGCCACATGCTGTGGTTTCTCGCGCTGTGTGCGCAGGAGGGCATCGTCGTCACCGAATACAGTGACCACCCGTCGGGCACGATGGCCGAAACCGAGGATAGCGGTGGGCATTTCACCGAGGTGGTGCTGCGACCGGAGGTGCGGGTCGATGATCCCCGACACCTCGATGCGTTGTCCGCGATCCATGAGCGGGCCCATCACCTGTGCTTCATCGCGAATTCGGTGAATTTCGACGTCCGCTGTGAGCCCGGCGCTGCGTAGGATCTCGGCATGACAGACCTGCTGACCGTCCGGGTGGACCTGCACTGACATGGCCTACGACCGGGATCTTGCCGAGCGCGTGCGGGAGCTTGTCGGCGGAGCCGATGAGCGCAGGATGTTCGGTGGGCTGGCCTTCTTGGTGAACGGGCACATGGCTGTCTGTGTGTCCGGTCAGGGCGGGCTGATGGTGCGGGTGCCCGCCGAGGAGACCGGCGTCCTGCTGGGCCGTGAACATGTCGAGCCGATGGTGATGTCGGGGCGCGAGGTCCGTGGTTGGATCCGGGTGTCGACCGCCGGGATTCCCGACAAACGCAGACTGCGATCCTGGGTGGATCGCGGGATCGCGCATGCGAGGTCACTGCCACCCAAGTAGCCGACGTTTGTGCTGGACCGCCCTGGGTACCTCAACACCGATGTCTGATTCGCAGAACAGAGCCGAGCGGCTGATCCAGCAGGCGGGCACGACGTATGCCGAACAAGCCGGCATCACGCTCAAGGACACCCCTGCCCCGCTGTTTCAGCTGCTGTCGCTGGCAATGCTGGCCAGCAAGCCCATCGGCGCCGATATCGCCACCGCTGCCGCCCGCGAACTCCACGAGGCAGGCCTGCGCACGCCGGAGGCGGTGTTGGATGCCGACCGACGGACGATGATCGACTCTTTCGGACGGGCGCAGTACGCCCGCTACGACGAGAGCTCAGCGACCCGGTTAACCGAACTCGCGGCCCGGGTCCTCGAGCACTACTCCGGTGATCTCCGCGAACTCGCCGAAGCCTCGGGACACGACGTCGCAGCGGCGAAACGGGCTCTGCAGGAGTTCAAAGGGATCGGACCCATCGGCGCGGACATCTTCCTGCGCGAGGTGCAGGACGTATGGCCATGGGTGCGCCCCTACTTCGACGACCGTGCGATCGAAGCCGCCCGTGACCTGGGTCTGCCGGATGACCCGGAAGGTCTGCACCGATTGGCACCGCGCAGGTCGGCCCGGCTGGCCGCGGCCCTGGTGCGGGTGTCCCTCGACGACGAATTACGCGACACCCTCGGTCCCGCAACCACGGAGTAGACATGACCACACCCAGCTATCTGATCATCGGCGGCGGATTGGCCGGCGCCAAAGCCGCTGAAGCGTTGCGCGACAGCGACTTCGATGGTGACATCATCCTGTTCGGCGCCGAATCCGCGCTTCCCTATGAACGGCCACCGTTGTCCAAGGACTACCTGCTGGGCAAGGCCGCACCGCCCGATTTCACTGTGCAGGATGCGGATTGGTATCGCGAACACGATGTGCAGCTGCGGCTGGGTACCGAGGTCACCACCATCGACAGAGCCGCGCACGCGGTCGCCTTCGACGACGGCCGACATGAGCACTACGACAAACTGTTGTTGGCCACCGGATCACGGCCGCGCCGGTTGGACATCCCCGGTGCCGATGCCGATGGCGTGCACATGCTGCGTACTGTCTCCGATGCCGACGCCCTACTGTCGGCCCTGCAGCACGGGCAGCGACTGGCCGTCATCGGCGCGGGCTGGATAGGCCTGGAGGTCGCCGCCGCCGCACGGTCCCGGGATGTGGCTGTCACCGTGGTCGAGAGCGCGGCATTGCCATTGCTGGGGGCGCTCGGCCGGGAGAACGCCGAGGTGTTCGCCGACCTGCACACCGAGCACGGCGTCGACTTCCGGTTCGGCGCGACCGTCGAGGGAATCACCACCACTGCCGGTGGACCGGCCTCCGGGTTGCGCCTCGGCGACGGTTCCACGGTGCCCGCCGACGCGGTTCTGATTGCCGTGGGTGCGCAACCCAATCTCGAGCTGGCCGAACGCGCAGGCCTGGACATCGCCGACGGCGGGTTGGCGGTGGACGCCTCGCTGCAAACCAGCGACGCGGACATCTATGCCGTCGGTGACATCGTCGCGGCTCAACATCCGCTGTACGGCAGCAGGATTCGCACAGAACACTGGGCCACCGCCAAGAAACAACCCCTCGTCGCCGTCGCCGGTATGCTGGGCAAGCCGGGCGTCTATGACGAGCTGCCCTACTTCTACACCGACCAGTACGACCTGGGCATGGAGTATGTGGGTCACGCACCCGATTACGAGGACGTGGTCTTCCGTGGCGATGTCGAGGGTCGCGAGTACACCTCGTTCTGGCTGGGCAAGAAGGACCGCGTGCTGGCCGGGATGAACGTCAACATCTGGGAGGGCCTCGATGACATCAAAGCCCTCATCCGATCCGGTGCGAAGATCGACCGGCAGAAGCTCGCCGACCCGAAGGTCCCGCTCGCCGAGCTGATCGACTGACCGTGAATAGGCACGGAAAGGCACAGATAGGCATAAATGGGCACCGATAGGGTGGTCGGCATGTCCTCCACCCCAGTCACCGTCGCCGTCACCGGCGCCGCAGGCCAGATCGGCTACGCGGCGCTGTTCCGGATAGCCGCAGGCGCGATGCTTGGTCATGACACGCCGGTCACGCTTCGACTGGTCGAGCTGCCCGATGCGGTGCGCGCCGCCGAGGGCGTGGTGATGGAACTCGATGACGGCGCATTCCCACTGCTGGCGGGCACCGAGATCTACGACGACCCGGCGCGTGCCTTCGACGGGGTGGATGTCGCGCTGCTCATCGGTGCCCGGCCGCGGACCACGGGCATGGAACGAGCCGACCTGCTCGGTGCCAATGCGCAGATCTTCGCCAACGCCGGCGCTGCACTCAATGCCGGTGCGTCCAGCGATGTACGGGTGCTCGTCGTCGGGAATCCCGCCAACACGAATGCCCTGGTGGCATCGGCGCACGCACCCGATATCCCGCGTGACCGATTCACCGCCCTGACCCGCCTCGATCACAACCGGGCCGTCGCCGCGATGGCAAGGCATGCGCGAGTGCCGGTCACCGAGATCAGCCGGATGACCATCTGGGGCAACCACTCCCCGACGCAGTATCCCGATATCTTCCACGCCGTGGTGGGTGGCCGGTCCGGAGCCGACTACGCCGCCGATACCCATTGGCTTGCCGACGATTTCATCCCGACGGTGGCTCGTCGCGGCACCGCGATCATCGAAGCCCGCGGCGCCAGCTCAGCGGCCTCGGCCGCCAACGGGGCCATCGACCATATCGACGACTGGGTGCACGGCACCCCGGCCGATGATTGGACCTCGGTGGCACTGCCGTCGCCGGGTGCCTATGGCATCGACGAAGGTCTGGTGTCCTCATTCCCGTGCCGGTCGGTCGACGGCCGTTGGGAGATCGTCGAGGGACTCGATGTCAACGCGTTCTCCCGCGCCCGGATCGACGCCTCGGTAGCCGAACTACGCGAGGAGCGCGACGCCGTCGCGGCACTGGGCCTGCTGTAGGTCAGCCCAACGTCGCCGTGCCGTCGGCGTGCACGGTGACCTTCGCCCCGGCGATGTCCTCGGCCACGCTGGCCTGCGCCTCGGAGCGGTCGGTGAGCACCGCCAGGGAGCGGGTGTCGGCGGGGGTGCGCACCGCCAGGAACGCCTTCTCCGGCGCGCCCTCACGGTCGAACGGGGTCGTCCACGTCTCCACCGTGCCGACGCCGGACCACTCGACCTCGGCGGCCCGGGTGGGTTCGGCGTCCACCTTCGGCTGCACGTCCTCCCAACGGAATTCGTGACTCGGCGGCTCGGTCCCGTACACCCCGAAGCTGTGCTTGGTGAGATATCCGCCGTTGGCGGTGATCAGGCCCCGGCTGCCCGGTTCGGCGATCAGCCGCTCGGCCATCGTCGCGATCGAATGTGTCACATAGTTGTTCCACGGTCCGCCGGCAAAGGTCAGCCCACCGGTGACGGTCAGCGGCCGGCGCGGGTCATCGAGCGCCAGTCCGAGTTCGTTGGCCGCGACCTGGACCGCCGACGGGAAGCAGGAGTAGACGTCGACCAACGCGATATCGGCGAGATCGGTCTGCGCCAGCTCCAGCGCGGTCCTTCCACCGATCCGAATGGCCGGTGAGCCGTGGAACTCGGCGCGATGGCTGATCTCGTAGGTGTCGTGCGCGTCGGTGCCGGCGTACGGGAAAACCCAACGCTCGGTGGGAATCTGAAGGTAGGTCGCCTTCTCTGCGGACATCAGGATCAGTGCGGCACCCTGGTCGACCATATTGTTCGAGTTCATCAGCTTGGTGTAGGGCGTGCTGATCATCCGGTTCTTCGGTCCCGGGTTGGCGATCTCGTCGGCGGACAACGCTTGCTGGTTCCAGGCGTGCGGATTGGTCGCCGCGACGGCGCTGAAGCGCGACCACAGTTCGCCGATGCGGCGCTGGTGCTCGGCCGGCGCGGTGCCGGCCGCGATGCGCAACGCCTGCTCGAACATCGGGTACACGAATGACGGCCGGTCCAGATGGATGCGCAGCTCGCCGGGCCCGGCCAGCGCGAATTCGTCATCGGATCCCGGCGCCAACGGCACCGACTCGTCCTGCTTTGTGCCGGTGAGCTTTTCCCCGCGGGCCCGCAACCGGGTCCGGCTGCGCCATGTTTCACCGCCACTGATCAGGACCACATCGTTGCGTCCCTGCTGGATGTCGAGGCACGCCTGGTTGACCAGCGACTGCGGCACGTTGCCGCCGATCGGGGTGTAGCGGGTGGCCGCCGATGCCGCACCGATGCGTTGCGCCAACAGCAGACCGGGATCGCGATATCGCCAGGACAGCAGGTTGACGATTCGCACCGAGTCGACGGCGGCGAGCACGCGCGGATCGGCGGCGGCGCGCGCGGCGGTCTCCATGAGGTCAACGGGCTCCGTCGTCGCGCTCTCCTCGCGCTGGTTCGTCTGTCCGAAACCGACGAGCACCGGGGTCCTGGGATCGATGGTCATGCGTGCATTCCTCTCCACGAGCGTGCGGAAAATTCGGGGCGGGGGCGGGGTGTCGGGGTGCAGACACGCACGCTCGCCGGGGTGGTGGCGGGTCAGGCGGGGCCGACGCGGTAGATCGACTTGAGCACCTGATAGGCGGCCAATCCCTCAGGTCCGAGTTCGCGGCCCAGCCCGCTGGCCTTGACGCCACCGAAGGGTGCGTTCACATCGAGTTGGTACTCGTTGACGCCGATGGTGCCGGTGTGGACCGCGCGCGCGATATCGGTGGCACGTTCGACATCCTGCGACCACACCGTGCCACCGAGGCCGAACTCGCTGTCGTTGGCGATATCGATCGCCTCCTGATCCGAGCCGTACGGGATCACCGTCAGCACCGGGCCGAAGATCTCCTCCTGGGCGATGCGGGCCGAGTTGTCGACATCGGCGAAAACCGTCGGTGCGACGAACCAGCCTTGCGGTTGGTCGGCCGGAACCGCGCCGCCGGCAACCAGTTTGCCCTCGGATCGGCCCACTTCGATGTAATCAAGTACCCGCTGCTGCTGGCGCTTGCTCACCAGCGGTCCGATATCGGTGGACTTCTGCAGAGGGTCACCGACCACCAGTCCGTCGGCGAGAGCGGCGATGGCGTCGACCACCTCTCCGTAACGCGAACGAGGGGCCAGGATCCGCGAACTCAGGTGACACGTCTGACCGTTGTTCACGAACGAAGCAGAACGTAGACCTTTCACGGTGGCATCCAGGTTGGCGTCGTCGAGGATGATGGCTGCCGACTTGCCACCCAATTCGAGCGTGACCGGCCGCAGCAGCCGGCCGCACAGCTCGGCGATGGTCCGCCCGGCGGCGGTCGAACCGGTGAAGGCGACCTTGTCCACCCCAGGGTGTGCCACCAGGTGTGCGCCGGCCTGCGGCCCGCCGGCCAACACGTTGAGCACGCCGGCAGGTAGGCCGGCCTCGTGTGCGGCCTCGGCGAACACCAGTGCGTCCAGCGCGGTTTCGGGGGCGGCCTTGAGCACCATGGTGCACCCGGCGGCCAGCGCCGGCGCGATCTTCATCGCGGCCAGGGCCTGCGGATAATTCCACGGGGTGATCGCCGCGACCACCCCGACCGGTTCACGGCGCACGATGGTGTGTCCGATGGCCGCGGTGCGGGTCTCCTCATCGGCACCGTGTTCGACGAGGTCGGCGTAGTAACGCAGCAGCAGCGCCGGGTACAGCCCGTTGGCGCCCTTGGACAACCGGATGGGCATCCCGTTCTCGCGCGAACACAGTGTGTGGGTCTCGGGACCGCGCTGTTGCAGGGCATCGGCAAAGCGCCGCAGTGTCGCCGCACGTTCGGCAGCCGGGGTCTGCCGCCATCCGGTCAGCGCGGAGCGCGCTGCGGCCACCGCGGCGTCGACCTCGGATTCGGTTGCCGCCGAACCCAACCCGAGCTGCTGCTCGGTGGCGGCCTCGATGACCGGGGTCGACTGCGACGCCGGCCGGAACTCGCCGTCGATGAAGATGGTTGCGGTGGTCATGTCGCGGTCCTCTGGTCGGTGGGGGTGGCGGCAGCTGATGCGGTCTCGAAGAGCACACCCTCGGCGATCAACCGATCGATATCGGAGATGTCCAGTCCGAGTGCGCGGTGCGCGATATCGCGGGTGTGCTCCCCCGCCGTAGGCGCCGGCCGCAGCTCACCCCGCGGGATCCGCCGATACGGGGCGGGACCGGTCTCGCTGGGCATGGGTTCGTCGAACAGCGGATGTTCCAGATCCGCGTAGAGCGAGCGGAATTGCAGCTGCACATCATCGAGGACGTCGGCCGGACGATTCATCGGGCCGGCCGGGACGCCGGCCTGCTGCAGCTGCTCGGTGAGCTCGTGCTTGTCACGCCCACTGGTGTAGGCGCCCAGGATGGCCGTCAGCGCGGCGGCCCCGGAGGGCAGGTCGATGCCGATGAGGGCGGCCAGCGTGTCGCGATCGGCCTGATTGCGCACCGAGATGACGCACCACTCGTCCTCGCCTGCACAGGGGCATACCGCGTGCACGGCAGGATCCTCGGTGAGTTCCAGCCCGGACTGGGCGGCCGCCTCGGCGACGTAGGCCACCGCGAGCTGGTTGATCGCGACCTCGGCCTGCGAGATGTGCACATGCGCCCCGGTTCCGGTGCGTTCGCGGCCGATCAGCGCGGCAAGGGTCGCGATCGCGGTGATCCTGGCGGCGACGTGATCGGGAAAGACCGTGGTGGCATCGAAGAACTCTGCAGAAGTGTTCCCGCGGCCCCCGGGTGCCCGCCAGAGCCGCGTGACGCCGGTGGTGGCCCGCACCAGCGGCCCATAACCCATCTGGGCACTCCACGGCCCCGCGTCGCCGAACGCGCTGCTTTCCGCCAGCACCAGCCGCGGGTTGATCTGCCGGAGCTTCTCGAATGAGAAGCCGAGCCCGGCAAGGGTTCCCGGTTTGAAGTTGGCGAATACCAGATCGGTCCGACCGATCAACTTGGCGAAGATCTCCGCACCTTCGGTACTGCGCAGATCGACACCGAAGCTCAGTTCATTGCGGTGGGTCAGCGCCCAGGAGGCACTCATGGCCTGCCCCGGGGCGGTCTGACGCAGCCCGTCGGGATAGGCGGCGCTTTCCACCTTCACCACCCGCGCGCCGAGATCGGCGAACAGCCGCCCCAGTTCGCCTCCGGCGACGATGACCCCGAGGTCCAGGATGCGCAGGCCGTCGAACGGCCGCACGCCCTGCTTCTGCGGGCGCCCCAGCGGATTGGGCGCACCCAGCCACTGCGCCGCGGCGTCCTGCACGACGGGCCGGCTCAGCCCGCGATGATGCCCGTCGACGACGAAAGGTCCCACCGGCACGGTCACCGACGCGTCGGCGTCCACCGGCAGTGATGCCAGGGCTCCGACGGTCCGGAGATGATCGGAGGCCAGCGCCTCGGCCGGCGTCTGCACCGCAGCGATCGGCACGCCGCGCGATTGCCCGTGCTGCACCAGTTCGGCCATCGTGTGCTCGGCGAACAGGGCGCCGATCAGCGCGTTGAGCTGTTCGGTGGCGGCGAACCGGGCGGCGATCGAGTCGAACTCGGGGTCGGCGAACTCCGCGGGCTCGCCGAGCCAGGCCCGCATCCCGCGCCACTGCCGCGGTGACAGCAGGCAGATGCGGACGTAACCGTCGCGGCACCGGAACGTCGGGTAGATCTGCTGGTTGCGCGGGCGTCCACGCCATCCGCCGGAACGTTTGAGGCCCGCCGCGGCCTGCCCCTGAGAGCCGAAGGGCGGATCGAGGGCTTGGACGACCGCCTCGAACCGGGAGAAGTCGATGTACTCTCCGCCGCCGTGCCGGAGGCGGTGGTAGTAGGCGGCCAGCACCGCCCAGGCGGCCTGCGCGGCGGCGGTCGCCGACGCGATGCCGACCGGCGGAAGGACCGGGGTACCGGTGGCGGGTCCGGAGCGCGACAAGGCCGTCGACATCGCGTAGAAGACCGCGTCGGTACCGCGCCAGTCCCGGTAGGGCCCATCGGCACCGAAGTCGGTGATAGTCATCGCCACGAGCTCGTGATGACGATCGGCCAGTTCGGCGGCGGTGGCGCCGAAAGCGGCGGCGAGGTCACGGTCGGCCACCAGGATGTCCGCACCAGCGACCAGTTCGTGGAACCGGTCGCGATCGGCGTCGGCGGCCGGATCCAGCGGCACACACCTCTTGTTGGCATTGTCCAGCGTGTACGGGACGCTGAGGGATCCCACCAGTGGCGGTGCCAGCCTGTCGTCACGACCGGCGGGCAGGTCGATCTTGATCACATCGGCCCCGAGATCGGCGAGCAGTCGGGTGACCGCCGATCCATCGGGTCCGGCGGCATCGACAACGCGGACTCCGTCGAGCAGCACCTGCCCCGCTGTCACAAGATCTTCTTCCGCACGACCGACACCATAGCGTGTCAGTTCGCTAACTTAGGTAGACAACACCAGCACGTACACTGACAAGCGATGTCTGACGCCGGCGCGGTGGTTTCACCGATCGATTCGCCTGCCCACCCGCTGGTTGGGCAGCTTTCCGCGTTGCAGCGATTCCGGGTCTACATCGACGTGGGGATCGTCGTCGCCGTACTGGTGGCCACCAATCTCATCGCCCATTTCACCACCCCGTGGGCCAATGTCGCGATCGTCCCCGCCGCCGCCGTAGGCCTGGTGATCCTGGTGCGCTCGCGAGGGTTGGGCTGGACGGAACTGGGACTCGGCCGCCAACAGTGGCGCTCGGGCGCCGGCTATGCACTGGCCGCCGTCGGTGTCGTGCTCGCCGTCATCGCGATCGGTGTCGCGTTGCCGTGGACGCGACCGATGTTCCTGAACAATCACTACGCCACAGTGTCCGGTGCCCTCGTCGCGTCGATGGTGATCATCCCGCTGCAGACCGTCATCCCCGAGGAACTCGCCTTCCGAGGTGTCCTACACGGCGCATTGGACCGCGCCTGGGGATTTCGTGGCGTCGCAGCGGCCGGATCGCTGCTGTTCGGCCTCTGGCACATTGCCAGCTCGTTCGGATTGACCAGTGGCAATGTCGGTTTCACCCGCATCCTCGGCGGCGGCGTGTTCGGCATGGTCGCAGGCATCGTCGGCGCCGTGATCGTCACCGGCGCCGCGGGTTTCGTCTTCACCTGGCTGCGGCGCCGCAGCGGCAGCCTCATCGCACCGATCGCGCTGCACTGGTCACTCAACGGGATGGGTGCGTTGGCGGCGGCGCTGGTGTGGCACGCCTCCACCTGAACACGGTCAGCCCGCGTTCTCCAGGTCGACCGGAAACAGGCAGCTGTCGGCCAGCTCGTCGAGGGACACCGGCAGCACCCGCGCCAGCGCGGCAACGGTGGTGAATGCCGGGGTCGCCAGCCGCCCCGTCTCGATCTTGCGCAAGGTCTCCGGTGAGATCCCGGCCGACGCGGCCACTTCCGCCAGCGTCCGTTCACCGCGGGCCTGGCGGAGGCGCTCGCCGATGCGTTTACCGGCGGCGAGCTGTTCGGCGGTCAACGGAAGGCGCACCATGCGGCCAGCCTAGCGCTCCCGGTATGAAAATACCGACAGCGTCGGCTACCGTGAGCACAAGTCGGTATTTTCATACCGGCATCGACGATCACGGTGAGGTACCGACGAACATGGTGGAACTGAAGACAACGCAGGAAGTCGACGCGATGGCGGTCACCGGGGCGTTCATCGCCACCCTTCTCGATGATCTCGCCGACCGCGCTCGGCCCGGGGTGAATCTCCTCGACCTCGAGAAGCGCGCCCGGGATCTCATCGCCGAGCGTGGCGCGCAATCCTGCTATTGGGATTACGCGCCGTCGTTCGGCCGCGGACCGTTCCGCAATGTCATCTGCCTGTCGGTCAACGACGCGGTGCTGCACGGCCTTCCGCACGACTACACACTCGCCGACGGCGACCTGCTGACGATGGACATTGCCGTATCGATCGATGGTTGGGTGGCCGACTCGGCTCGCAGCATCATCGTCGGCAGCCCGAGGGCCGAGGATCTGAGGCTCATCGAGGCCACCGAAAGCGCACTCGCCGCCGGTATCGCCCAGGCCCAGCCGGGGAACCGACTCGGCGACATCTCCGCGGCCATCGGGAACGTCGCGGCCGACTACGGCTACCGGGTGAACACGGACTTCGGCGGGCATGGGTTGGGACGCACCATGCACGAGGACCCTCACGTGCCCAACATCGGTCGGGCCGGCCGCGGGATGACGCTGCGTCCCGGCCTAACCTTGGCCTTGGAGCCGTGGTTGGCCGCCGGCACCGACCGGATCGTCTACGACCCGGACGGTTGGACCATTCGGTCCGCCGACGGCTCCCGGACCGCACACAGTGAACACACCATCGCCATCACCGATGGCGCACCCCGGGTGCTCACCGCGCGCGCCTGAGACGGCTACGACTTCTTGGTGACGAGTCCGACGATCCACAACAGGATCACCGAGCCCAGCACCGCGGTGAACAACGTGAACCACCATCCGCCGCCGGCGGTGTCGAGGAAGAAGCTGAGCAGAAAACCGCCGATGAGGGCACCGACGATGCCGATGACGATGTTCATCAGGATCCCGGACCCGGTGCCCTTGACGATCTTTCCGGCGATCCAGCCGGCGATCGCGCCGATGATGATGTAACCGATCCACCCGACGCTCGTCTGGGTGGTCGAGCGGGCCAGAACTTCCGTTGCCGCCAGCATGTCCATATCAACACTCCTGCCTCGATACCCCGGATGGGCTCCCGTAGCGGGATGCTCGGCCCCTTCAAGCCGCGCTGCCTTCCGGTGTACCCCGGTCAGGTGACGATCACGCCCCCAAAATGGGCACGATCGTGCCAAAGCGCGCAGACATCAGGCGGGCGGCAGCATCCCGGGAGCGGAGTTCGGATCCACCGGGACCGGTACACCCACCGCCGGGCGCGGAGGCGGGGCATTCGGATCCGGCGGGGGCGCGTTCGGGTCCGGCGGCGGCGGAGGCGCGTTGGGGTCCGGCGGCGGCGGAGGCGGGGGCGGCGACCAGGGCCGGATCGACTGGGCGAGATTCACGGCCGCAGCCTTGTCGACCGGGTTGTTGGCCGTGCCCAGCCACACCACGAACCAACGCTCGGGAGCGCGCTGCCCACGGGTGCCCGCGGCCACCGGCGTGCCGACCACCCCGGACCAGATCTGGCCGTTGGGCTTGTTGGTATCGGTGAACTTGACCTCGTAGTACGACGCGGATCCGGTGAGATCGCCCGCGGTCAGCGGGGTACTTTCCTGGCCGAGCCGGGTCCCGGGGAACGGCATGAAGAACTCACCCATATCCGAGGCCAACCGGGTTGCGGCCTTGGCGTTGTCGGCCTCCGAACCGGCGAAGAGCTTCAGGTCGAGCCTGCCGAGAAGCACGCTGGTGTCGTTGGCTGGCTGTTCCGTTCCGGCCGGCGGAATCTTGGTCAGCAGCGCCTGCCCGTAGGACAGCTGGGTGGCGTCGGCGACCTTCCAGCCCTCGGGCACGACATAGCTGAAACCACCCGCCGCATTGTCGACCCGCCCCGGCTCGGGCGCGGGAGGCGGCGGCGGGGCATTCGGGTCGACCGGCGGTGCATTCGGATCGGCCGGTGGTGGTGGCACACCGGGCGGAAGAGGTGCGGGCGGCGCCGGTGCGGGCGCCGCAGGCTGGGCCGGATCGGCGGGAACGGGAGAAGGCGGAGCCGGAACCGGCTCGGCATGCGACACCGCGACCGGCAGTGTCAGCGCGGCCGCTGTCGCACCGGCGGCCGCAGCCGCCAGCAATCCGGCGGTGCGGCGCCTGCGGTGTGAGGAATTCACGTCCGACTGATCCATGGAGAAGAAAATACCGTGTTACAGCCGTGACGCAAGTGTGAGTTGCTCTAATAGTGTTTTGCTGAAAGATAGCTGGGGTTGCCAAAACGCGACGCAGATAGACCCTACCCGCGTTGCCGGTAATGGCCGGTCAGCGTGGGGTGCACCGACCGTGCTCGGCGCACGTTCGGCGGGTCTCATCGATGTTTCGCGCGCGGATGCACCGGCGTTACCACAGCGCCCCACGGCGGGCGCGTCAGATTTCACGTCCTAGCTACTGTCCAGTAACATCGCCGGTATTCGCTGACTCAGCGCTGAACCAAGGAGGGTTCGATGCACGTGCTGCTCACCGGTGGCGACACCGACCTCGGCCGTCAGATCGCCGGCGGTTTCAGGGAAGCCGGCCACGATGTCCTCATCGCCGGTTCGCGGCGTGCGGAGCTCGAGGTCGCCGCCAAGGAACTCGACGTCGAATCTGTCGTGCTGGACAACATCGATCCGGCCAGCCTCGAGGCCGCTCGCGGGACACTCCCCCAGCACCTGGACGGCATCGTCAACGTTCCTGCGCCGCGCTGGGACGCCGGCGATCCTCGGACGCACTCGCTAGCCGAACGCGCCGCCACCTGGCGGCACGCGTTGGACACCACCGTCCTCTCGGCGGTGCTGACCGTGTCCGTCCTCGGCGATCAGCTCAGCTCGGGTGGATCGATCCTCAACATCGTCCCGGAGAACCCCGCCGAGGGCAGTGCCGACGCCGCGATCAAGGCCGCGCTGTCGAACTGGACCGCCGGCCAGGCCGCCCATTTCGGCATCCGGGGCATCACCATCAACACCATCGCCGCAGGGCGAAGCGCTGAAGCCGGCTACCCGGGTGCCGATTCGGCAGCAGGCTCGACAGCCTCCGAGATCACCCGCCTGGCACTGTTCCTCGCCACTCCGGCGGCGCGCCACATCACCGGCGAGACGCTGCACGTGAGCCAGGGCGCGTTGGCGCAGTTCGGCTGAAATATTCCGTGTTCACCCCGAGCTGAAACGGGGTGACCACTCCGGTTCACTGTGCTTTGGTGGGTCCATGGCGATTCGACTTGGACTCCAGATCCCCAACTTCTCCTACGGCACCGGCGTTTCCGATCTCTTCCCGACCGTGATCGCGCAGGCCCGCGAGGCCGAGGAAGCCGGTTTCGACTCGGTCTTCGTGATGGACCACTTTTACCAACTTCCCGGCCTCGGCGCCCCCGAAGAACCGATGCTGGAGGCATACACCACCCTCGGAGCTCTCGCGACGGCCACCGAACGGGTCCAGCTGGGGACGCTGGTCACCGGCAACACCTATCGCAACCCGACGGTGCTCGCCAAGGAGATCACCACACTCGACGTGATCAGCCAGGGCCGTGCCATTCTGGGTATCGGCACGGGGTGGTTCGAACTCGAACACGACAGCCTCGGATTCGAGTTCGGCACCTTCACCGATCGGTTCAAGAAGCTCGATGAGGCGTTGAGCATCATCATCCCGATGCTTAAGGGTGAGCGGGTCACCGTCGATGGCGCCTACTACCGTACGAACGAGGCGTTCGCCAATCCCCGTTTCCGCGACCATATCCCGCTGATGATCGGTGGCAGCGGCGAGAAGAAGACCATCCCGCTGGCCGCGCGGCACTTCGACCACCTGAACATCATCGCCGGCTTCGACGAGCTGGCCCGCAAGCTCGATGTCGTCCGGGCCAGGTGCGAGGAGATCGACCGCGATCCGGCCACCCTGGAGACGAGCATGCTGGTCGTTGCGCTGATCGGTGAGCACTTCACCGCCGAGATGATCCCCGACGATTTCAAGCAGCAGGCCGTGTTCGGAAGCCCCGAGCAGATCGCCGAGCAGCTCAAGGAAAAGGTGTATGACGTCGGGGTCGACGGCGTGATCTTGAGCCCGGCGACCATGGGCGGGTACGTCCCCGGCGGTGTCACCGGGGTGGCCGAAGCGCTGAAACCGCTGATTTCGGGGTAGAGCTCTCGGTGCAAGCCCGACCCAGGGAGTGAATTATCGGTCCGGTGTGCCATCTCACCGCGCTGGTGGGATGGCCACCGACTACCCTGTGGTTGTACTGACAAAGCACTTCGCTAGGAGCAGAGATGAGCCATCCCGGAGCTACGGCATCGGATCGGCACAAGGTCGTCATCATCGGATCGGGTTTCGGTGGTTTGAATGCCGCGCAGGCGCTCAAGCGCACCGACGTCGACATCAAGTTGATCGCGCGCACCACCCATCACCTGTTCCAGCCGCTGCTGTACCAAGTGGCCACAGGCATCATCTCCGAGGGTGAGATCGCCCCGCCGACCCGCCTGATCCTGCGCAAGCAGCGCAACGCACAGGTCCTTCTCGGCGACGTCACCCACGTCAATCTGGAGAAGCAGACCGTGGAGTCGGTGCTGTTGGGGCACACGTACAGCACCCCTTACGACACGCTGATCCTGGCCGCTGGTGCCGGTCAGTCCTACTTCGGCAACGACCATTTCGCGGAGTGGGCGCCGGGTATGAAGACCATCGACGATGCGCTGGAGCTTCGCGGACGCATCCTGGGCGCCTTCGAGCAGGCCGAGCGGTCCAGCGATCCCGAGCGCCGCAAGAAGCTGCTGACGTTCGTCGTCGTCGGCGCCGGCCCCACCGGTGTCGAGATGGCCGGACAGATCCAGGAGCTCGCCGATCAGACGCTCAAGGGCAGCTTCCGCCACATCGACCCGACCGAAGCCCACGTCATCCTGCTGGATGCCGCTCCGGCGGTGTTGCCGCCGATGGGTGAGAAGCTCGGGCTCAAGGCCAAGGAACGGCTGGAGAAGATGGGCGTCGAGATCCAACTGAACGCCATGGTCACCGATGTCGACCGCAACGGCATCACCGTCAAGGACAAAGACGGCACGCTGCGCCGCATCGAATCGGCATGCAAGGTGTGGTCGGCAGGCGTCCAGGCAAGCCCGTTGGGCAAGGATCTGGCCGCGCAGTCGGAGACCGAGATCGATCGCGCCGGTCGTGTTGTCGTCAACCCGGATCTGTCGATCCCGGGTCACCCGAACGTGTTCGTGGTCGGTGACATGGCTTTCGTGCCCGGTGTGCCCGGTATGGCGCAGGGCGCGATCCAGGGTGGCAAGTATGTCGCCGCGATCGTGAAGAACGAGGCGGCGGCGCGCGCCCACGGCACCAAGCCCAAGCCGCGGGTGCCGTTCAAGTATTTCGACAAGGGCTCGATGGCCACGGTGTCGAAGTGGAATGCGGTGGCCAAGGTCGGCAAGTTGGAGTTCGGCGGTTTCATCGCCTGGCTCGCCTGGCTGGGCCTGCACCTGATCTACCTGGTCGGCTTCAAGACCAAAATCGCGACATTGTTGTCATGGGCGGTGACGTTCCTGAGCCGACAGCGCGGTCAGCTGACCATCACCGAGCAGCAGGCCTACGCTCGGATCAGGATCGAGGAACTCCAAGAGATCGCGGCCGCGGTACAGGAGAGCGAGAAAGCCGCCAGCTGAACCGATCTCACCGCCATGTGATCCACCGACCGTAGCCGCACAACGACGTGCGCGAACGGTACTATGGCGCGGTGACAGACAGCGGCTTCCCGTCCCAGTATCCCCACAATCCCGACATCCCTTACGGCGCACCGCCTCCCGGTCCTGCGGGCGTCCAGGTTCCCGAGCAGTGGCGTAGCCGCTTCGAGTTCTTCTCCCGCTACGGGCACCCGGCCTCCACGCCGGCCGCGCAGGCAGCGTTCAAGCAACTCTCGTTCGGCCAGCGGATGCGCTTGGGGGCCAACGGCCCGGCGTTCTTCTTCGGGCCGATCTATTTCGCCATCAAGGGACCGTGGCGAAAAGGGTTGAGCCTGTTCGGCTTTTCGTTCGTGTTGGCGATGGTGATCAGCGTGATCGAGATCGCGCTGAACTTCAGCTTCCCGTCCGCGGCGTACGGCGCCGCGATCGGCGTGCTCTACTCCAGCACGGCGAACTGGGCCTACTTCCTGCACGTCACTCGCGGCAGCACCAGCTGGAACCCCTTCGAGGGTGCGCCGATGTTCCGCGGAAAGCGCTGATCCGATCGCACGGCTCAGGCCGGCGTCTCGTCGAGCCGCGGGCCCTGCCACGTCGACAACGCCCCGCCGGCGGCGAGGCTGAGCACCGTCCCGGCACCTGCGAAAGATGCCTGCGGATAGCGTAATTCGCTGACGCAGGCGCGGGGCGCGGCGATCTGGTCATCGTTGACCGAGGCGGTGCCCAGCTCGACGCGGTGTCGCAGCAACGGTGCACCGTCGATATCGGCGCGCAACGACCCCGTCCAGTAGCCATCGTGTTCACCGTGCCTGCCGATTTGGATGCGTTCGCGCACCCGGATCCGCGCGTCGGCGGCCACCCGGATCCGGGTGGCCGCCGAATGCCGCGAGTTCCCCGCTATCACGGTCGGCTCCGGATCGAAGTCCAGTTCTCCGCACACCTCTGCGTCCCACGTGCTGTGCGACTCGGCGGTCGTGGCACCGGGCAACACGACGGTGGCTGCCACCGAACGGACCGCCAACCGCGCTCCCGGTTCCACGATGATCCGTACCGCGATGACGTCACCGCCCAGCGGTGTGGCGGCCGCCGAGAGCAGATGCACGGTCTCGGCACCGGTTCGCCTGGCGGTGATGCCGCCGGTGCATTCGATATGCGCGCCGCGACCGGGCCGCGCCACCAACAGGACATCGGAACGCACGATGTCAGCCCGACACCGGCACCTGGAGTTGTTCGCGGACCCACGCCAGCACCGGACCCGCGGTGGGGTCCTCGGTCAGCGAGATGAGCACGAACGGCCGATCCCCGCGCACCGTTGTCGAATCTCGGCGCATGACATCCAGATCGGCCCCCACCATCGGCGCCAGGTCGGTTTTGTTGATCACCAACAGATCCGAGAAGGTCACCCCCGGGCCACCCTTGCGTGGCACCTTGTCGCCGCCGGCGACATCGATGACGAAGATCTGGACATCGATGAGGCCGGAAGAGAACGTGGCGGTCAGATTGTCACCGCCGGATTCGACGAGGATCAGATCGAGCCGCGGGTTCGCGGCGATCAGATCGTCGATCGCATCGAGGTTGGCGGTGATGTCATCGCGGATGGCGGTGTGCGGGCAGCCGCCGGTCTGCACCGCGGTGATGCGCTCGTCGGGCAGTACGGCGTGGCGGCGCAGGAAGTCGGCGTCCTCGGTGGTGTAGATGTCGTTGGTCAGCACGGCCAGCGAGAGCTCATCGCGCAGCTGACGGCACAGCGCGGCGGTCAACGCGGTCTTGCCCGACCCGACCGGCCCGCCGATCCCGATACGCAGCGGTTCACCGGGACGGCGGACCCGCTTCGGCCGGTCGTGCTGGTGATCGTGGGGTTCGCCGTCGATCAGATGTGGTGGCATGTCATTCCTTCGATATCGGTCGGTCAGGAGGAGAACAGGGGGCGCTCGCGCGCAGCGTGGTGTTCGGCCAACACGTCGAGCAAGGGGTCGGACAGATCGGCAAGGCCCGTCAACGCCGTCGCGGCGGTCTGCGCGCACAGCGCGGACAGCTCGAAGGTCACGGCGGCCACATCGGCCGGGTCCAGCGCCAGCAGGCGCTGCGCGGCGGTCGCCGACCCCGTCATGGTCGTGTAGACCATCGACAGCGCGGTGTGCTCGGCAGTGATGCCGCTGGTGCTGCCCACCACTCCGGCGACCACCGGAAGGTGTGGTTTGACACCCAGCGCCCCCCATCCCAAGACCGCGGCGGCCGCCGGTTCCGGCCACACACGTTTGGCCAGCCGGAGAAGTCCGCGGCCCTGGGCGCGCGAGGCCACCCGAGCGGCCGGCGACGGTGTACGGGCATCGGTTTCGGCGTCGGCCGACTCCACGGACAGGTCACCGCGGTGCACAGCGGCGGCCAGCGAGGCGCTCACCAGCCCCTGGGTGCTGATTCGGCGGCGCAGATACGCGCGCAGAGTAGGCATATCGTTCACCCGGCCCGTGGTGACCGCCTCTTCGATGCCACCGGAGTGCACATGCCCACCGGTGGGCAACCGAGAATCGGCGAGGGTGAGCAACGTGGCCAACCCGTGCGGCGCCTGGGCGAGCATCAGAACAGGAAGTAGCGCTGCGCCATCGGCAACTCGGCGGCGGGCTGTTCGGTCCACACGTCACCGTCGATCCGGACGGTGAACGTGTCGGGGTCGACCTCGATGCGGGGCGTGGCGTCGTTGAGCGGCATCTGCGCCTTGCCGACCTGGCGAACATTTCTGACAGGCAACAGCTTTCGCCGGATGTCCAGCCGGTCGGCCAATCCGTCCTCGATGGCGGCGGGGGCGACGAAGTGTACCGACGTGGCCGCGGCGGCGACCGGATCGGCCCCGAACATGGGCCGCGGCAACACGGGCTGTGGGGTCGGGATGGATGCGTTCGCGTC